>CALWUF010000057.1 GCA_944384655.1 uncultured Butyricicoccus sp. | reverse complement strand
AATTGCTCGCGCCGGCGGTACAGCGGGTATGCCGGAAATTGGGCGATGTGGTATATGGCATTGATGCAGGCAGCCTGGAGCAGGCGGCAGCCGCCGCATTGACTGCGCATGGCTTGACGCTTGCCGTGGCGGAGAGCTGTACAGGCGGTCTGTTGTCCAAACGTATCACCGATATATCGGGCGCATCCAGGTTTTATAAAGGAGGCGCATGTACCTATTGCAACGAGATGAAGATGAAACTTCTCGGCGTAAAAAAAGAGACCTTGGACAGGTATACGGCAGTCTCCGTGCAGACGGCGGAGGAAATGGCGCGTGGGATCGCAGCGGTTTGCGGGGCGGATATTGGCGTCGGCGTCACGGGTTATGCCGGACCGGATGGCGGCGAAGATGGCACGCCGGTGGGTACGATTCATATTGGTATATTTTACCATGGAGAAACGCAGGTGCGTACCATCTGTTCTCCGCGCGGGAGGGAAACTGCACGACGCGACGCGGCAAATCATGCGCTTGATATGATCCTGCGAACGGCAAACAGGCACTTGAATGGCTGAGCAAAATTGGCTTTATGAAATTCGTGTAAAAATTCACATTTTTTCTGGACTTGTTTGAATGGATGTTGTATAATATTCCTACAAATGAGAAAAGTTATCTGCGCTCTGTGCACAGATAAAACAAAAATTCCCGAAAAAGCGTCTGCTTTTTCGGTATTTCTCATGTTCAGCCGGTTTTCCGGGGGAAGGAGATGACGCTGATGGAAAGGGAAGACCTTATTGCTTCCGACAGAGAGCATCTGCGACGTTTTCACGACGGGACGGAGTTGCGCGCATGGGATTGGTTTGGCGCACATATTGAAAAGCGTGGGGATTGTCAGGGCACAGTCTTCCGCGTGTGGGCGCCGCATGCCGCCAGCGTGTCTGTCATCTGTGAGAGCAATGGATGGCTGCGCGATTTGGCGCCTATGACGCGGACGAAGGAGGATCCGTCTGTCTGGACATGCTTCCTGCCGGGAGTCGATCGGTTTGAAAGTTATAAATACAGTATCTGCACGCAGGATGACCGGGTGATTGACAAATCCGATCCTTTCGCGTTCCATGCGGAGACCCGACCGTACACCGCCTCCAAGGTGTATGATCTCAAGGGCTACGAATGGCGCGACCGCGAGTGGATGCGACGGAAAAAGCCTGACAGCGCACCAATGAATGTCTATGAGGTGCATTTCGGATCGTGGCAGGTACGGGAGGACAGTTCGTTTTATTCTTATCGGGAAATGGCGGACAAGCTGATCCCATATGTCTGTGATATGGGATATACCCATCTCGAACTGTTGCCACTGATGGAGCATCCGTTTGACGGTTCGTGGGGCTACCAGGCGCTTGGATGGTTCGCGGCAACCAGCCGGTATGGCACGCCGCACGACCTGATGTATTTCATCGACCGGTGCCATCAGGCAGGTCTGGGCGTCATCCTCGATTGGACGGCGGCAGGATTCCCGGGCGATGCGCATGGTTTGTTGTGCTTTGACGGCGAACCATGCTATGAATGTGCCCCGCCGGATGATGAGATGCCGTTTGGTATGCGGCGTTTTGATTTCAGCCGGGGTGAAGTGATATCGTTTTTGTTGTCATCTGCTCTGTTCTGGCTGTCTGAATTTCATGTGGACGGTCTGCGCGTCAGTACAGTACAGCCCATGCTGTTTCTCGATTATGCGTGTGAGGATGGGCAGTGGACAGCCAATCGATATGGAGAAAATGTCAACCTTGAGGGCGCGGCGTTCCTGCGCACGCTGACAGACAGTGTAAAGGAACAGTATCCACAAGCCATGCTGATTGCAAGCAGCACCGGGCTGTGGCCGTCGGTCACCAAATCGACGGCATTGGGCGGTCTGGGCTTTGCGCGCATGTGGCATGACGATTGGGTGCAGCAGCTATTGGAGTATACGGAGGCGCTGCCCGATGATGCGGAGGATTTTTTAGACTGGCTGACGGTCTCCCTGATGGACAGTATGGGAGAACGATATGTCCTGCCGCTGTCGCATGATGCGGTGTCTCCCGGTCACGGCTCCCTGTTGGCACGGATGCCCGGCGAGTACAATGAAAAATTCGCGCGCCTGCGCACGCTGTATGGGTTTGTCATGGCGCATCCAGGCGAAAAGCTGCTGTTTATGGGCGGCGAGTTCGCGCAGTTTACCGAGTGGGCCTGCCACCACGGATTGGACTGGATGTTGCTGGAGTATGAAACACATCGGCAAATGCGTGAATATGTGCGCGGTCTCAATCTGTTCTATAAAAGCAGTCCTGCGCTGTGGGAATGGGATGGAAGTACACGGGCTTTTCGTTGGCTCGACCGCGGCGATGACCTGCCCGGATTGATTGCGTTTATGCGCTGCGATCCGGCCGGGAAACCGTTGCTGGCAGTGGTCAATTTTACCGGACAGCGTATTTCCAGCTATTCGCTCGGCATGGATGAACCGGGCGCGTGGGAAGAGGTTTTTTCCTCTGAATACGTGTGCTACGGTGGGGATGGGCGGAACGGCGGTGTGCGGCACACAGTGCCGTCCGCACAGGGCACGCATCGCCTGATTATGCGGATTCCCGCGCACAGCGTACAGTTTTTTGAGCGTGTGACCGGATAATCCATTTGTTTTACACCGTATCGTCCGCATCAGCGGAATATACATAAACCCCAAGAGAAGTAAAATTGTGGAGAGGGGAGCCTTTCCTTAATCTAATGAAAGATTGGAGCAGAAAGAATGTCTAGGAAGAAAGAATGCGTTGCAATGTTGCTGGCCGGCGGCCGTGGCAGCAGATTGTATGTACTGACCCAGGACGTAGCGAAGCCAGCGGTGCCGTTTGGCGGCAAATACCGTATCATTGACTTCCCGCTGTCCAACTGTGTCAATTCCGGCATCGATACCGTCGGTGTTCTCACACAGTATGAGCCGCATGTTCTGAACGTGTATCTGGCAAATGGTCAGACCTGGGATCTCGACCGCCTGAGCGGCGGCGTATATGCCCTGCCTCCGTATGAAGGCGGCAAAGGTTCGGAATGGTATAAGGGCACTGCAAACGCGATCTATCAGAACATCAGCTTTATCGATGAATATGATCCGGAATATGTCCTGATCCTGTCCGGTGACCACATCTATAAGATGGACTACGATAAGATGCTCGACCAGCACAAGGAGAAGAATGCGGCGGCTACCATCGCAGTTCTCAATGTTACACTGGAAGAAGCCAAGCGTTTCGGCATCATGAACTGCAATCCGGATGGTTCCATCTATGAATTCGAGGAAAAGCCGGCCCAGCCGAAGAGCACGCTTGCATCCATGGGCATCTACATCTTTACCTGGTCCAAGCTGCGCAAGTACCTGATTGAAGATGAGAACAATCCGGAATCGTCCAATGACTTTGGCAAAAATATCATCCCGGCTATGCTGGCGCGCGGCGAAAATCTTCAGACCTACCGCTTTGACGGTTATTGGAAGGACGTCGGAACCATCGAGTCCCTGTGGGAGGCAAACATGGATCTGCTGTCGCCGGATTCCGGTCTGAATCTTGACGATGAGGATTGGCGCATCTACGGCCGTACCACCGGAGCGCCCCCGCACTTCACCGGTCGCAGTGCAGAGGTCAAGCATTCGCTTGTCAGCGAAGGCTGCGAAGTAGAGGGCAATGTCAAGAATTCCGTCCTGTTCCCGAACGTCACGGTTGAGGAAGGTGCGAATATCGAATATTCCATCATCATGCCGGGCGCAACCATTGAAAAGGACGCGGTTGTCAAGTATTCTATCGTAGCAGAAGACGCTCATATCTGCGCAGGCGCCACGGTCGGCAACGCTCCCAGCGAAGTGGAAGCAGACCAGTGGGGTGTTGCGGTTATCGCTTCCCATACTGTTGTTGGCAAAAAGGCTGTCGTTGCAGCGAAGCAGATGATCGCGGAAAATATTCCGGACGTAGAATGAGGTGCAAATAAATGAAAAACACACTTGGTATTATCATTGGTTTTGATAACAACAACGATCTGCGTGAGCTGACAGAACATCGACCGGTTGCATCGGTCCCGTTCGGCAGCCGCTATCGCGTCGTAGATTTTATGCTGTCCAATTTTGTCAATTCCGGCTGTTACAACGTCGGCGTTGTCATGAGGGATAAATATCAGTCCCTGATGGATCATCTGGGTTCCGGCAAGGATTGGGATCTGTCGCGCAAGCGCGGCGGTATGATGCTGTTCCCGCCGAATGCATTCGCACCAAAATCCTCTCCGTTGGTAACGGAGAACTATCACACCTCTCTGGAGGCGCTCGGTTCAATCAGTGATATGCTCCAGAAGAGCAAGTGCGAACATGTTGTCATTGCAAATGCAGATATCGTCGCCAATATCCCGCTGGATGAGGCAATGCGTGAGCACAAGAAGACCGGCGCGGATATGACCATCATCTGTACCAAAAATTCTGAAGGCGGTCCGTTGGATATGTTCGTCAATCTGTCGCCGCGCCATGAAGTCAACGACATCCGCAATGGCGACAATATGGGCGGCAAGTGCAAGTATAAGGGCTTGGGCATTTACATGATGAAGCGCCAGTACCTCATTGACCTGCTGTCTGACTGTGTCACCCACAACCTGACTTCGTTTGAGCGCGATGCAATGCAGCATGTATTCAACCGCGGCGACGCCATTCAGGGCTATGTATTTGACAAATATGTTGCAAAGATTGAAGACGTCAAGAGCTATTTCTCCGCGTCCATGGACATGCTGGATAAGGACATCCGCGATCAGGTCTTCCTGAAGAGCCGTCCGATCCTGACCAAGATCCATGATTCCGCGCCGACGTACTATGGCGAAGACGCCGTTGTCAGCGACAGCTTGATTGCCGACGGTTCCCGCATCGAAGGTACCGTTGAAAATTCGATCATTTTCCGCGGCTGCAAGATCGCCAAGGGCGCAGTTGTCAAGGATTGTATCATCATGCAGAGCGGTGTCATCTCTGAAGGTGTTGAGCTGTCCTATGTGGTCACCGATAAGGGCGTTACCATCCGTGAAGACCGCAAGATGATGGGTCATGCAACCTATCCGATTGCCATTGCAAAGAACACGATTGTATAAACCATAAAATATTCCGAAACGATTCAAGGACGAATCATAAATCCGGAATCAACCGGGAGGACGGATTGCCTGCAATTCGCTCTCTCGGTTTTTTTGGAGTAAAAAAGCACATTTTTCCGTCTGAGCGCGCGGTTCGCAGCGGAAAATAGTATGGAGGGGTTTCTATGAAGGTTTTATATGTCACCAGTGAATGCGCGCCGTTTATCAAAACCGGCGGTCTGGGCGATGTCGCAGGTTCTCTGCCCAAAGCGCTTGCTGCAAAAGGTGCAGAAATTGCGGTTGTCTGCCCGCTGTACAGCCAGATTGGTCACGAATGGCGCAGCAAGATGACATTTGTCAAGAGTATGTATGTACAGCTCGCCTGGCGCAATCAGTATTGCGGTATTTTTCTGTATGAAGCGGATGGCGTCAAGTATTATTTCCTCGATAACGAGTATTATTTCGCGCGCAATCAGGTGTACGGCGAGTACGATGATGCAGAACGCTTTGCATTTTTCTCCCGTGCTGTACTGGAGATGCTGTCGGCCATCGATTTCCGTCCGGACGTCATCAACTGCAATGACTGGCAGTCCGCGCTTGTACCCGTTTATTACAATTTGAATTATAATTATCGTCCATGGTATGAGGGCATCAAGACGATCTTTACCATCCATAATATCCAGTTCCAGGGTCAATATGGTCGTGAAATCCTGTCATATGTTCTGGGAATTGACGATTATCATTTTGACAATGGCTTTATGCAGCAGGATGGCGATGTCAATATGATGAAGGCAGCCATTGTCTGCGCAGATCGTGTGACCACGGTTTCTTCGACATATGCCGGAGAGATCCAGACCCCGTTCTATGGCTTCCATCTGGATACGGTTTTGCGCTGGAATCAGGGCAAGGTATGTGGCATTGTCAATGGCATTGATACCGATGTCTTCAATCCGGAAACGGATCCGCATCTGTTTAAGAATTATACGGTCGATACGTTGGAGGACAAAAAGGCAAATCGCCGTCAGTTGCTTGAGATGTGCGGTTTGCAGGCGGATGACGATACCGTTGTCATCGGTATGGTCGGCCGCCTGACCAGTCAGAAGGGTCTGGATCTGGTGCAATGCGTGCTGCATGAAATTTTGGAGCGGGATGTCCGCATGATTGTCCTGGGCACGGGCGACTACGAATATGAACAGATGTTCATCGATGCCAAGTGGCAGTATCCGGATAAAATTTCGACCAATATTATGTTCTCTGCCGATCTGGCAAACAAGATTTATGCAGGCTGTGATCTGTTCCTCATGCCATCGCTGTTTGAACCGTGTGGTCTGGCGCAGATGATTGCAATGCGGTATGGCACGTTGCCGCTCGTCCGTGAGACCGGCGGTCTGAAGGATACGGTCAAGCCATACAATCAGTTTACCGGCGAAGGTACTGGTTTCTCCTTTACCAATTACAATGCGCATGAGATGTTGAGTGTAATTGAATCCGCCTGCTATCTGTTCCGTCACAACAAGGAAGCATGGAAGGCAATGCAGATACAGGGTATGACCAGCGACTTCAGCTGGGATCATTCCGCACAGGATTATATGAATGTCTATGATGATACCGTGAGAAACTGGTAAGCTGGCAGTGCTTTGCAGACACAACAGGGGATAACGGTCATCTGATCTTATCCGAATACAATGAAATGAGACAGGGTTTGGCATCCGCTGAACCCTGTTTTTGCGCCTGTAAACGGAAGGAATCAGGAAAAGTTGGGATGAATATGGGAAATCATACAATCCGGTTTGACAAAGGGGGCTGTTGATTTTATACTAAAAAGAATGAATGGTATTTACAGGCGCGGCGTGTTTTCGCCGCCTTTCACTGAAAGGAGTTTGTCATGGATTTTACAGAAAAGAAAGTGAAGAGTGATTATAAATTTCACGGAAAGATTATGTCTGTCCGCGTAGATGATGCATTGCTGCCCAATGGCAAGCCGTGTAAACGTGAGGTGTGTGAACATGTGGGCGGTGTCGGCATCCTGCCGATCGATGAAAATCGTATGGTGACATTGGTCCGTCAGTATCGCTATCCGTATGAAACCACAACATTGGAAATTCCGGCGGGCAAGATGGATCAGGGTCCGGAAGAGGCGCTGGAATGCGGTCGCCGCGAGTTGGCGGAGGAAACCGGTCTGCGTGCGGGACAGATGATCCCGATGGGTGAGCTTTGGCCATCTCCCGGTTTTATGACCGAGCGTCTGTACCTGTACTGTGCAAAGGATTTGACACAGGGTGAAACCAATCCGGATGACGATGAATTTGTTGAAATTGTACGCATGCCGTTTGACGAGCTGTGCCAGCGCATTGCAGCGGGTGAAATCCATGATGCAAAGACCGTTGCTGCAATGGGCACAGCATTGATGATGGGTCTGTGATCCGACAGGACAGCATATGGTTGCAGTCCTGTGAAAGGAGAACACAATGCGGAAAACGCTGAAAAGAAAACTGACGGGCAGTATGCTGTTGACTGTCGCCGCTGCACTGGTGATTGTGTCTATTTGCCTGCTTTTAGGGGTCGTGCGGTACAGCGCTTCACAGTTTTCGCGTGAGGTTGCAGCGGTGTTTACCACTGATCTGCTGACCGAAATGAATGGGGCAGCCACAGGTACGGCTGAAAGCGCTGCGCTGGCGGTGGAACAGGTGGTGGATGCAAATGCCGGCATCCTGCGCATCGGAGCAGGACGCGAATATAGCATATGGGACGCCGAGTCGGGCGAGTGCGTCGGCGGCTCACAGGAACAGGCTGCTGTCACAGATAATATTGTTGCGGCGATGAATGGCACAGTGGGACAATCTGTCTCATTGCTCGCCGCACAGATGGATATTGCCATTCCGGTCAACGGTGATGTTGCATTGGTGGTAGACATCATGGATGACGGCAGCAATATGCGTACTCTGCTGTGGAATATTTTGCTGCTGCTGCTCACGGCATGTATCCTCAGCCTGATTGCCTGCCTGGTACTCAGCCACACATTGGCGGCTGCTTTTGTTGGCTCTGCGGTGCAGATGGCGCGCGACATTCGGGAACAGGCGAACACGGAGGATGATTGGGAGGCAATGGCACTGGCGCTGCATCAGTCGAAGCAACCAAAACATCCTCAAAAAGTCGAAACAGAGGATGTGCCGGATACATTGGACGCAATCATCCCCTATTTGTATGAGGGTTGTGTCAAATTCACGGTCGAGGATGGTCGGATTACACAGATCAATGCCATTGCGGAATATCTGCTCGGCGTATCGTTGGATGCTGCGAAGGGCTTGACCTTTGAGCAGGCATTTCCGGGCGTCCCCATGCCAAATAAAAGCCAGAGCATGGTGCACGGACAATTTACACGCGCCGGACGCCGTTTGGATGTTGTCTTTGTCGCACTGGGTGACGCTACATTTGCAGCCGTGCTTCGCCCGGTGAACGGGGAGCGTGCCCTATGATCCGGCGCACACTTCGGATGGCTGGGCAGCGCGTGCGCAGCATGCTGCGTGCACATAGGGAGACCTTGCGCAATTTGGTTCTGATATTGCTTGCAATCGGTGTTTTGGTGCAGGCGGGGGCATTGTGGTCGCGGGTGCTGACGCGTGACAGCATCCCGTGGAGCAGTTTGCGTACCTGGCTGGTCTCGTCTGGACGCAGTGAACAGGATACAGATACCAGCGCTTGTGCATTGCCAGTGCGTTTTGCGGCGCGCGGCGGAGATGGGCTGTATGGCATACAGTACAACACGGAAGGTCTGAAAACGGCATATGAACAGACCGCAGATGTGTGGGCACAGGCATATGAAAACGTAGAAGAACCATCTGTGGGAACGTTTGCGCAGTACCGCGATGCCCTGCGCGGACGATTGCTGCTGATGGAATACAATGGAAGCATTCCGCTGCATGTTGCAGCGGGATGGGTTGGCAGTGAGACCCATGAAGAATGGGCGGATTGTGCGTTGGGGGCAGTGGCGCTGTGCCGCAGTGAAGACGGGTATACCCTGTGGCTGCGGGACAGCGAGAGCGGTTCCCTGCTGTACGCACCGACCACCGTATCAGACAGCCTGTTTGACGCGACGCTCGGTCAATTTGAATCCAATGACTGTGAACTCTCCGCCGATCAGGATGATGCGGTGGTTTCCCCTGACCTGTTGTATTTTCCAGGCGGGGAGACCTTTGACGTCATGTCATTTCAGCCGTACAGCGGGGGCAATGGTATGGACGCATTGCTCACAGCGTTCGGATTGGACGCACAGGTTGCGCTTGAAAACGCCTATGGCACAGATGGTGTGATGGTCTATGTGTCTGGCAGCAGCACCGTGCGCATGGCGGAAGACGGCTCCATGCGGTATGACGGCACAGGCATACGCCTGCCTGTTACGCGCGGACATGACCGCCTGATGCAGTGTGTCCAGACCGGCTATGAGCTGACGGGCGCGGCGCTGGAGGCGATTGACTGCGGTGCGTCTCCGGCACTGACCAAAGCATATACAGACCCGGATTCCGGGCGGTATATTGTGGTCTATGGCATTCAGATCGGCGGGGTTCCGGTGGACAATGCGGTCACGGGTTATTTTGCGCGCTATGAATTTGAAGGCGATGTCATGGTGCATGCAAATCTCGCGCTGCGCACCTGTCAGTCAACAGGTGAAACCATTGCCGTCATGCCGGAAAAACAGGCAGTTGCGTCGTTGTCGTCTCCGCAGGATGCTGTACTCAGCTTGCGGTATGTCGATGAGGCTGTTGGCACCAACAGTTCGTGGGAACAGCTGTACGACGATGGCACAGAGGATGGTCTTTGGGACGCCGAGAACGATGAACAACAGGAGGATGGTTGGCAGGATACCCCTGCCGGTGAGGACGGCTGGAGCGATGTGCAGTCGGATGACCAGACAGGCGGGTTGGAAACACCGTGGTATGATTCGTCGGGTACACCGGTGTCACCGCAGTGGTATGTACTGCGCTATAGCGATGCGGATGACTTGCCCGATTTCGGACAGACGCTCTCGCCGGAAGAAATTGTTGTGGTACGGGCGGATTTTGATCGCATGATTCAGGGAGGCGGTGCAACATGAAACAGTTCCATCTGCCGAAATTCCGCCTTCCCGGCAGAAAAAAGAAAACAAACAATCCCCCCTTGTGGGGACGTGTCAAGACAGCATGGATTGCGATTTTGCTGGTTTGCAATGTGTTGCTGTTGATCGTATTGATTTGTGTGAACAGCTATGATTTGTATTTGTCTCATCGCACGCGTACCCATATGGATGCCATGCTCGCAGAACGCGGCATTTTATGTGGTTCGAGCGTATACCGCGTGCTGGAGAGTTGTCCAACGGTCTACACAATGCATGCGGACAGTGCGGTGCAGGAGGCGCTTGCGCAGGCGCTGTTGACCGGCACGGTCACTTCCAGGGCGGAAAAGGGCAATACCATGGTTTGGACAGGAGAAAATGGCTCGGTAAGCTGGGCGGCATCGGGCAACCTGGAAGCACACGTCGGGCTGTACAGCGAACCGCAGCCGACCACGCCGGAACAGGCGCAAGCGATGTTGCGCCGTGTACTTGCAAAGGCTGGCATCGATGTGCCGGAAGCATGGATGCAGACCGAGGTGTTCAGCGAAGGCTCTGCAAACAGCAGCTTTACCATCACCATCCAGCAGGAGTTGGAAGGCATACAATTGCTCGGCTGTGGACTGACGGCTGAGCTTGCACCGGGCAATGAGCTGACCCTCACCGGGGTTTGGTGCACCGGCGAGCCGGAGCGCATGAACGTGCGTGCACTCGAAACCTATTCAGCGGAGAACGCATTGTTCCAACTGCTCGAATCTCAGGTGGTCATTTCACAGATTCAAAATGCCCAGCCAGCCTATGTGCTGTCGGACAAAAGCGGCGGACGGTTTACAACCATCCCATGTTGGCGGTTTTCGACAGAAAGCGGCGATTATGTGCTCAATATCCTGACAGGCGATGTAGTCGCATCAGCGGATATTGAAGTGGGAGGCGCAGACAGCGAACAGCCGACCGATCTGGACGACCGCTATAACGACGACGGGAATGTTGATGAGGACGTCAACGAAACAGATACAGACGAGGAAGCGCTTCCTGACAGTACAGAAGATACACAGGATACAAATACGGACAACAACGGTGATCTGGACATTCAATGGAATGAGCAACAGTAGACCGGCGTGCGAAAGTTTGTGCATCCGTACAAAATCACATTTGTCCGGGTGTGAAAAAATAGCGGCAAGGGCAAAAATCTGTAGGTGATAAAAAATCGTTTGCGTTCTGTGCACAGTTGTGATAACATAATAAACATGTATATTGGATGGATTTACCCGTTTTGCAGCAACAAGTGCTGTAAAACAACCGTTCAACCTGATGTGTATTTGTATTTAAGGAGAAGGTTTCGTTGGAGAAATATATCATCCGCGGAGGTCACCCGCTGGAAGGCGAGGTCACCATCAGTGGCGCAAAGAATGCAGCGGTCGCAATCGTCCCCGCTGCACTGATGGTCGATGGACCGTGCATCATTGAAAATGTACCGAATATTGTAGATGTCATGCTGCAATTTGAGATTCTGGAAAAGATGGGCGTCAAGATCAAACAGCTCAATACAACCACCTTTTGCACGGAAAACAATGGCATCAACTTCGACAGTGAGGAAACGTTTGAACATATGACCAAACTGCGCGCGTCGTATTATTTCATCGGCGCGGAGCTGGGACGGTATGGCCGCGCCCGTGTGGCAATGCCGGGCGGCTGCAATTTTGGCGGAATCCGTCCCGTGGATCAGCATGTCAAGGGCTTTGAAAAACTCAACAGTTTTGTCCGTGTGGAGAGCGAGGGCTTTATTTCCGCCATTGCGCCGGAAGGTCTGATTGGAAATCATATTTATTTTGATGTTGTCACCGTGGGCGCAACGATGAACGTCATGTTGGCGGCTGTCTTTGCCAAGGGGCAGACGGTGATGGAAAATGTCGCCAAAGAGCCGCATATTGTCGATTTGGCGAACTTCCTCAATCAGATGGGCGCAGATATTAAGGGCGCTGGTACGGATAAAATCGTCGTCAATGGCGTGGAGCGCCTGCATGGCGGTACATATTCCATCATCCCCGATCAGATTGAAGCAGGTACCTATATGGCAGCGGTTGCAGCCTGCGGCGGCGATGTGCTCATCAGGAATGTCATTCCGAAGCATCTGGAATGTATCAGCAGTAAGCTGGAAGATATGGGCGTTAAAATTGATATGTATGATGATTCTGTCCGTGTCAGACGCACAGGTCCTTTGCGCCATACCAACCTGAAGACCCAACCATATCCGGGATTCCCGACCGACATGCAGCCACAGATGGCGGCAGTTATGTGTCTGGCAGACGGTTCAAGTCATATTACAGAAGGTGTATGGCCAAACCGTTTCCGTTATACAGAGGAAATGGGGAAGATGGGCGCGCACATCAACGTATTCAAGGAGACGGCTGTCATCGATGGCGTACCGGATCTGCACGGTGCAGATGTACTTGCACATGACCTGCGTGCGGGTGCGGCAATGGTGATTGCAGGTCTTGCGGCGCATGGCACGACGACAGTCTCGCAAATCGGCTATATTGAGCGCGGTTATGAGGATCTGATCGGCAAGCTGCGCGGCATCGGCGGCGATATTGAACGTGTCGATGCGTGATAGGGAAGGCGTCAACCAGAGGGAACTGCGCATGCAGTTCCCCTTTTTATCGAGGAGATCGCATGAGCTTTTATTATTCTGTTGCATCCGGTTCTTCTGGCAACTGTGCGGTGTGGCGGGCCGGAGATACGTCTGTACTCATCGACTTGGGGGTATCCGTGCGGGCATTGGGCAAGGCATTGCATGAGATTGACATGGAGATTGAAGATCTGTCTGCTGTCTTGTTGACCCATGAACATACCGATCATATCAAAGGGCTGGCGACATTTACAAAAAAATATGATCTTCCGGTGTATGCCACGTTTGGTACGGCGGCAGCCATCCTGCAAAAGCTGCCGCAGGCGGGAAAAAATCTGCGCACGTTTGCGGGCGGGGAGCAGTTTGAGGTCGATGGCTTGCAGGTGCGTTCCATGCCCATCCCGCACGATGCAGCGGAACCTGTGGCATATCGTATTGACGGCGGAGGGCATCAGCTTGGCTATGTGACAGATGTCGGCTTTTTGCCGGACAGCATTTGCAGTACCATTTCGGGCTGTGATACCGTTGTATTGGAATCCAATCATGATGTGGATATGCTGCGCACCGGACCATATCCCATGTACCTCAAGCAGCGCATCCGCGGCAAATATGGACATCTGTCCAATGAGGACTGTGCACGCGGTGCGGCGGCGTTGGCACAGGCAGGTGCAAAACGGGTTGTGCTCGCCCATTTGAGCGATAAAAACAACAATCCATTGACTGCCCTGCGCTGTACACAGCGTGTGCTGGACGGCACAGGATGTGAATTATATGTCGCGCCGCGCGGTACGATGGAACAGCCGCTCGTGCTGCCGGCAGGAGAGGAGACCGTATGCTCTCTGTTCGACTGATTTGTGTGGGTAAGCTCAAGGAAACATTTTACCGTGACGCATGTGCGGAATATGAGAAGCGGCTCAAGGGTTACTGTAAAACAGAGATCGTTGAGCTGCCGGAACAACGGCTGACGGAGCGTCCGTCACAGGCGCAGATGGATGCGGCATTGGCAAAAGAAGCGGATTCCATTCGAGCGAAAATCCCACAGGGCAGTGCGGTGATTGCGATGTGTATTGAGGGGGAACGACAGTCCAGCGAACAATTTGCTCAGACATTGAGCGGCTGGATGAATGGAGGCATATCGCATATCAGTGTGTTGATTGGCGGCTCCTGTGGATTGGACGAGGCGCTCAAACGCACGGCGCAGCTGCGGCTGTCCATGTCCCCGATGACGTTCCCGCATCATCTGGCGCGGGTGATGGTCTTGGAACAGGTATATCGTGCGCTCAATATTGCCGCAGGCGGAAAGTATCACAAATAAAATACGCGTTTGCGGCGGCGTGTGCGCAGCGCCCCCTCGCCATAAAAGCTGAAAAAAGCCGTACAGTCGGATCGGGCGTCCACTGTACGGCTTTCTGTTTTCAGATTGTTTTTGGAGATTTTTTGCATGTGAAACACCCGCCGGTTCCTGACCCGGCGGGTGTTTCTGGAGTGTTGTGGGAGAGAGTTGAGCGAAGCGCCTTCTGGCGGCTTCGTTCGGATTTATATGGAGATTATCTGATTATGCGCCGATACCCAGTGGAGAGAATGCTACGTATACGGCGATGACACAGATAATGATGAAAGCAGTAGCTGCCCAGCGATATTTCCATGGAGTCAAATCGACAGCCTTGACGTCTTCCTGCACCCAGGCGGTAACGCCCTTCTTTTTGTTGAAGTGGTTCATAATGCCCATGATGAGCAGTTCAAGCGGCCACAGAACAAGGATGGCATACAGATAATGGATTTCAGAATCCGGACCGCCAAAGATGGAATAATGCGGAGCGATCAGCAGGAAAGAACCATATGCAATGATATGTAGCACCATGATGAGCTTTGCAGCATATTTTGGCAGATATTTAAAGAAGAAACCGCCGAAGACAGCCGACAGAACCGGTAGACCAACCAACATGACAAAGGAGTCGAGGAAGGTTTTCAAACCAGCCGGGAAGAAGTAAACGAGCGGACCGACAATTGTTGTGCAGATAGCGAAAACAATACCAATGTTCTTGCCGACCTTGACGAGCTTATCTTCAGAAGCGTCTTTGTTGATAAATTCCTTGTAGATGTCCATGGTAAACATGGTGTCAACGGAATTCAAAACGGAGTTAAACGAGGAGAGAATTGCGCCGAACATAACAGCGGCAAAGAAGCCCATGAGCGGAGCCGGGATGACCTGTGTAACCAGTTGCGGGTATGCTTCATCCATCATGGTTACCTGATCGCCTTGCAGCTCAAACAATGCGAATGCAATCACGCCTGGCAGAGCGAGGTACATAAAGCCGATGATCTTTAAGAATGCGCAGTACAATGCACCTTTTTGCGCTTCTTTCAGGTTTTCAGCGGCGAGTACACGCTGGATGAATGACTGATGGGTGCACCACGACTGAAGACCGAGGAACAGCAAACCGGTGAATACGGTTGGCCATGGCACAGAGGGCGCGGAAGCAGTTGCCGGAGCGATGGAGTTCAGCTTTTCCGGATAGTTTTCGATGAGGTATTTCATACCATCGATCATTGCGAAACCATCAGAACCGGTTGCATGTCCCAATGCATTGAGTGCAAAGAATGGGATCATAAAGCCGCCGATCAGAAGACCAACGCCATTGACCGTATCGGATACGGCAACTGCTTTCAGACCGCCAAAAATTGCATAAATGGAACCGACGATGCTGATGAGAATACACAAAATGACAACAGACTGGAATTTGGTGATGCCAAACAGCGAGGAAACACCAAAGATATTTTCAAATACAAGGGAACCTGAATATAGAATAACCGGGATCTGTACAACCAGATACAGAATAATGTATGCGATGCTGAACCAAAGCTTTGTGCTGCGGTCAAAACGCAAACCGATTAACTGCGGGATGGTTGTGATGCCGCTTTTGAGGTAGCGCGGTGCCGCGTACAGTGCGAGGATGATGCAGCACGGAGCAGCCACAATTTCAAACGCCATCGGACTCATGCCTACCAGCCAAGTCTGACCGTTTGTACCAACGAGCTGTTCTGCGGACAGGTTGGTCAACAGCAAAGATCCTGCAATTACAAAGCCTGGAAGACCGCGCCCTGCCAAAAAATAGCCGTCAGCGGTTGTCTGATCATCACCCGAAGTTTTCAGGTAAGAAATGACGGCAACCAGAATAGTAAAGCCGATAAATGTGATTAACGTCCAAAGCATAAAATTCTCACTCTTCCTTTCTTATCCCTTTTTGTGTTCTTTTTCTGTTGAGATAACGCAAAAAAATGCAATAAAACTATGAACGATAGATTTATGCTATCTTAACGCATCTCCGGCTCTCTCCTCCTTGCACCTGTATTATATCAATGGCAAAGGGGAGGGACAATGTTTGAGGTTGTCACATAGTTGCGCGAATTTGATTTATAGATAAATGCATAAATGTGAAAAAAATCACACAGCAAAATCGAGCAATAAAATCGCAAAAATGACATGTAGAGTTGGAAAAATAAAAGAATGGATGCACTTTGGGGACAAAACAAAAGCGCTTCTCATACTGGGAAGCGCTTTTGCAGATCAATGATGTTATTCGACAGTACAGTAAGTACCGCAGATAATTCCGCGAACCTTGCCGCATAGCCGAAGACCGGTGAACGGCGTATTGTTCGATTTTGATTTGTATTCGGTATAAACGGTTTCAGCATTCCAATCGGCAATCATCAATTCAGCCCGATTGCCCTCTGTGACAGCTTTGCCGGTCAGACCATAGAACTCGGCTGGATTTTGACTCATTGCACGGATGAGCTGCATCGGCGTGATACGACCGGTCTGTACGAGTGCGGAGTTGCAGACAGAGAATGCAGTTTCCAGACCGGTGATGCCTGACATCGACTGTGCAAATGGGCGGTTTTTCTGTTCTGCGGTGTGTGGTGCATGGTCAGTGGCAATCATATCAATCGTGCCGTCTGCAAGTCCGGCAATCAACGCCTGCCGATCCTCCTCCGTGCGCAGCGGTGGGTTCATGCGGGCATTGACGCCGAATGTGAGGACGTCGTCTTCTGTCATGCCCAGATGATGCGGCGTAGCTTCCGCATGGATGTCTGCACCGCGCGCTTTGCCTTCACGGATGAGTGCGACGGAACGACCGGAACTGACATGTTGAAATGCAACGCGTGCGCCGGTTTGTAAGGCGAGTTCGATGTCACGGGCAATCATAGCTTCTTCAGACATCGGCATTGCGCCCAGAACGTCAAATTTCTTTGCGGCTTCGCTGCCATAGTTGACGCCGGGCGACAGCACAAAGGCGGGATCTTCTTCATGAAAGGACAATGGTACGCCAAGCGCCTTTGCGCGTTTCATTGCTTCCAGGCACAGCATGCCATTGGTCAGATTGATGCCATCGTCGGTGAAGCCGGGAGCGCCCGCCGAATGAAGTGCTTCAAAGTCTGTCAATTCTTTCCCCTTCAGCTCGTGTGTGATCGCACAGGCTTGCAGGATATGGATGGGTTCTTTGGATGCTTTATGCTGGATATAGTCCAGGGTGGACAGGTTGTCACATACCGGGCGTGTATTTGCCATGCATATGACTGTGGTATAGCCGCCTGCGGCGGCCGCGGCAGCGCCGGTGTGGATGTCTTCTTTTTCGGTCTGACCGGGATCGCGGAAATGGACATGGACATCGACCAGTCCGGGCGATACGGTACAACCGGATGCGTCAATGACAGGGAGACCATCACATACGTCGATATGCGGTGCAATGCGGTCAATGATGCCGTTGTTATCGATCAGGATATCTGCTGGGGTATTGGTGTTGGTATACGGGTCGAGTAAGGTGCCGTTTTGAATGAGCAGCATGGCAAATCCTCCTTTTTTATAAGTCGTTGTTTTTGTGTTTTTATTATAGTACAAAATCACATCGTATGGTCGAATACAATCACCGGATTGAAGCGCGGGTCGATGGAGCGCAATTCCGTGCGAATGCGCGTGCGCAGTTCTTCCGGTATAAAATGATGGTCAATGACGACATCAAAAATGAGGTTGATTTGATTTTCACCGTCAACCATGCGGAAATCATGCATGGTCAGTGTGGGATCGATGTCATGCAGGATCTGTTCTGTCTGGCGGCGAACAGTCTGTACGCGTTCGTTGTTGATTTCAATCGGATCCATATGGATGACGAGGAAGATATTCAACGATTTGAGAGCCTGATGTTCGATGGCGTCAATGGTTTCATGGATGGCGATCATGTCGCCGTCGGACGGCACTTCCGCGTGTACGGATGCAAACCAGTGCCCTGCGCCGTAATTATGGACAATGAGGTCATGAACGCCGAGCACGCCATCATAAGATGTGACAAGCGCCTGAATTTCCTCTACCAGAGCAGGATCGGCTTTTTCGCCGATGAGAGGAGAAAGTGCGTCTTTTGCCAAGCCGTAGCCCGCATACAAAATGAATGCGGCGACGGCGATGCCGACATAGCCGTCCACTGGCAGTGTGGTAAACCGGGACGCAATCATACCCAATAAGACAACGCCAGTTGTGATCACGTCATTCAAGCTGTCCTGCATGGCTGCCATCAGCACAGGGGAATGGATTTCTTTGCCGATACGGCGGTTGAACAGACCGAGCCACAGTTTGACAAGCATGGATACACCGAGCAAAAGGATACTGTTCCAGGAGAACAGGACTTCAGATGGGTGCAGGATACGTTCCACCGAGCTTTTGATGAATTGGAAGCCGACGAAGATAATGAGCATGGAGACAAATAAACCGGCAATATATTCTGTGCGACCGTAACCGAACGGATGGTTTCGGTCAGGTTCTTTGCCGGACAGATGAAAACTGATGAGCGAGATAACGGAAGACAACGCGTCTGTCAGATTGTTGACAGCGTCAGCCATGACAGAAATGCTGTGCGTCACGATACCTGCCAATAGCTTGACAAGACATAGCAGTATATTGGCAGCGATGCCGACAATACCTGCGAGCTGACCGTAACGCAGTCGAATGGTCTGTTCCGAAGCGCATTCCGTACCGGGGATAAACAGATGAATGAGTAAATTGGTCAAAACACAAACCTCCTTCCCGCTTTTCTTTACAGAAAGAAAAGCGGGGCAAAAGAAATGTCCGATGCGCTCCCGCGCATGGCGAACATGCCGGACGGAAGGTCCGGCAGTTGCCGCCCGCTGGACGTCGGCTCGGCGAGAACGGTGCCTTTCTTCCAAAGGGATACGCAGCATAACTATAAAGTGATGGAATGCCAGAAAAAGCCTGCGATTGCACATTGTACAATGAAAATGAGTGGAATGCCGAGCATGAACCGTTTGTGACGGGTTTTGTGATGGATGATGCGCATGGTTAGATATATGCCGGGACATGCGCCGAGGATGCACAGGATAAATAATGTGCGTTCTGATACGCGCCATGCGCCGCGGCGGGCGGCGGATTTGTCATGGACTGTTGCCACGATGCCCGCCACATTGACGGCAATCAGCCAGAAATAGAACATAAAAAAGCCTCCTGTTAGCAAAAAAGTCGGTAAAATCAACCGTTAAGGTTGTTATTTGGGGTCGAATCGTGTATAGTAAAAATGTATGCTTTTCAAATGTATGGAAAAAGAGTACAAAACGAGAAGTAAGGTGGGAAAATAATCCATGGGTAAAAAAATCATCGTGTGTCTGCTAGCCGCTTTCGTATGGTTTGGGAATATGGGTGCGTTGGCAGCATCTCCTCAATTGGAATCTCCGTCTGCATGTCTGATGGATGCGGAAACCGGACAGATTCTGTATGAATTGGATGCACAGACGGAGCGTCCGATGGCATCCATTACGAAGACCATGACTGCGCTGTTGGTTATGGAAAACGGTGATTTGAATGCATCGACAGTGGCGACAGCAGAGGCCGTCAATTCTGTCGATCCCGATTCCACACGGGTTGGCTTTGAACCGGGCGAGCAGTTGACCGTGGATACACTGATGTACTGTATGATGGTGTATTCGGCCAATGACGCGGCGAATATTTTAGCTTGTTATATTGACGGCGATGTACAAACGTTTGTGGACAGAATGAATGCAAAGGCGAAAGAATTGGGCTGTACACACACACAGTTTGCCAATCCAAATGGGTTGGATGCCGATGGGCATTATTCCAGTGCGGAAGATATGGCGCGTATTACGTATGCGGCCAATCAGTATGAGGAATTTGCAAAATATTCTGGCAGGGTGTACTATGAACTGCCGTCCGACAATGTGATTTCCACAGGATGGCAGGTCTGGACAAAGGTTGATATGATAAAGAAAGAAGATCCCACATATGATGCGCGTGTTTATGCGGCGAAAACCGGATGGACGACCAGGGCGCACAATACTTTTGTCGCATGCAGCAAGTCAGAACAGGCAAACCTGATCGTGAGCGTGTTGGGGTGTCCGATCAAGAGCGGGATTTTTACTGATACAACCGCCTTGCTCAACTATGGGGAGCAGGCATATCAGAAACTGACCGTGCCGGTAGATGAGTATAAAAAGGCTGCAAAAAAGGCTGCGAAAAAAGCGGGCTGTACGCTGGATACAGGGGAGTTGAAGGCGTTTACATTGCGTCTGCCAGTGGGCATGGATGCGGAAGATTTGACGTATACCTGTGAAGTCACACAGACAGGCGGACAACTCGCCGTCATGGTTGCGGAAGACAGCCGGAAAGCGTACACGGCTGTGACCAATATGGACGGTACACAGCCGTTGCTGCGTATGCCGGTGACGTTGAATGCTGAGGACATCAGTTCCGCGGGCAGAGAACAGAACAGTGCGGATACGCGCAGTGGCATGTCTGGTCTGATTTATCGCATCGTGACCACTGTTGCGGTTGCCATCGGTGCAGTGGTGCTGATTATCATATTGCTGTTCTTTCTCGGTCTGTACCGTCGCATACGTAGGCGACAGAGAAGAAAGAAAAGATGAAAACCGCTTTTGCCGCAGGATCCCCCGTTTCCGGGAGATCCTTTTTTATGCCCGAGAGATCTCGATATCTCCGTATTTACCGTGAATCAGGCGCAGCAATGCGTCCGGCTCCAGTTCAATCTGAAAGCCGATTTTTCCCCCGGAAACAATCACGGTATCCAGTGCGCGTGCCGATTCACTCAGCACAGTGGGGAACTGTTTTTTCATACCGATAGGACTGCATCCGCCCCGAATATAACCGGTCAACTTATTGATGTCCTTTACATGGATCATCTGAATGGATTTTTCCCCAACAGCTTTTGCGGCTTTTTTGAGGTCAAGTTCGGCGGCAACCGGGATAACGAACACATAGTGCCCGCCAGATTTACCTGCGGTGACCAGGGTTTTGTATACATGCGCAAGCGGCTGTCCCATTTTTGTGGCCACAGAGATACCATCGACATGTTCGCCGTCGGTTTCATAAGAATAGTGGGTATAGGGAATTTTTTCACGGTCGAGGATACGCATTGCATTGGTTTTGATTTCCGACATATGACACACCTCCTGATGTTACTTGCATACGATATTATACACGAAATTGCGGCATTGTACCAGCCGTGCAATTGTCTGAAAAAACAGATCCGGCAGCGCGAGGGTCTGCACGAAAAGCAAACGGGAAAAGTGCACGCATGCAATTTGCGTGCTCGTGCACGCAAATGTACAAAATGCTGTATGCACGCGCCCGCATTTTGGCGGTTTTGCGAATTTAATTTTTTGGGAATCGTGATATACTGAATACAACAGAGAGAAATACAGACAACTGATGAAGAATATCATACGATTGGCGCACAGAGGTATAGACTGAAAAACGACAGGTCTGAATGGGAGGATTGAATATGAAACGAATGTCATCGTCGCTTCGGGCGAAGGAAGAGTTTATGATGTTGTGCCGCGAAGGCATATTCAAAGCGGGAGACCGCCTGCCGTCCGAGATGAAGATGGCGGAACGTTTTGGCATCAGCCGCGAGACCTGGCGTGCTTCCCTTGAGCTGCTGCGTCGAGAGGGCGTTATTTATTCCAAGCATGGGGTCGGTACCTTCCTCATGGAAGTGTCCGCCAAGAATGAAAACGATTTGACCCGCCTGTGCTCCGTCAGGGATATGATCCGCCAGGCTGGTATCGTTGAAGGGCAAAGCTCATATACCACAGGGTTGACCATCCCAAGCCGCGATATCGCCGCTGCATTGGGTGTCAAACCAGGTGTCAATGTGTTCTATATCAACCGCACGCGCTATACCAAGAGCGGTATTCCGATCTGTGCCAGCCTGCACTATATCCCGGTTTATCTGGCCGATGAGCTTGATCCGATGCACATGCCGGATTCATTGTTTTCGTATTTTGAACGCCGCAAAGGTATTTTTGTCAGCCGTTCCACTTCCAATCTGACCATTCCAAAGCCGGGTGATCCGTTGGCTATGCAGGTGCGTGGAGACCGCGATGTACAGATTCTCGGCTTGGTGCAGCAGCATTTCGATTCGCGCGGCAATCCAGTGCTGTTCACAGTCGATTATCTGGACAGCGAGCTGTTCAACTTTTCTGTCACAAGAATTCGTGAAAAATAATTTGTCATGCATTTGGAGAAAGGGCAACCGGAGTTTTTCGGTTGTCCTTTTTGCATGTTTTGTGCATAGAAAAAGCGCTCCGGTCGCATTGTGTGACACGGAGCGCATGTGGTTGGATTTTTTTGAGTTACAGGATGATGCGGAATTTGATGACGCCGTTGACTGCTTTGAGTGCGGTCTTGATTTCTTCCGTCAGATCATCGTCTGTGTCAATGATGGTATAGGCGATTTCACCGCGCGGACGGCTGCCCATATTTTCGATGTTGATGCCGTGATGCGCCAGGGTGGAAGACAGTTCTGCGATCAACTTCGGCATATTGCGGTGCATGACACAAATGCGGGTCTTTGCTTCGCGCGGGACCTTCAGGTTCGGGAAGTTGACCGAGTTGCGGATGGTACCGTTTTCGAGATAATCCATGACCTCCTGTGCCGCCATGACTGCACAGTTGTTTTCACTCTCTTCTGTGGAAGCGCCCAGATGCGGCAGGCACAGCGCATGCGGCTGTGCGAGCATTTCCTCGGATGCGAAGTCACAGCAATAAGCCGCGATTTTACCGGATTCCAAACCATCGATGACTGCTTTCTGATCGCACAGACCATCCCGTGCAAAGTTGAGAATGCGTACGCCATCCTTCATCTTGGCGATGGCGTCCGCGCCGATGATGCCTCGTGTCGCATCCAGCAGCGGAACGTGTACCGTGATATAATGCGACTCCGTGAAAATGTCGTTCAATTCTGTCGTATAGCGAACGCCGCGCTGCAACTTGAGGGCGGCGTCGACGGACAGATATGGATCATAGCCGATGACTTCCATGCCGAGGGCAAGGGCAGCGTTTGCGACTTTGATGCCGATGGCGCCGAGACCGATGACGCCGAGCGTCTTGCCTGCGATTTCACAGCCGGCGAAATTGGATTTACCTTTTTCTGCCATTGCGCCGATGGCGTCGCCATTGCCGGCGAGCGTTTTTGCCCAGTTTACACCGCCAACGATGTCACGGGAGGACAGCAGCAATGCACAGAGCACCAATTCTTTGACGGCATTTGCATTTGCGCCCGGCGTATTGAAGACAACGATGCCGTTTTCCGTACATTTGTCCAGCGGGATGTTGTTGACGCCTGCACCTGCGCGGGCGATACATTTCAAATTTTTGGGGAAGTCCAGATCGTGCAGCTTTGCAGAACGGACGAGGATGGCATCATATTCTTCAAAATCTTCCGAACAGGTATATTTGTCCGGGGTAAGCAGGCTTGTGCCGGCTTGGGAAATCTTATTAAACAGTTTTACCTGATACATGTTCTACTCCTTCAAAACGACCGCCATGCCTGGGGATGTACAGGCATGGCAGAAACGGGGGAAACTTACTTGTTATTTTTCTCGAATTTCTGCATGAAATCGATGAGATATTCAACGCCTTCGACTGGCATAGCATTGTAGATCGACGCGCGCATGCCGCCCACCAGGCGATGTCCCTTGAGGTTGGTCATGCCGGCTTCAATGGACTGTTGGATAAATTTCTTATCCAATTCGTCGTCGCCTGTGCGGAATGTGACGTTCATACGGGAACGGGATGCCTTTTGCGCCGCTCCTTTGAACAGTTCGGAGGAATCCAGGAAGTCATACAGCATGGAACTGCGTTTTTCAGCGAGCGTTGCCATGGCTTCGACGCCGCCCATCTGTTCCACCCACTCGGCAACCAGCTTCATCATATAGATGGTGTACGTGGGAGGCGTGTTATACATGCTGTTTTTGTTGGCAGTCAGTGCGAAGTCCAACAGCACCGGCATATTTTCACGGTAATGCCCCATCAGGTCTTCCCGGATGATGACGACTGCCATACCAGCCGGACCCATATTTTTCTGTGCGCCCGCATAGATCAGACCGTATTTGGACACGTCAACCGGCTTGGAGAGGATATTGGATGACATATCGGCGACCAGCGGGACGTTGCCGGTTTCGGGATCGTAGTGCCATTCGGTGCCGAAAATGGTATTGTTGGCGCAGAAATAGAAATAATCTGCGGTCGGATCGAGGGTGAGCTGATCCTGCGTCGGGATCCAGGTAAAATTGTCGGCCTCAGACGTTGCGGCAATCTGGACGGTACCGAACTTGCGCGCTTCTTTGGCTGCGTTGCGGGCAAAATTGCCGGTGATGGCATAATCCGCTTTGCCGGTGACCATCAGGTTGAGCGGGATTGCAGAAAACTGCATCGTTGCGCCGCCCTGCATGAACAGGATTTTGTAATTGCTCGGGATATTGAGTACGCGGCGCAGCACATCCTGTGCGCCATTGATGATATCGTCATAATATTTAGATCGGTGACTCATCTCCATGACGGACATGCCGGAGCCTTCATAGTTGAGCATCTGCGCTGCGGCTTTTTCAAGAACCGGCAGCGGCATCATGGATGGACCTGCCGAAAAGTTATAAATTCTTCCATCGGACATGAGTGAAATACCTACCTTTCAAACGTGCATGAAAGATTCTCTGAGTAACTGAAAATTTGAGAGGATCTCTCATAAATAATATTACGATTCACATAACTAAAATGTGTTACATTCCTATTAAATCGCATAAAGGGCTGTATTGTCAAGATGTGAGGCATGTTTTCGTCTGTCTGCTGGAATTCAGCGGGGGATTTGGCGTTTTTTTGTCTGTTTTGCAGGTTCATATGTCGGTTCTTGCAGGGCAGGGCGTACAAATGTTATACTGAAGATAGTCAACATATGTCAAAGAGGGATGGATTGTGATTTCCAGATTTTTGAATGTTCCATATACCGGTGGAAAGGGTATCTGCCGTCTATCAGAATTGGGGCTGGATGGGCAGACGATGCATGCGGTGCAGATGCGTTGCCCGGATGCAGCGAGTGTGATCGTTTTCCTGTTCCCGTATCTTGTGCGGGATGCCGGCAATTTGTCGTTGTATGCCCGTGGCATGGATTATCACGGTGTGATTTTGCGTGCGCTGGAGCCGGTGTGCGACCAATTGCGCCGGGAATTTGCACCACATACCTTTGTGCCGCTTGTGGATGCATCTCCCTTGCCGGAAGTACGTGCCGCATGGGTGAGCGGTGCGGGTATTTTGGGGAGAAATGGGCTGATTTTTGACCGAATATATGGCAGCTTTGTCTTTATTGGCACGATACTGACCGATCTTGAACTGCCGCCGACGCTGTCGGTAAGGGAAACGTGTCCCAATTGCGGCGCATGTGCGCGCGCATGCCCGGCACAAGCGCTGGGCAATGGATATGCGGATGAAAAAAAGTGCCTGTCGGCGCTGACACAGAGCAAACAATCCCTGACAGAAGTCCAGATGCAACAGCTTACACAGCACCCATGTATCTGGGGATGTGATATTTGTTCTCTTGTCTGTCCGCTCAATCGAAATGCTGCCGAGACCGACAATCCATGGTTTCGTGAAAATCGAATCCATTCCCTGACGCTGGAAGATGTGGACGGATTGACACGCAAACAGTTCTGCGCCGCCTTTCCCGACCGGTCATTTACATGGCGCGGACCTGCGCCGCTTGTGCGAAATTTGTCGCTCAAACGGCAAAAGTGACGGAAGTTTTTGTCGTTTTTCGTTGTTTTTCTGCCCATTGCGCATTGTGCCGGACAGAAAAAAGGCATATAATAAAAAGAATGCGTCGGACATGCATAGACCCATGTGCAATCCGGTGGTATAATAGACAGATAAAGAGAAACAAAATAGAAAACCGTTCCATTTTTTATCAGGAGGATGGATTTGATGTTTGAATTTGTAAATGATAAGACATTGGCCGAATACGAAGCCTTTAACCAGGGGCATCCGTATGGTCACTTTATGCAGTCCAAAAAGTGGGCCAATCTCAAGGATAACTGGAAGTGGGAAGCCATTGTGGTGCGCGGGGAAGACGGTACGATTGTCGGTTCATTGGCTGTGCTCATCCGGAACCTGCCGCATTTGCCTTGGACGTTGATGTATGGCTGCCGCGGACCGGTATGCGACCCGCATGACCGCAGTACATTGGAACAGCTCATTGCCGGCGCACGTGTACTTGCGAAAAAGTACCATGCGTATGTGCTCAAACTCGATCCGGATGTATCCATTGAAGATAAACAGTTTATCCGTGAACTGGAACATCTGGGATTCCGCAATGCAACGGGTGATGGCAAGAACTTTGAGGGCATCCAGCCGAATTTTGTCTTCCGCCTGGACGTCTCCGGGATGAAGAATGAGAAGGTCTTTTCAGCGCCGGAGTCCGGTGAAGCGTTTGATCTTTCGGTTGAGGATACGCAGGGCGAGGCGGCAATCATGCATTTCAAGACGGACACGCGCACCAAGGTGCGCAAGGCGATCAAGCGCGGTGTCAAGATCAAGCTGTGTGGCAAGGAAATGATGCCGTTCTTCTCTAAAATGATGATGGAAACGGGTCTGCGCGATGGATTTGTTACCCGGCCGGCGAGCTATTTTAACAAAATGCTCGATGCAATGGGGGAAAATGCCCGTCTGTACATGGCGTTTTATGAGGACAAGCCCATTGCGGGTACATTGGCGATTTATTACGGCGATAAGGTTTGGTATTTGTATGGCGCATCTGCCAATGGTACAAAAGAATTTGATGTGCGCAAGCTGATGCCGAATTATCTGTTGCAGTGGATCATGATCCAGTGGGCGTTGGAAAAGGGCTGCCGCATTTATGATTTCCGCGGCGTTTCCGGCGATTTGACACCGGATAATCCATTGTATGGTCTGTATCGGTTTAAAAAGGATTTCAACGGCGATCTTGTACAGTTCGTCGGCGAATATGATCTCATATTCAACAAGCCGGTTCATTTTGCCGTTGTCCATGGACAGGCGACATACCGCAACCTGCGCCGCAAGCGGTTCCTCAGGAAAAATGCTGCATTGGATACGTCCAAGCCGAAGAACTTAACGGGAGATCATCGCGGCGAAAAGACAGACGCGGGCAACAAGAAGTAAAGGATGGCACGGGATGAAGAAATTCGTCATAGAGAGAGAAAAGCTGGCGGAAAATTCGCGTGTGATTCAGAAAAAAGCGGGTGTACCAGTCATCGCGGTGCTCAAGGCGGACGGATATGGCTTCGGCATGGCACAGATGGCAGAGGTATTGGCGCAGACTGGCATCACAATGTTCGCTGTCACGGAGCCGGAAGATGCAGCCCGGTTGCGTAAATTGGGCTTTACGGAACAGGATATACTGGTTATGCGTTCGACTGCAATGGCAGATGAGGCGTATCAGGTGGTACAGGCGAATGCCATTGCTACCGTGGGTTCGCCGGAGGCGGCGCATTGTTTGAATGAGGTGGCACAGGGCTGCGGCATGCAGGCGCGTGCACATATCAAAATGGATACGGGTATGGGTCGATATGGCTTCCTGCCGGATCAGTATGCAGAGGTCAAGTCGGTTTACACAGATTGTGCGGGCATTCGTGTGACGGGTATTTATACACATTTTCATTCGGCATTTGCGGATGAGGCGGCAACGCGCGCGCAATATAAGCAATTGTGTGCAATCACAGAACAATTGAAGGCGGATGGCATTGATTGTGGGCTGCGCCATGCGGCGAATTCCTCCGGGTTGTTCTGTTATGACGACCTGATGCTCGATGCTGTGCGCGTCGGTTCGGCGTTTACCGGACGCATCCCTGCAAAAACCCCGACGGGATTAAACCGTCTGGGTTACCTGGAAAGCCGGGTCATCGAATTGCGCACGGTGCCCAAAGGGCATACCGTCGGCTATGGTGCAGGCTATGTCACCAAAGCTGCCACACGCATTGCGGTCGTGCCGGTCGGATATACCGACGGCTTCTCTGTTGAGAAGAAAAAAGATCTGTACCGTTTCCGCGATGTCATCCGTTATATCATGGGAGAGATCAAAAATGGACTGGGAAACGGTGCGATTTATATCACGGTCAATGGTCAACGCGCCCGTGTGTTGGGACATGTGGGGTTGTGCCATGTATCCGTCGATGTGACCGGATTGGACGTGCACAATGG
The DNA here is from genome assembly GCA_944384655.1 of uncultured Butyricicoccus sp. Taxonomy (GTDB): domain Bacteria; phylum Bacillota; class Clostridia; order Oscillospirales; family Butyricicoccaceae; genus Butyricicoccus_A. The sequence continues at coordinate 55,500 of CALWUF010000057.1, read as the reverse complement.
CGACACCGCGATTTTGGATGTCAATCCGCTGTATCTCAGTCCGTTGGTATCAAAAGAATATGTCTGACGCATTTTTCTATCAACAATTACGCAAACAGGCGGCTCGAAAAGCCGCCCGTTTTCATATGCCGGGGCATAAGGGGAGACCTGTGCTTCCGGGATTGCATCATTTGGCTGAGATTGATTATACAGAGATCGAAGGCACCGGCAATTTATATGCGGGAGATGAGCCGATTGTATCGGCCGAACGTGCGGCTGCGCATTGGTATGGTGCAGCGGATTGTCTGTTTTTGACGGGCGGCTCGACACAGGCATTGATGACTGCCATTGCAGCGGCAGTGCCGGTGGGCGGTACCCTGATCGTTGACCGCAATTGTCATACATCGGTGACGCATGCCATGGCGCTGCTCGACTTGACGCCGGAATTTGTCGTGCCGCATCCGTTGGATGAAACCGGATTGCCCGGGCTGATCCATTTACAGGAGGTAGAAGCTGCATTGGCACGCGCGCCACATGCGGCGGCACTGTTGGTCACCTCCCCGAATTATTATGGTGTGATGCAGGATATTCCTGCATTGGCACAACTGTGTCACAGGCACCATATACCGCTTGTCGTAGACGCGGCGCACGGTGCGCATTTGCCCGCAGTGGGTGTGCCGTCGCCGATACAGCAGGGGGCGGATCTGGCAGCGGTCAGCGCGCATAAAACACTGCCTGCGTTTGGACAGAGCGCCATTTTGTTATCGTCAGGGCGTGTTCCGTTTGACACCCTGTTGGAGACTGCGCCGATGTTCGGCACATCCAGCCCATCGTATGTCCTGCTTGCTTCCATCGATCTCGCACGCGCCTGGATGGAAGGGGACGGTGCGGCGGCATATGCACAGTGTGCGCAACGTGTGGCTTCACTGCGCCGGGAGATCAATCAAAGCACGGTGTTTTCTGCGTTGACAGAGGAAAACGGACCGCTCGACCCATGCCGCCTGACAATAGGCTGCCGCGGTACCAATGTCACAGGGCATAAACTCAATGAAATCCTGCACGCAGAGTTTGGCGTTGATGTCGAGATGTCCGACCGCGATCATATTGTGTGCATCTGTACAGGCGCCGATACAGCGCGGGACTATGCCCGGCTGATGGGCGCGCTGCGTGACAGGCGGTTTTATCGGGTTGCGTATCCATCCATCCCGTTGTTGCCATTCCCCACACCGCAGCGCGTGTGTTCCGTGCGTCAGGCATGGTTTTCTGCGCGGCGAACTGTGCCATTGGCACAGGCGGCAGGACAGATCTGTGCGCGTGCGCTCACGCCGTATCCGCCTGGCGTGCCATTGATCTATCCGGGCGAACGGATCGGGCAAGTTCACATTGAATTCCTGCTTGCCGGATGGTATACTGATACTGCACCCATCTGTGTGATGGATCCAACTGCAAACCGGGAAGGAAAGGCAATATGCTGACATTTGACAGCCTGCTTGGAAATACAGAGTTAAAACATGCACTGCGGCATGCGCTTGACGGGCGTTTTCCACAGACAATTTTGCTGACGGGACCGTCCGGCATCGGCAAGCTGACACTGGCGCGCATTCTTGCGGCAGCGCTGCTGTGTGAAGGGACTGGGATACGCCCGTGCGGCGTGTGTACCGCCTGCCGCAAAGTAACCGACGGTCTGCATTCCGATGTGTCGCTGATCGACATGGGCGATGGGGAAATTAAAGTTGAAACGGCACGCACCATCCGTTCCGATTGCGCCGTGTTGCCGGGCGACAGCGAACGACGTGTTTTTCTCATCCGTCATGCACACAATATGAATGCCTCTGCGCAGAATGCGCTGCTCAAACTGCTGGAAGAACCGCCTCCGTATGCCTTTTTTATCTTGATGACGGAAAATGCAGGTGCGATTCTGCCGACCATCCGGTCAAGATGTACGCGCTATGCATTGGCGCCGTTGGATACGGCGTCCATTGCGGCATTGCTTCGGCATCGATATCCGGATCGACCGGAAGAAGAACGCCAGGCTGCCGCTGTGGGTTGTCAGGGCATCGCGGGCGATGCCATTGCGGCATTGTCGGATGATATCGGTGAGATGATGCGCCATGCAGGCGTGTTTGCAGACGCCCTGGCATCGCGCGATGAGCTGGAAATTTTCCGCGCAGCGGAACAGTGTTCCTCGCTCTCGCGTCAGCAATTTGCCCATGTGCTCACTGCGCTGCGCACGGTGTTGCGCGATGCAATTTTTGATGCCAACGGTATGCATGCGCTGTTGCTCCCCGGTCTGCGGCAGCAGTCACAGGCGCTGGCGCGGGCGTTGACGGTACGGCAGTTGCTCGCATTGTACGATTGGATGGGCGAGTTGGACGCCCGTATCAGCCGCAATCCCGGTATGGCATTGCTCACGGGCTGTCTTGCGGCGGGAAGCTATGAGCGCATGCAAGCTTGAAAAAAGAAAAGGTTATGGGGGGTATTCCGTTTGCAAACGCCCCTCTCGCTGTGCCGAGGGGGAAGTGTTTTTTTCTCATAAACAGGAGGAACAATTTTGGCTCAAATTATTGGAGTCCGATTTAAAAAAGTCGGAAAAGTATATTATTTTGACCCGTGCGATATACAGGTTGAAGTCGGACAGCATGTCATTGTAGAGACGGCACGGGGTGTAGAATATGGGGAAGTCGCTTTGGCAAACCGCGATGTTTCTGATGGCGAAGTGGTTAAGCCGCTCAAGAAACTCATCCGTGTGGCAACCCCGTCGGATGCAAAGGTTGTCGAAACCAACCAAAAACGTGCGCAGGAAGCATTTCGCATTTGTGAACAGAAAATTGCCGAGCACAAGCTGGATATGAAGCTCGTTTCAGTGGAATATACGTTTGATCTGAATAAAGTATTGTTTTATTTCACCGCGGATGGACGCGTCGATTTCCGGGAATTGGTCAAAGATCTTGCATCTGTATTCCGCACCCGTATTGAGTTGCGCCAGATCGGTGTGCGCGACGAAGCCAAGGTGCTCGGCGGATTGGGCATCTGCGGACGACCGTTGTGCTGTGCGTCGTTTCTCGACGATTTTCAGCCGGTGTCCATCAATATGGCAAAGCAGCAGAATTTGTCACTCAACCCGACCAAGATCTCGGGCACATGCGGGCGTTTGATGTGCTGCTTGAAGTATGAACAGGAAGTCTATGAGGAATTGAGTAAGATCGCACCGCGTCCGGATTCTACCGTGCAGACGCCGGATGGGACAGGTGTTGTCACAGATACGTCGCTGCTGCGCGGCACATGCACCGTTGTGTTGGACGATGATCCGGGCACACCGCATTGTTATAAATGCAGGGATTGCCAGATTTTACAGGCAGGTCGCAAGTCGCGCCGCCCATCGCACGCGTCAAAGCCGACAGAGCCGTCTGAACCGGTAGAAACACCGGTTGCAGAAACGTCCGTTGTGGATAAAACGGCTGTAGAAAATTTGGGAACGGAACCGATTTCTGTAGAAAAACAGGTGACAGAAAAACCGGAGTCGGAGCAGCCGCCGGAATGTGAACCGGTTCAGCGGGAGACTGACGCGCCGGCAGCGGCGGCGGAAGAGGAAAGCCCGGAGCCGTCCGGCGCCAAGCCCCAGCGCGAACGCCGCCGTCCTGACCGCCCGCGTCGCCGCCGCCGTCCGCAAAATGGAGAACAGAAGCACGACGGGGAGAAGGCGCCGCGGCATGAAACCCGTCGCAGCAATGAAAAAAATGGCGAAAAACCGGAGCGCCCGCGTCAGGAACGCCGTCCCGCGGACCGTTCAGGTGGGGAATTTGTCGATGCGCACCGGCAGCCCCGTCGTCGCCGTCCGCGCCGCCGTCCACAAAATATAGATGGCAAATCATCGGGCGCAACCGAAAACAAAGATTGATTTTGACTCCCTGCATCCGGGCGGATGTGGGGAGTTTTTGCATATATTTTACAGAGCAGTGTGGTTCTGCAAAAAAATGTGCGGGAAAATGCGGGTTTTGCTTGCTATTCACTGGAAAGCGTGGTACACTGAAGGTAATTTAATTAGTTTACTTAACTATCCGAAGGAGGTGACAGGGCATGTCTGTGCATGAACAGGTCAATGCATTTTTGGTCGATATTTTCGGACGAGTCAATAAGATTGAACAGCGCGCCCTTGCCGCTGGATTGAATGATGAGGTAACGGTTGCGGAAATCCATATTGTCGAAAAAATCGGGGATATGGAATGCGCCCGCATGTCGGACATCGCGCGTGCGCTGGATATCACGCTGGCGACATTGACCATCGCATGCGAACGGTTGGAGAAAAAGGATATGATCGAGCGGGTGCGCGCCGAACACGACCGGCGTGTTGTGCTCGTTTCGCTGACGCCAAAGGGCTGGGCAGCGTACCGCTATCACCGGCAATTTCACAATGATCTGATTGATTCCGCGCTGTCCGGGTTGACGGATGATGAACAGCGTGTACTGGGCAATGCGCTTCAAAAAATTGAGGAATTTCTCGGCACATTTTGAAGTATACAGGACAATAGGAAAGAGGTATGCACTATGGGCAAAATAGCAGTCATTGCAGATTCCAGTTGTGATTATACGCCGGAACGTGCAAAACAGGCGGGGTTTTCTGTTATCCCGCTGGGCGTGACATTTGAAGATGGCAGGACATACCGCGACGGCATAGATCTGAGCGGCGAGCAGTTTTTTCAAAAACTGGCAGCGAGCAAAACGCTGCCCAAGACCAGCCAGCCGACGCTGGATGACTGGATGGAGGAATTCCGCAGGCATGAAGACTGCGACGATATCATCTGTATCACGCTGTCTTCCAAGCTGTCCGGTTCCATTGGCGGCGCTTCCATGGCGCGGCGCATGCTGCGTGAGGACGGCTTCCGACCACATATCCATCTGATTGATTCGCTCAATGCATCCGCTGCTGTGGCACTGTTCGCGGTTGAGGCGGTGCGTATGGTGCGGGCAGGCAAGTCCGTACAGGAGATCCTGATGCGCATGACATACATGCAGAGCCATGTGGCTATATATTTCATCATCGATACATTGGAATATCTGCGCAAAGGCGGACGCATTGGCAATGTGACGATGTTGGCGGGGAAGCTCATGGGTATCAAACCGCTTATGACATTGTCTCAGGGTACGGCGGTCAACGTTGATAAGGTGCGCGGCATACAGGCAGGATGTAAAAAGCTGGTGGATGGCTTTTTGAAGAATGCCGCGGATTTGCACCATGTCACGGTGATTTCCTCCTGCGCACCGGAACGCGTTGCGACGATCACCCGCATGCTTCAGACACACATCAGCGACATTCAAATCACATCGGTAGAAATCGGCGCAGTGATCGGGACGTATGTCGGTCCGGGCGGTATTGCACTCGCCTATGAGGAGAAGCACGCGCGGTGGTAAAATTTTTTGTATGCTTACTCCCACAGACGAAGCCATATGCCTCTTCGGTATAGCAGAGTCAAAAAGTGACAATCTTTTTTGTCTGAAAACCGCCCTGGCACGCTGTACATTTCAGATTTTCATGCTATAATGAAACATATATTTCACAGCGTAATGCTGTTTGAACAGCAAAACCAGCTTTCAGAAGGAGACGCTCCCAAAGGCGGGAGGATAAGCAGCAATGAAGCACAATAAGATCTCCGCCGTTCTAGGCGGCAATAATCGCCATATCGCGCTGTTCGGCAAGAATGGCAGCGGCAAAACCAGCATTTTTCAACAGTTGACCGGTGAATTCGCGGTCAGCACCGGCACCTCCAAATATAATCCTGTCGTTGGTCTGTGTAAACTGGGCCGTGCAGGGAATGTGACACTGATCGATACTGCGGGCTTGAATGAGACCTCTGAGTTGGGGGATCAACAGGTGCGCCGCACGCTGAATATCATCCGTCGTGCGGATATCGCCATTTATGTCATCGATATGCAGGAATTCGACCGCGAAGCCTATACGCGCGATCATGAATGGCTGGTGCGCAACATGATCCCGTATCTGTTGGTATTCAACCATTGTGACGAGGCATATGCCGGTGCAATTTCGCAGTTAAAAACTGAATTCCCGGATGCGATTTTTATTTCTACACAGACGCCGGGTTCGATTTCTCTGTTGCGCGCACGTTTGTCACAAATGGTGCGTGCGATCAATATGCAGGAAGCGCCGCTCATTCCGGATGGTCTGGTCAAGCCGGGTGATTATGTCCTGCTGCTCATGGCGCCGTTTGGCGGCGGTCCGGTCCGCAATGAACATGAAATGCTTACGCAATTGGTGCGCCGGGGCGTGCGTGTTGTCGCCGTCGAGGAGCAGTATCTGGAAGCTGCGTTGCAGGAGATCCCCCGCATCGATCTTGTGATTGCCTATGCCCGTTCGTTCAACAAGGTGCGCGACATTGTGCCGGAGAACATTCGATTGACCTCGTATTCACTGCTGTATGGCTTGCAGACTGGTGAATTGGATACGTTTATTGAAGGTGCAAACATCATTGGTTCATTGAATAAGGACAGCCGTGTTCTCATTGCGGAAGGCTGCATGCACAGCAGCATGCACCGCGACATTGGCCGTGTGAAAATCCCGCGTGCACTGCGCAAACTGGCAGGTGAAGAATTGCGCATCGACTATTCGTTTGGTCTGGATCTGCCGGATGAAATCGAAAAGTATGATTTGGTGATTCACTGTTCCGGATGTTCGATGACCCAGCGTTCGGTGCAGGCGCGTGTGGAAATTTGCCGTGAGGCAGGTGTGCCGATTGCCAATTATGGTACGGTGTTGGCAGCGTTGTCCGGTATGCTCGGACGCTGTGCGGCAGTGCTCCAACCCGAACGACAAGAAGAATCATAACTGTCTGTCAAAGCAGCGGCAAGTCAAATGGCTTTGCCGCTGTTTTTTTCTTGTTGGAATATCTGTACTTGTGCGATATAGATAGACACGATAGGACAAATCAATTGCTGACAGAATTATCGGAAGTATACAAAAGCGAATGTAAAAATTGTGCATGTTGCGGTTTATAAAAAATTTACCTCATCATTTCCACAAATTATCCTTCAAATCTGCCGGGAAATGCTGTATAATTTTCCTAGAGAAATAAGATATTCATCACAGGATCGATGAAATCCCACTCTAACGAAAATTAAGAAATAAGAGGTGTTCGAAATGGGCTATATGGAAGAATATCGCAAGTGGATGGACTCCCCGGCGCTGACGGAAGCGGAGCATGCCGAGTTGGCCGCATTGGAAGGCGATGAAAAGGAAATTCAGGAACGTTTTTTTGCACCATTGTCCTTCGGTACTGCGGGTCTGCGCGGGACATTGGGCGTTGGTCTGTATAAGATGAATCGCTTTACGGTTGGTGCAGCGACGCAAGGTCTTGCCAATTTGATCAAACAGTACGGTCCGCGCGCGATGCAGCGCGGCGTCGCCATTGCGTGTGACAGCCGTATCCAGTCGGATGAGTTCTCCCATCTGGCAGCAAGCATTTTAGCAGCAAATGGAATCAATGTCATTGAATGGGAATCCCTGCGTCCGGTTCCGGTGCTGTCGTTCACCGTGCGTACATATGGCACGCTGGCAGGTGTTATGATTACCGCATCCCACAATCCAAAGGAGTACAACGGGTACAAGGTTTATTGGGAGGATGGCGCACAGTTGCCGCCCAAGGAAGCCGATGTTGTCGCAAAGGAAATGGGCGCGCTCGATATGTTTACTGAGGTCAAGACCATGGATCATCAGGAGGCAGTGGATAAGGGCTTGATTAAGATCATCGGATCGGAATCGGATGAAATTTATCTGCGCCAGATTCAGAAAATGTGCATCAATCCGGACTGTATTGCACAGGTTGCAGATGATTTTAAGATTATTTATACCCCGTTCCACGGCGCAGGCTATAAGCTGGTACCTGAAATCCTCAAGCGCATTGGCTACAAGCATATCATCTGTGTGCCGGAGCAGATGGTGATTGACGGCAACTTCCCAACCGTGAAGTCTCCAAATCCGGAAAATAAAGAGGGCTTTAACATTGCCATTGGTATGGCAAAGGAAATGGGTGTTGATCTCATTATCGGCACCGACCCGGATTCCGACCGCTGTGGCACGGTTCTCAAGAGCAGTACAGGTGACTATGTAACGCTGAGCGGCAACCAAATGGGTGTTCTGCTCATTGATTACATCATCACGGCAAAGAAGCTGACCAATACCATGCCGCCGCATCCGGCTGTGTTGAAATCTGTTGTATCCACAGAAATGGCACGCAAGGTTGCAAATGACAATGGCGTGGAATGCTTTGATACGTTTACAGGATTTAAATTCCTTGCTGAAAAGATCAAGCAGTTTGAGGAAACCGGTTCTCATCAGTATCTGTTTGCGTTTGAGGAGTCCTATGGTTATCTGTGCGGTGACCATGCGCGCGACAAGGATGCAGTCATTGCGTCCATGCTGATTGCAGAAATGGCGGCATATTATCGCACCAAGGGCATGACACTGTATGACGCAATGCAGGATATGTACAAGCGGTATGGGTATTATGCAGAGGAAACCCTGTCGATTGTTATGCCGGGTGTTTCCGGTCTGACACGCATGGCGGAACTGATGAAGGAACTGCGTGAGACCCCGCTCAAGGAAGTTGGCGGCACAGCGGTGAAAGATGTACGTGATCTTCAGAGCGGCATCCAGACCGAGCTGGCAACTGGTGAGACGACAGAAGTCGAACTGAAGGGACAGAATGTATTGTATTATGATTTGGCTGACGGCACCAGCTTTATCATCCGTCCGTCCGGCACCGAGCCGAAGGTTAAGGTATATATCATGGCAAACGGTGCGAGCAAAGAAGAAGTTGATGCGAAGGTTGAGAAATACTCGGCTGCTGCAAAGGAAATTGTAAAATAATTCTTCTGCTTTTCTTTTTGAGGAAAAGAAAAGCAGACAAAAGAAAACCTTTCCGGTGCGCTCCCGCGCACAGCGGGCTGACGGACAAACGCGTCCGTCAGTCCGCCCCTCCCATGAAAGGGAGGATGCGGCAGGAAGGGCTTTTTTCATGCTTGGATTAGGGTGAAAAGAGGACTTTGCTGTATGGGTCAGATGCGCCGGATGCTGTGCGGGCGTTTTGCGGGGAAGGATTTATAACAAGGCAAGAAAAATATGAATACACGTGGACAAAAAGAAAAAGAACGGAAGCTGTCAAAGGCGGAACAAAAGCGCAAGATTCAATTTGAACAGATGAAAGAACAGCTGGAAGCACAGGGATATGTTGAATACGACCTGACGGTTGGATTGGTTTATGCGAATATTATGGCGGTTATACTGGGCATGCCAATCAGTATCATTTTCCTGTTTGCATTTTTCTGGCACAATCCGGGTTCAGGGGGCAGCGCAGATATTGCAGATTTTGTGCTGTTTTTTGTGCTGTTTTTCATTTTGATTTGCGTACATGAGCTGATTCACGGCATTGTATGGGCAATCTTTGCGCCGTCGCGTTGGAAAGCGGTGGAATTTGGATTTATAAAAGAGTATCTGACGCCATACTGTACCTGCAGCGAGCCGTTGCAACGGCGTCAATATATCATCGGCGCATTGATGCCCACGGTTGTTTTGGGCGTGCTCCCGGCAGTCGGCGCAGTGGTTACCGGTTCCTATTTCCTGTTGATTTTGAGTATCGCACTGATTTTTGGGGGCGGCGGGGATATGATCATTGTATGGAAACTGCTGCGGCACCGCAGCGCGGCACAGGATGTCGTATATATTGATCATCCATATGCGGCCGGTATCGTCGCATTTGAACGGATTTAAAAACAAAAGGGGCTGCTGCACTGCGTTTGCTTGTGCAACAGCCTCTTTGTTTTAGGTAAGGTGTGTTTGAATGTTATTTGCTTTCAGCCAGCAGGTTGACATCTTTGCCTTCCAGAATATAATTGGTGGTGCGCATGGCGCACATCTTTCCGCACATGGAGCAGGAATGACGGTCCTGAGGCGGCTTGGAATTAAAATAGTCACGGGCCTTTTGACCGTCGATGGCGAGGGAGAACATTTCCTCCCAGTCAAGACGGCGGCGTGCATCACTCATTTTGTCGTCAATATCGCGTGCCCCTGGGATACCCTTTGCCATGTCGGCGGCATGTGCCGCAATCTTGGAAGCGATGATACCCTCCTTGACGTCGTTTACATCCGGCAGCCGCAGGTGTTCGGCCGGGGTGACATAGCACAGGAAGTCTGCGCCATACGTAGCCGCGATTGCGCCGCCGATGGCAGACGTGATATGATCGTAACCCGGTGCGATATCTGTGACCAGCGGACCCAAGACATAAAACGGCGCTCCATGGCACAGACGTTTTTCAATCTCCATGTTCGCTTTGATTTCATTGAGTGCCATATGACCCGGACCTTCGATCATGACCTGAACATTTTTGTCCCAGGCGCGCTTGGTCAGAATACCCAGTTCAATCAGCTCGGTGATCTGGCTGGCGTCGGTGGAATCATGGGTGGAGCCGGGACGCATGGCGTCGCCCAAACTGATGGTGACGTCATACTCGTGCAGGATATCGCACAGTTCGTCATAATATTCATAAAATGGGTTTTCGTTGCCAGTCATTTCCATCCAGGCGAACAGCAGGGAACCGCCGCGGGAAACGATATTGGTCAGACGCTTGGTCTGTTTAAACGTATCGATGGTCTTGCGGTTGATGCCGGCATGGATGGTGACGAAATCAACGCCGGTTTTGGCATGTGCTTCGACGACGCGCAGGAAGTCTTTTGCCGTGATGCTCTTGAGATCCTTTTCCAGATAGCCGACCGCATCGTACATCGGAACCGTGCCGATCATCGCGGGGGACATAGCGATCAGTTCCTGACGGAAGGTATGGGTTTTGCCGTAGTTGGACAGATCCATGATGGCTTCTGCGCCGAAATCAATGGACATACGTACTTTTTCAAATTCTTCCTCATAATTGTGGCAGTCGCCGGAAATGCCGAGGTTGACATTGATTTTGGTTTTGAGACCTTCGCCGATGCCTTCGGGGGACAATGAGGTATGATTTTTGTTGGCAGGGATGACGACTGTACCGCGGGCAATGCGTTCGCGCAATACGTCTACATCCATGTTTTCTTTTTTTGCGACAATTTCCATCTGTGGCGTGATGATGCCTTTTTTTGCCGCTTCGATCTGAGTCATGTGCATAGTAAATGAGCCTCCTGCTGAAAAACGTTAGGGAACAAAAAATGCGCTGGATTCATAGGAACTCAGCGCATATCTGGAAATCGTAACCGGATTGTACCTTTACTTCCTACAACGGTGTTAACCGACAGGTTCAAAGGGTCAGGTTTAAACCTTCTCAACTGGGCGTTTCGGATGGAAACGCATATCAGTTCCCCTGTAAATTGATATCATTATAACAATGCAGTGGGCATCTGTCAATGCGGTTTGAACAAAATGAACAAAAAAAGAAAAACACACGACATCCAGGCCGCACTGTTGCACAGCCACCGTCATGTGTTTTTTGGCTGGAAAAGAGAAAAGAAACGCCGCCAGATACGACGTTTTCATTGGGGGATGGAAAATGGGGGGATTTTCCGGTCATTCTCTCTTTCGATTGTGTTAAGAATTATAGCATTGGTTATCCAAGAAGAAAAGAAGCAAAATTCATGAATTATCGACAAGAAAATACGGACAAAATTGTGTGATTTCAACATACGAGAAAGATGTATGATAAAAACTTGCAAAAAGAATGAAAAATTTTTGAAAAGAAAGAACAAAATGCAGGATTGGAACGAAAAACCTGCGGATTTTTGACGGGTGGAAAAAATAATTTCCTTCCACCGTTTTTTTCACAACCGGACGCGCGGGATCAAGCCCCTGGTTTGGTTTTTACCAGCACTTGTGCCGTATAAAATCGGTAGATTTTACCCATATTATACTTTACAAACAACTTTGTGTATGATATGATGCAAGAGTTAGAAAACTCCCTGTGCTTAGCAGTCTGGATACCGGACATGTTTGACCGTGCCCATCACCTTAGGCCGCTGCCCAGCGCAAGGGGGATCACAAATATTATTTTTTTAATGAGGTGTCAAAATGATCCGCAAAGAACAGAAGGCAGCAGTTATTGAAGCCAACCGTACCCATGAGACCGATACAGGTTCTCCGGAAGTACAGATCGCAATCCTGACTGAGCGCATTGCGCAGCTCACCGAACACCTGAAGGAGCACAAGCACGACAATCATTCCCGTCGCGGTCTGCTCAAAATGGTCGGTCAGCGTCGCAGCATGCTCGCTTACCTGAAGAAGAAGGATATCGAGCGTTACAGAGCAATCGTGAAAAAGCTCGGTCTGAGAAAGTAAGAGTCTGGACGGAAGAGGAGGCTGCGTGCGGTCTCCTCTTTAGCAGTTTTTTGGAACAGTGCGGCAATTCCTTGAGCAGTTGAAGGACAAGCTTACTCCGATAAGCCTGCGCTTCAAGTGCTTGAAGGACTGTCGGACTTTCCACATCATTTTTTGAGAAAAGGAGACAGTCTGAGTTATGACTACGATTACACATAAGTCGTTTGATGAAGAGCGTATCTTTGAAACCACGTTTGCTGGTCGCAAGCTGACAGTCGAGACTGGCAAGGTCGCACAGTTGGCCAATGGCTCTGCATTGGTCCGCTATGGAGATACCGTTGTGCTGGTTACTGCAACGGCATCCCCGAAGCCGCGTGAAGGTGTAGACTTTTTTCCGCTTTCAGTAGATTTTGAGGAAAAACTATATGCTGTTGGTCGCATTCCTGGCTCATTTATGCGCCGGGAAGGGAAGGCGAGTGAGCAGGCAACCATTGCATCGCGTCAGATCGACCGCCCCATGCGTCCGTTGTTCCCCAAGGATCTGCGCAATGATGTGTCCATTGTTTGCACAGTTATGGGCAATGATTATGACAACTCTCCGCAGGTTACAGCGCTCAACGGCGCATCCATTGCAGTGGCAATTTCTGATATCCCATTTAATTATACAGTCGCCGGTGTTGACGTAGGTCTGGTTGACGGGGAATTTGTACTCAACCCGACGGTTGAACAGCGTCAGAATAGCCTGATGGACGTCACGGTCTGCGGCACTGCCGACAAGATTGTTATGATTGAAGCAGGCGCGAAGGAAGTGCCGGAAGATCAGATGTTGGAGGCATTGTTGTTTGCACACGAGGAAATTAAGAAGATGTGTGCATTTATCGATTCCATTCAGGCGGAGATCGGAAAGCCGAAGTTTGAATATGAACATCATGATGTGGATCATGAGTTGTTTGATGCCATTGAAGGCTTTGCACGTGCAAAGGTTGAGGTTGCGTTTGATACGGATGATAAGACCGTCCGTGACGCACGCATGCAGGTTGTCCGCGCTGAAATCGATGAATTCCTCGGCGAAGAGGTTGCGGTAGAGCGCGCAGCGGAGATCTCTGAAATCGTGGATAAGTTGTGCAAGAAGGTTGTCCGCAAGTGGTTGACGCAGGGCAAACGTGTCGATGGCCGCGGCATGGAAGAAGTTCGTCCGCTGGCGGCACAGGTGGGCGTCCTGCCGCGCGCACATGGTACAGGTCTGTTCACCCGCGGTCAGACACAGGTGTTGTCTGTTTGTACGTTGGGCACGCTGGCGGATGCACAGCAGCTCGACACCATATTTGAGCAGAAGGAAAAACATTATATCCATCACTATAATTTCCCGTCCTTCTCCGTGGGTGAAACCCGTCCGTCCCGCGGTCCGGGACGCCGTGAAATTGGTCATGGCGCACTGGCGGAGCGTTCGTTGGTTCCGGTCCTGCCGTCTGTGGAAGAATTCCCCTATGCCATCCGCGTGGTATCGGAGGTTCTATCTTCCAATGGTTCGACCTCACAGGGTTCTGTCTGCGGCTCCACGCTGGCACTTATGGATGCAGGCGTTCCGATTACCGCACCGGTTGCCGGTATTTCCTGTGGTCTGATTACAGACGACGGTCAGGAGACCACTTTCACCGATATTCAGGGCGTTGAGGACTTTTATGGGGATATGGACTTCAAGGTTGCCGGTACGAAGAAAGGCATCACGGGTATCCAGGTAGATATCAAGGTTGACGGCTTGACCCCATCCATCATCAAGGAAGCATTCCGCAAGTGCCGTGATGCGCGGTATAAGATTCTGGATGAAGTGATGCTTCAGGCGATTGCCGAACCGCGTCATGAAATTTCTCCGTGGGCGCCGAAGACGATCACCATCCATATCAATCCGGACAAAATCCGTGATGTTATCGGCAAGGGTGGCGCTGTTATCCAGAAAATCACAGCGGAATCCGGTGCAAAGGTTGACATTGCCGAAGATGGCACCGTCAGCATTTCTTCTGTCAATGGTTCTGACGGAGAGAAGGCCAAAAAAATGATTGAAACGATTGTCAAGGACCCGGAGGTCGGCGACGTATTTTATGGCAAGGTTGTCCGCCTGATGGGCTTCGGCGCATTCGTTCAGATTGCACCGGGCAAGGATGGTCTGGTTCATATTTCCAAGCTGGAAAAGCGCCGCGTAGAACGTGTGGAAGACGTTGTCAAAGTCGGCGATATGGTGTGGGTGAAGGTGATTGAGATCGACGACAAGGGTCGCATCAACCTGTCCCGCAAAGATGTCAAGGAAGAGGAAAAGGTTCTGTAATTCTCCTTCTGAGTAAAAAGCAAAGGCTGTATCCGCAATCGGATACAGCCTTTTTATGTACGATTGTCGCAGCGTCTATCTGCGCGGGATACTGATGAATACATGCTGCCACAGCACAAAGCCTGCCGCAAGTGCACCCATTGTGCGCAGGGAGGTCGTTCGCGCCGTCAGCAGGAATGCGGGGACAAGATCAAAAGACAGGGATAGCTGATTGAGCAATGGTGCCAGAAACGGCGCAAACGCCAGATATAATCCGGGCAGCGCGACAAAGATAACTTCCATCCAGGTGGATCCCCAGCGCGATAGCTGGGAAAGGAATGCGCCACAGAATATAAAAGTCAGCAGAGTGACAACATAAATTGCAGTAGATGATGTGAGTGCGGAAGATGCTGCATAACCGACGGTCGGGACAACGTAGAACAGCGCGTCCCAGATCAGTAAGCGAAGCAATCGCTGCATGGAAAAAAACTCCTTTCCGAATCAAATATGTTCTGTCTCAGTATACCGTTGTCCGACGGAAAAATCAAGGAAGCGGGGGGAAATCAACGGGGCGTGATGTTCTTATAAAAAACTTTTCAAAATAGTACGACTGAAGCATAGAATATGATATACTTAAGAGAAGCATAGCGGCCATTCGCCGTATAGATGGAGTAGATAAAATATGTATGATCGGATTGTATTGCCGAATGGCGTGCGTGTCGTCACCGAACCCATCGTTGGTGTGCGTTCCGCTGCAGTCGGTATTTGGGTGCTCAACGGTTCGCGGTATGAACCGGATGAACTGAGCGGCATTTCTCATTTTATTGAACATATGGTGTTCAAAGGGACGGAAAAACGTTCTGCACAGCATATTGCTATTGCAATGGATGCCATAGGCGGACAGGTCAATGCATTCACAACAAAAGAATGCACCTGTTTTTACTTAAAGACATTGGACAGGCATTTACAAACTGGTGTGGAAATTCTGGCGGATATGTGTATGAATCCGAAATTCTCACAGCGGGATATCGATTTGGAGCGCGGCGTTGTGCTGGAAGAAATTGATATGTATGAGGATTCGCCGGAAGATGTTGCAACCGAAAAAATATTTGAATCGTGTTTTGCCGGTTCATCGCTCGGACGTCCCATTCTCGGTCGGGAGGAAACGCTGCAAACCATGAACGGGGATACATTGCGTCAGTATATGGCGGACTATTATCATCCGGAAGATACTGTCATTGCATTGGCCGGTTCGTATACGCAAGATGATGTAGCGTATATTTGTGAGATGTTTTCCGGCATGAAGGGAACCGGGCACAATGTCATCGAACCGGCGACCTATCATCCCAGCATTGTCATACGTCCAAAGGAAATTGAGCAGAACCATATCTGCATTGGGTTTCCCGGTATTCCCATGTGTTCGGAAGAACGATATGTGAACGCATTGTTGGGCGGCATTTTAGGCGGTGGCATGGCGTCGCGGTTGTTCCAGACTGTCCGTGAACAAAATGGCTTGTGTTATTCGATTTATTCGTTTAATACCTCGCATGAAGACATCGGTGTATTTAGCATTTACACAGCTCTTGGCAAGGAGACGGAAGAAAAAGCCGTTGAACTCATCCGTGAAGAATGCCTGCGTTTGGCGGCGGAGGGTCCGGAACGTGCGGAACTCAGCCGTTGCCGCGAACAGGCAAAGACCAACATGTTACTCGGTATGGAGAGCACATCGGCACGTATGAATCAACTGGGGCGAGGAGAAATGTTTTTTGAACGCGCACCGGAATTAGATGAAGTGATGCGGATGTATGACGCCGTGACAGCGGAAGATATTGCACAACTTGCACGCCGGATTTTTGATTTTACACAGGCATCCATCTGTGCAGTGGGACAGGTTGGCGATGAAGCGTATTATAAAAAGCTGCTCGGCAGATAAACAGGCAAACGGAGCGGCGTACCTGTGATGAAGTAGGTGCGCCGTATTTTTTTCAACGGAAAGGTGATGAAATGAAACAATATATTTTGGCGATTGATGCGGGGACAACCAGTGCGCGCTGTATTTTATTTGACCATGCGGGACAGATCTGTGCGACAGCCCAAAAAGAATTGCATGTAAGCTATCCGCATGACGGCTGGGTGGAACAGGACGCCATGGAAATCTGGGAAGCACAAATCCAGGTATGCCGCCGTGTGATGGAAGAACATCAAATACAACCCGAACAGATCGCAGCGATTGGCATGACCAATCAACGGGAGACAACGATTGTATGGGACAAATCGACAGGGGAACCGATTGCGCCGGCGATTGTATGGCAATGCCGCCGTACAGCCCAACAAGCAGATCAATTACGTGAACGGGGATTGACAGAGACGTTGCGTCAAAAAACAGGATTGGTCATTGACGCATATTTTTCAGCGACAAAATTGCAATGGATTTTGGACAATATACCGGATGCACGCAAGCGGGCGCAACAGGGGAAGTTGTTGTTTGGCACGGTGGACAGCTGGCTCATTTGGAAACTAACTGGGGGCAAACGGCATATCACAGACGCCAGCAATGCTGCGCGGACGATGTTATATAACATCCATACCTTGTGTTGGGATGCAGAGATTTTAGAAGAGTTGGAAATCCCGGCGGGTATGCTGCCGGAAGTTGTACCATCGAGTGGTATTGTAGCGCATACGGATATAGCATTCTTTGGACAGGAGATTCCAATAGCAGGTATCGCAGGCGATCAACAGGCAGCATTGTTTGGACAACGGTGCTGGCAGCCGGGCGAGGCAAAAAATACATATGGTACAGGGTGTTTTCTGTTAATGAACACGGGTACAACGCCGGTAAGCAGCAGCAATGGGTTATTGACGACGATCGCATGGAACGTGGATGGTCAGGTAACCTATGCATTGGAAGGCTCCATTTTTGTCGCAGGGGCGGCGATTCAATGGCTGCGCGATGAAGTGGGACTGCTGTCGCATTCCTCCGAATCCGAGCAGATCGCAAACAGTGTGGAAGATACAGGCGGCGTATATCTTGTTCCGGCATTTACCGGATTGGGTGCGCCATATTGGGATGCGTATGCGCGAGGATTGCTGATAGGGATCACGCGGGCGACCAGACGGGAACATATCATACGAGCAGCATTGGAATCACTCGCCTATCAGACCGTAGATGTACTTCATGGAATGGAGGAAGACGCAAAGTTGGCGTTGCAAAGAGTAAAAGCCGATGGAGGCGCCAGCGCAAACGATTTTCTCATGCAATTCCAGTCGGATATCATGGGAGTGGAAGTCGAGCGTCCGGCGTGCGTAGAGACGACAGCATTGGGAGCGGCATATCTGGCGGGCATAGCGGTTGGATATTGGCATGACCGAGAGGAGTTGAGGGCGACGACGACCGGTGGACGCAGGTTTGAGCCAAAGATGGACAGGCAGGAGCGCGAGAAGCTGCTTCGTGGATGGCGAAAGGCGGTAACCCGCGCACAGGGCTGGGCGAAAGCGGAGTGAAAAATATTTTTATAAAAACGCAAAAAAAGTGTTGACACAGGTGCAAAATCTTGGTATACTAATCGAGCAGTCAAGAGATTGCACATGCGCCAGTAGCTCAGTTGGATAGAGTGTTTGGCTACGAACCAAAAGGTCGGGGGTTCGAATCCCTTCTGGCGTACCAGAAAAACCGTTGATTTCATTTGAAATTGACGGTTTTTTTGTATGTTTTCGGTTGGCAAGCAAACACCCCCGGCTGTGCCGGGGGCGTTGATTTTATAGAATTTATAGAGTTGCAGCCATAACCGCTTTGATCGTGTGCATACGGTTTTCCGCTTCGTCGAACACGATCGATTGTGGTCCTTCAAAGACCTCATCCGAAACCTCCATGGCATCGCGCCCAAACCGTTCGCCCATTTCCTTGCCAATTGCAGTCTTGTGGTCGTGGAATGCCGGCAGACAATGCATGAAAACAGCCTGTTTGCCCGCGTTGTCCATCAGCGTTTGATTCACCTGATATGGCGCAAGCGCATCAATCCGTGCCTGCCAGACTTCTACCGGTTCCCCCATGGAAACCCATACATCCGTATATAATACATCTGCCCCATGGGTAGCTTCCATCGGATCTTCACAAAAACGCAATGTCGCACCCGTCTGCGCAGCAATCGCTTCACATTGTGCAATCAGTTCGGGATTGGGGAAATACTCCTTGGGCGCGCAGGCAGTAAAGTTTAATCCCATCTTTGCGCTGCCAACCATCAATGAATTGCCCATATTATATCGCGCATCGCCCAAATATACGAGATTGATGCCTTTCAACCGACCGAAATGTTCGCGGATGGTCATAAAGTCGGCCAGAATTTGTGTCGGATGGAATTCGTTGGTCAAGCCGTTCCAAACCGGTACACCGGCATATTTTGCCAACTCTTCTACAATTTCCTGTCCGAATCCGCGGTATTCAATGCCGTCAAACATGCGGCCGAGTACGCGCGCGGTATCTGCAATGCTTTCTTTTTTTCCGATCTGTGAGCCGGATGGATCGAGATATGTCACTTGCATGCCCAGATCATGTGCCGCGACTTCAAAACTGCACCGTGTCCGCGTGCTTGTTTTTTCAAAAATCAGTGCAATGTTTTTCCCATGCAAGGTGTCATGCCGTTCACCGGCTTTTTTCTTTGCCTTCAGATCAGCCGCAAGATCCAACAGACCTTCAATTTCTTCCGGGGTGAAATCCAACAGCTTGAGAAAATTTCTGCCCTTCAAATTCATTTGTCTTCCTCCTGTTATCGTCAGCCATCCGGCTGGATGGCATGGATATGCTGTAAAAAAATTGTATGGGTTTATTATACCAGAGAAACCGTGGATTGCAAAGTGCACACGAATTGCAGGAGATGTTGCACACATACTTCTTTTTGCTTGTATTTTTACCACTTAATCAGTATATCCTGACTGTTTTTTGAAATTTTTAAGCGATAAAATTGCAAAAAATGCCTGTTTCCCTGTTGTCTTGCCCTCAGATATGATACAATAACCGTAGTATATCCTACCGAAATGAGGTGTCAGCATGGCAGCATTTGACCGCATCCTGTCCGGATTGCCCGGTCTGGACAAGGCGCTTGACAACATCCGTCTGGGCGATAACGTCGTCTGGCGAGTTTCATCGGTTGACGACTTCCGTTTTTTTGTAGAGCCATATGTGAGGCAAGCGCTTACCGACAACCGCAACCTGATCTATATCCGTTTTGCCAGTCATGATGAACTGGTGCCCGAACAGCAAGGGGTTACACGGTATACGCTTGACCCGTCCGAAGGTTTTGAACCGTTTACCGTCGCAGTACACAACATTGTGGAACAGGAAGGGTTTGACGCATTTTATGTGTTTGATTGCCTGTCTGATTTGCAGGTCGTATGGGCGGCTGATTTGATGATGGGCAATTTCTTCCGTGTGACATGTCCATTTTTATTCCAGTTGGATACGGTGGCTTTTTTCCCACTGCTGCGTGGACGGCATTCGTTTGATGCCATTGCCCGCATCCGTGATACGACACAATTGCTGCTCGACGCCTATTTCGATGGAGAAACGCGATATGTCCAGCCATTGAAAGTGTGGAATCGTTTTTCCTCTACCATGTTTTTGCCGCATCGGTTTGAACTCGATGGTACACTCATTCCATTGACGGACGGCGTGGGAATTGGACAATTTTATGCACTGCATGATGAAGAGGAAGAACATGCCGCAGATCAGAATCTGGATAGCTGGGAACGATTTTTTTCTCTCGCACGTTTGCAGCATGATCAGGGTATGCTGGATGATGAAGGGTATCGCAATATGTGCCGATATATGATGACACGGGATGAACGCATGGGTGCATTGCTCGGCAAACATTTCCGTGCACAGGATTACTTCCATGTGCGTGGGCGGATGATCGGCACAGGAACCATTGGCGGCAAAGCCTGTGGTATGCTGCTGGCCCGGCGGCTGGTACGAGCCGCTATGCCGGAGCTGGATGGCATGATGGAACCGCATGATTCGTATTACATCGGTTCCGATGTCTTTTACACCTATATTGTCACCAATGACTGTTGGGATCTGCGCGTGCGGCAAAAAACGGAACCCGGATATTTTACACTGGCCGCTGAATTGAAGGAAAAATTATTGTCAGGCAGTTTTCCACCCAAAATCCGTGAACAATTCCGCTCCATGTTGGAATATTTTGGTCAAAGCCCGATCATTGCACGTTCCTCCAGTTTGTTGGAAGATAGCTTTGGCAATGCCTTTGCCGGGAAATATGAATCGGTATTCTGCGTCAACAGTGGCACGCCAGAGGAACGGTTGGAACAATTTGAACAGGCAGTACGTACCGTTTATGCGAGCACGATGGATCCATCGGCGTTGGAATACCGCCGCCGCCGCGGATTGGATACCAAAGATGAACAGATGGCCATTCTTGTGCAGCGCGTATCAGGAACCAATTATAAGGGTAAATTTTTTATGCCAGGCGCAGCGGGCGTCGGGTATTCACACAGCGCCTATCGTTGGAGACCGGATATCGATCCCGCAGCAGGGATGTTGCGCATTGTCATGGGCTTGGGTACACGTGCCGTTGACCGTACAGAGGGGGATTATCCGCGCCTGATCAGTCTGGATCGTCCGGATACCACAACCCATACCACCATAGCGCAAAAGCATCGGTTTTCTCAGCACTGTGTGGATGTGTTGGATTTTGCAAGCAATTCACTGGTCACACGCAAACTGGAAGATCTGCTTGCTGATTTGCCTGAGTGGTATAAATACCTCGTATTGGAACACGATTATGAGGCGGAAAGCCGCCTGCGTGAACGCGGCGCATGGCGTGAAGTCTGCTTTGCGACGTGTCAGCATTTGCTCGCCAAAAAAGAATTCCCACGCCTGATGCGCCGTATGATGGAGGTTTTACAGAAGGAATACGGCGTGCCGGTGGACATTGAATTTACTGTCAACTGTACGAACGACGGCAGTTTTTCCGTCAATCTGCTGCAATGCCGTCCATTGACTTCACGCAATGGAAACCGCACCGTCACGGTTCCACAGCTTGTGCCTGGACAGATGTTATTTGAACTGCATGATGCCACCATGGGGCAATCGACGGAGCTGACGATTGACTATGTCGTACACATTGATCCGAAGGGCTATTATCATTATCCCTATGTACAAAAGCCCGCTGTGGCGCGCGCCGTCGGCGCAATCAATCGTGCGTTCAATGGAACCCATGCAACACTCATGCTGCTGGCACCCGGACGCATCGGTACATCTTCGCCGGAGCTGGGCATTCCTGTCGTCTTTGCAGATATTGCAAATTTCTCTGTCATCTGTGAAGTGTCTGACAGTTCGGCGGGTTATATGCCGGAGTTGTCCTATGGCAGCCATATGTTTCAGGATCTGGTTGAAGCGGATATCTTTTATGCAGCAATCTTTGAATCGGAAAAGACAAAGCTGTATCAACCGCGCCTGTTGGCAGATTGCCCGGATGTATTTGCGCAATTGTGTCCCGATGCGCCTGAAGATATGCGTGATCTTGTTCACGTATATGACGTGCGCGCACGTGATTTGATGTTATGGTCGGAGATGATCACCGGACAGACGGTGTGCGGTATAAAAAATGATTGACACACAACGGCCCATACGTGAAAACAGGAAGGAGCCTTCGGCAATGCCGAAGGCTCCCGTTGTTTGTTCAGGTTTCATTGCAGGCGACCGCCTTGCGAAATAATACAATGCCGATGAAAAACAACACGACAATTGCACCGACGCCGAGGTTGATGCTGCCGGTCAGCTGAGAAATCATGCTGACCACAGCCGTACCCATAAATGCCGCGCCTTTTCCGCAGATATCCAACAGTCCAAAATATTCACCGGATTTTTCCTGTGGGATAATTTTGGCAAAATAGGAGCGGGATAACGCCTGGATACCGCCCTGGAACATGCCGACACATATCGCAAGGATCCAGAATTGGAACTGTGTTTGCAGAAACATGGCGAACACAGCAATGCACATATATGCCCCAATGCATACAGGAATCAGATGCTGCGGTGCAATGTGTCCGGACAGCCTGCCAAACAGCAGGGAACAGGGGCAGGCAACAATCTGAGTCACCAGCAGCGCAAGCAGCAGCCCTGTGGAATCCAATCCAAGCGCTTCGCCATATGCTGTTGCCATGTCAATGATGGTGTACACGCCGTCAATATAGAAAAAGAATGCGAGCAGGAAAAAGAAGACCTGTTTTTGACGCCTCATGCCGCGCAATGTATGCCATAAGCGCGAGAAGCTCATGCGGATGGCATGGGGTTGGCGCTTGATATAATATCGTTGTTGGAAATGGCGCAACAGCGGCAGTGTCATGCAAAACCACCATGCTGCGGTGAGCAGAAAGGCGAACGCCATCGCGGTTTCCATGGAAATGCCGAGATGCTCGGAGCTGAGTACAACACCGAGACTCCATACAAATGGAATACAACTGCCAATATAGCCCCATGCAAAACCATTCGAGGATACCCGATCCATGCGGTCCGGCTGCGTGATATCGGTGAGCATGGAATCATAAAAAATCAAACTGACGGCATATCCAAATCTGGCGATCACAAACACGATCAAAAACCACAGCCATTGCCGCGTAAAACCAAGTGCGGCGCAGCCCAATACGCCGATCAGCATGGCTGTGGCAAACAGGGGTTTTTTCAGCCCTTTGATATCAGAGAATGTACCGAACACGGGACCGCTCATCGCAACCAGCAGCGTTGCAATCGAAGATGCATATCCCCAATAGGCGAGGTATTGTACCGATGATAATCCACCCCGCTCTGCGAGAGAATTAAAATAGATCGGCATAATTGTGGAGACCAACAGGATAAACGCCGAATTGCCCACATCATACAAGATCCATTGTTTTTCCAGCCGGGTGAGCCGTTTATCCATACATGTCCTCCTGTGGCGACGGATCAAAGGTGCGGTCAAACAGATCGTCATAGGTTTCGTTTCCGTGGATGATATCAAAGTAGGAACAAATTGCCTGGACAGCGATTGGCTGCGCCCGCACATACCGATGCACCAGTTCTTCCGTACTGTCGAAGCAGGCGGGATTTGCCTGCTTGTTTACAATGAGGTCGCACATGCCGCCATTGCCGGACGCTGTGAGGACGGCATATAATGCGCCGCGTTTGAGATGCGACGGTGCAGTCAACAGGTCCAGATATCGCACCATCGATCGCATGGCTTCATAGGTCTGTTCCTGTGTCACATCGAGGAAAAACCGGCTGAGTATGGAGGCCATTTCGCGTGTCGGTTTGAGATGTCCTGTGACACAGTGGCGCACAGGATTGTATCCATCATGCACCATGAGCGCACGGTCAAATTCCGCCTCGATTTCCGAATGGGAAATACCGCTCTGTGCGATTTTTTGCGCGACATAACCGTGACACATGCTGTCAAGCACAAAGTGACACAAAAATCCATATGTAAATGCGAGCATCGGACGGAAATCAACTTCCTGTAAAATGCGTTCACCTGCCTGGGTAAAAACTGCCTGTCCCGTCTGGTTGTGCATGGTATTGCCCAGTGTCCGGACTGGGTTGTTCAAAAATGGACGGTAATAAAACAGGACGTCCGGTCCATGCAGACCCATGTCATACAGCGGGCGATAGGTGTCAATCAGGTATTTTTCCCAGTTCGGCAGATGGTTGTATACCGTACAGCCAAAACGATAATGTGCATAGGTCGTTGGCATGCCAGTCTCTCCCTCTTTCTCTCCAAGTTTATTCGATCCATACATTTTTCTTTATTCTATCCTATAGCATAGAGGAAAGCAAACGAATTTGCGACCATACCCATGTTATTTTTTATTCAAATCCATGTAAAAAGCGTTTGCGGCAGGTGTGTACGGAGCTTTCCGGATGTCAATGCAACCGGAGGTTCGGTCCATGTCCGCATCAAGTGCAATCGGTCATGGAATGGGGAAAGGACAGCGCGAACCCGGCGGCAAAACATCTGTTTCGCCGCCGGGTTTTCTATGCAACAGTTATTTGTGTTTCAGGTTTCCTGTTGCGGGGTTGTCCAACAGTGTTCCGTCTTCTGTAAAACGCGAACCATGACAGGGACAATCCCAGGAGCGTTCCTGACCATTCCATGTAAGCGCACAGCCCATATGCGGACAACGCGGTTTGGAAAGGGAGAGCAGATGAACGGTAGATTGTAAAACATTGCGTGCCAGTTGCGGTCGCAGCATTGTGCGGGATGGTGAAAATACTGGCCCATATTCTGATTTTTTTCCCTGCACCAGGTCGCACAACAACATGGCAGACAGCATCGACGAGGTCATACCCCATTTGTTAAAACCCGTTGCCACATACAAATCCGGCGTTTTTGCACCATATTGTCCGATATAGGGAATATCATCCAATGTGATACAATCCTGAGTTGCCCAGCGGCAGGTTTCACGGGCTTGCGGATAGTAGGTCTGTGCAATGCGTTCAAGTTCCGTCCAACAGCCACCTTGCTTTCCTGTGCGATGTCCGCCGCCTCCGAGCAACAGCATATCGTGATAATTGCGGAATGACAGACCGGTCTTCGCTTCATCCACATACATGCCATCGATCTGTGGCGCATGTGTCAATGCCAATACATAGGAACGATGTTGGTACAGCTTGAGGAAATATGCGCCATGCCGGTTAAAAAGTGGGAAATGTGTGGTTGCAATGATCTTTGATGCGGTGATTTTTCCGCGATTGGTCACAATGGAATGCCCGTCGAAGGAACGGGCAACTGTGCGTTCACAGATCGGCAACCCCTGTGCAATGGCTGCGGCAAACTTCAACGGATGGAATTGCGCCTGATTGGGAAAACACACTGCACCGGCTGTGGGAAACGGCAGGGGAAGCTGATCTGCATATGTTGCATGCAAACCGATGCGATGCAATGCATTCAGTTCTTTTTCCAGTTTTTTCGGCTGATCGATCGAATAAACAAAGGAATCTTTTGTCTCAAAATCACACGCAATCGTCCGGCACAGATTGCGATATTGCATCAGTGCAGCCTTGTTTGCCTCCAGATACATGCGGGTTTTTTCCACACCAAATCGATGCAACATCCGGTCATAGATCAGCCCATGCTGTATCGTCAGCTTTGCCGTTGTATTTCTCGATACGCCATGGCAGATGCGATCTGCTTCGATGAGCAAACAGTCGATATTTGCCTGTTTGAGCAGATAGGCGCATAGCAAACCCGCCATGCCGCCGCCGATAATCAAAACGTCTGTTTTGCAGTCACTGGCGAGCGGTTCAAATTCCGGGAACGCAGATGTATCGGCCCAAATAGAATTGATCATGTTATCACCCCAGGTTAGTATGTACCGCTGTGCAAACATGATACATGATTGGATTTGAAATGCAGGGAGATGTCGGAAGGCGTCCGTAGGGAACGATTTCCATAAAAACAGGAGCAGGCAATTGCATTGCGAAGACGGGTTTGCGATTGTTTATTTCCTCTTGATTTTGCGTATGCGCGATTGCTATACTATAATCATATCATGTGGAAGTGTATTTCAAACAGAAGCGAGGGAAGAAGGGATATATATGTACGCAGATTATCATGTACACACCTATTACAGCGATGATTCGGATTATCCAATGGAACAGCTTATTCGCGATGCCATTGGCATGGGACTGTCAGAAATTTGTTTTACCGATCATGTGGATTATGGTATAAAACAAGATTGGATCGATCAATCTGATGTATATCATCCGGAAGAAAAAGCAACGCTTCCAATGATGAATGTGAAATATCCTGCATATCATGCCGAAATCAACCGTATGCGAAACAAATATGCGGGGAAAATTGTCATACGAGAAGGTATGGAATTTGGTATACAGGTTCATACCATTCCCCAATATCAAAAGTTGTTTGATTCCTATCCATTTGATTTTATTCTTTTGTCCTGTCATCAGGTAGAAGACAAAGAATTCTGGACACAGGATTTTCAAAACAATAAGACCCAAAGAGAATATAATCGAAAGTATTACGAAGAAATTCTTGAGGTGATCCGCAAGTATAAAGAATACAGTGTGTTGGGACATTTGGATATGATTACCCGTTATGATATGGCTGGGAGTTATCCCTTTGAAAATGTCAAAGATCTTGTAGCCGAGATTTTGAAGCAGGCAATCAAAGATGGAAAAGGCATTGAAATCAACACCTCCAGCCATCGATATGGATTGAATGATTTGACGCCATCGAGACAAATCGTAAGGCTTTATAGAGATCTCGGCGGGACGGTCATTACAATAGGCAGTGATGCGCATAAACAGGAACATCTGGGCGCATATATCAAAGAAACGGTAGAAGAATTAAAGCGGATGGGATTTTCTTCGATATGTACATTTGAAAAGATGAAACCAATCTTTCACCGGCTGTAAGACGAAGGACAAACATTGCCGTGCGGTTGGGGGCGATGCGCTGGGCTTCACGGCTTCTTATATCATGTTGTGTGAGATGGAGATTTGTGGTGTTTCAGTTATGATATAGAACAAAAAATATTTCGATTCGTCAGAAAGGAGAGGAACCGATATGAATAAACCGTTTGTGTGGTGTACACTTCTGTTGGGTGCGCTGTTGCTGACGGGATGTACAAAGACCATCTATGAACAGGACGATTTTCGAGCGGTGAGCAGTACGTCCGACGGCGTGACAACGCTCGATATTTATCTCAATTTAGCAGGTGCTGAACTGAGCGAAACGGCGAGAGAAAATCTGGAATCGCTCCCTGCTGCCACAGAGGAACCGGTCACCCTGTCCGATGGGAACAGCTATGATATGCAGGCGACGGAACCAGACGATAACTGGCACACAGAATTGTTCCAATCCTATGACCAGCTCGAAGATCTGCTCGATGTCACGCTCCGGAAAAGCGCCGAGGTGCAGTATCCAGAGGGGGAAGATCATTTTTATCTACAGTATAATGACCGGGAAAAGCTGGTGGATATCACCTGTGCGCAGGTCGAACAGGATGGCATGACCGTATCGGCGAGCATGTTCTGTTATCTGGACACGCCGGGAAAACAATACATAACCGGCGGCATGGAAATCAGTGACGCCATTGTGCATGAGGTTTATCAGCCGGTTGCCGACAAACAGGTACATATTTTTGCAGATGACGATATGCAGACGGCAAAAATTCTGATACTGGAAAACAATATCCTATATGAATGGGAATTGACTTGCGGTATGCAGGGGGCAAAACAGTTTGTGGATACGATTGTATGGACTGTGCCTGAGACGACCAAAACCGTCACACGAGGTTGACAATTGGTGGTTCCATTGGAATAACGGAGGGGAGACAGCGGTGTTGCTGTTTCCCCTCTCTATTCTTTGATTTTAAAAAAGCAATTTTTAATTTGCGCAAATGCCTGTTGATATTGCTATTTTTCTATCCGGATCGTATGGTTCAAGCTGCTTGCGAATACAAAAGCACAAAAAGGCGGCCGAGCTATCCTTTTGCCATCCCCTTATGGCGTTCAGACAGCGCGGCTCGCCCCGCAATCCCCTGTTCCCACCCGGTCTGCGGATGCAGACCATCCATATGCATGTTGAGCCCGCACAGTGGGCGGAGATACCGAATTTCTGTATATATGTTATGGTAGTCATAGCATACCATAACGGCGCGCCTATGAGGTCGCTTCACAAGCGACATCAATTTTTTCGCATCAAAAAACTCCCTTCGCCGGAGCGAAGGGAGCAATGTGAATTCAATCTCCCAGCAATTTTTGACCAAACGCAAATAACATTTCATTGATCGTATCGATGTCATACATACCCTCCCGGATGAAATATTCGATAATGACATCAAATTTGCTGCTGTGCGACAGCGCATAGCCTGCCTTGGCGAGAAGATCGCGCGTCTCATCCAGATTGAGCCGCAGTGCGATCGCAAGCGCAAGCGCAGTGGGCTTACTCGGATTGTAACCATTGTCCTTTCGGATTTTGGAAAACAATTTGCGGTCCATGTTTGCGCGTTTATACGTTTCGACATCTGTCATACCTTTTTCATCAATCAGACGCAGCAGCATATGGGAAAATGATTCGTCTAAATTGAATACGAGTTCTTCCAAAGAGCGAGCGCCCGGCCACGGTTGAAATGGCGTGCCGGACATGAGCACATGGCTGTGTGTTCTGCGCGAGACAGGGGGCGACAGGAAATCGTATAGCTGTAGAAGATTTTCGCTCCCTTGCGGTTGACAGGGAGACAGGGCGTCTATGTAGTGGCCGTCGATGTATGACTGTATGCGCACAAACAGCGGTTTATCGATGTGCATGGCTGCGATATCATTTTTAACGATGGAAAGCGGCATACATGGAGTCCCCCTTGAAAAAATCAGTATAGATGCTGTGCACCTGCATTTATTTTACAGGAAAACGTCTGTTCTGTCTATGTAAAAAACCTTCCCCAACCGGGAAAGAACACGGTTGGGGAAGGATATCTGTTATGGAGGGGAAACGATGGCAATCAGCCTTCGTATTCGTCCTCATTTTCCCAGTTGTGCCAGACGTGCTGCACATCGTCGTTGTCTTCGAGCGCATCGAGCAGCTTGCGCATGCTTGCCATGTCGTCCGGATTTTCCAGTGTAATGGAATTGGACGGAACCATCTGGATTTCCGCCTGCGCGAATTCCAGACCGACAGCTTCCAACGCTTCGCGGACAGTGGAAAAGTCCTCCGGAGAAGTATAAATTTGGAAACAATCGTCATCTGCCTGGAAATCGTCTGCGCCCGCATCCAGTGCGGTCATCATGGTTTCATCTTCATCGAGATCGCCGCGCTCAATGATGAGGACGCCTTTCTGTTCAAACTGCCAGGAGACACAACCGGCATTGCCGAGTCCTGCACCGAACTTGTCAAAGTAATGGCGGACATCTGCGACAGTGCGGTTGCGGTTGTCCGTCAGTGTCTCACAGATGACTGCGATGCCGCCCACGCCATAGCCTTCATAGGTATTGGCTTCATAGTTTACATTGCTGGTATTGCCGCGGTCGAGCATACGCTTGATGTTGTCATTGGGGACGTTGTTTGCCTTTGCTTCGGCGATACAGTCACGTAGTTTTGCATTGTTATCCGGATTAGCGGAACCGCCTTCCTTGATTGCAACCGCCATTTTACGACCAATTTTGGTAAAAATAGCCGCTTTTTTGGCGTCATTTGCCCCTTTTCGCTTGGCGATATTGTTCCATTTTGAATGTCCAGACATTGGATCGTACCTCCATATACTATCAGATGATCAAATTTATTTATAAAAAAATAGAATTCCAACATCTAATTATATCAAACCGGCAGATGGTTTGCAACAGTCGATTTTCCATATAAGTACGGTATAAAAAACATCTGAGGCGTTCATACTAAGCTGCGAAAAGAGGTGATTACAATGTCCCACAACCAGAATAGAAATCAGAACCAGAAACAAAATCAGCAGCAAAATCAGCAGAATAATCAGAAACAGACGAATCAGACGCAGAACAAAAATCAGCAGAACAGCCGGAACAAAAACAATTCTTCCGAAGGATAACGCTGATAGGGGACGAGGGGGTGCGGTCCGATGGGACAGCATCCCCCGATTTTATTGTTGCGCTGCCCACTGTTGTGCGGCCGGGAGAATGACGGCGAACAATTCATTCAGGCGGTCATATTGTCCGCGCAGATACAGCCAGCCGAACAGCGATTCCACTGCGGTGGCCAGTGCATATTCTGCGGGAGAAGATGACTTGGGCACGGATTTGGGTTTGGCATTGCGTCCGTGGCGGAAAATTGCCTGTTCATCTTCCGTCAGCATCGGCGCAATGGCATGGGCGCCTGCGGCCTGTGCGCCGGCACAGACCAGCCGGATGGTTTCACGATGAAGGTTGCGGCTTGTGACCAGACCGGAGGCAATCAGCCAACCGCGCGTCATCAGTTCATATACGTTGTCGCCCATATGTGCGAGCGCAAGCGCACTGCATTGACGCAGCGCGTGCGCATCCATCATCGGATGCAAAAAATCTGTCATATATCTATCTGCCTTTCATCCGGCGTGGGAGAAGATTCATCCGCAAAAACCGGAAAAAATTTCTGTTTTTCACAAAAAAAGAATTCCCTTTTGATAAAAAACAGGGTATAATATCTATGTATTATTATAACGTATTTGCGGCGGCTTTCCAATGTGCACAACTGCCGAGACACATGCGTTTTTAGGAAGGAAGATTGGTACAATGTCTATTATACATATTACAGAGCAAACGTTTGAGCAGGAAGTACGGAATGCGTCAGTTCCGGTTTTGGTTGACTTTTGGGCGGATTGGTGTGGTCCATGCCGCATGCTTGCGCCTGTGATTGACGAGCTGGAACAGGAATACCGTGGAAAGCTCTGCGTGGGAAAGATTGATATCGACGATCAGCCGAATCTTGCGTTCATGCATAAAGTCATGTCAATCCCCACGGTCGTTCTCTTTGTACATGGCAAAGAAGTCAACCGGTTGATCGGTCTGCGTGACAAGTCAGAACTCAAGAAAGCAATTGAGGATGTCCTGAAGTAACGCGGCGAGTCAATCCCGCCGTGCATGTGGTGGCTGTTGTGCGCGGCGCGGTGGGAAGATCCTGTGCCGCGGATTGAAAACCAAGAGGCATAATTTCATACAGACAGAGACGCCTGCGGTTGTTTGAAATCGCAGGCGTTTTTGCGTGTTCCTTCCATTTCGTCATGAAGCGCATGGGGAAATGGCATGTTTACATGAAATTCGGCAAAAATTTTAAAAAAATCGCTTACATATGTCAATGGAAAAATGTTACAATATATACAATGGAATAGATCAGCCGGATGTGCAGAGGAGGAATTCAGATATGTATCAGGCTGGAGATTTGATTATGTATGCAAGTACAGGCGTCTGCCGTGTACAGCGTGTCGGAACGCTGGATGGAAACCCAAAGGATAGCACGCAGTATTATACACTCGATCCCGTCTTCGATACGGAGACCATTTATACACCTGTCGATACCAAATTGTTTATGCGTCCGGTCATGACAAAGGAACAGGCACAGGCATTGATTGTGCGCATTCCGGACATCCCGCATGACGTATGTGGCGGATGTGATGGGAAGCTGTTGAGCGAGCGCTATCGCGCCTGCCTGAACACACATAAAAATGACGATCTGATCCGGTTGATCAAAAGCGTTTACCTGAAAAATGAAGGCGCAATCAAGGCAGGGCGCTATATGGGACAGGTTGACCAACAGTATATGAAGCGTGCGGAGAAGCTGCTGTATGGCGAACTGGCAGTGGCACTCGGCATGGATATTGACCAAATTGAGCCGTATATCAAAAAGTGCATCGAAGACCGCGCAGCAGACGATGCGGTATCGGACGCAAAGTGAACAGAATCGCCGCATAAACAAACCTCCCGCACGCATCATCGCGCATACGGGAGGTTTCCATTTGGGTTTACAGTTTGAGCATACGCATCAGCTTGGTGAGCGGTTCAGGCTGGAGGGAGAATTTTTTCTGCAAGTCGAGGGCGAGCGTATTGAAATCGTCTTCATTGCCGCTCTTCAGTTCCAACTCCATCTCGCAGATTGGACGGACGCGACCGCGATGTGTGATTTTTCCGGTGTCGAACGCCAGTTCACACGTGCAGCCCTGAAAGGCAAGCAGGAATGTGCGGCGCGTAAAAATTGTGCGTCCAAGTTCCACAAGATCGGATTTGAGAATTTCGTCGCAAAATTCCTGCGGCGCACCGACTGACGGCAAATTGAGCATACCGCTGCGCACGTCCGGTGCGTAGCATTCATATTCTTCACGTGCTTTGAACGCCCCGTCAAAGCCCTCCTGCGGAGAGAGCTTGAGACAGACGACACATTCACCGTCTTCACGGCGCAGGCGCAGGCCGCCGCGCGCTTTTGCAATCTGTCCGTCGAAGGTGTCATAATAAATTGCTTCCATCTCCGTTGTACCGGTGGATTGCACGAGTGGTTTGACGGTGTCGCTTTGGGCAATGCGGTCGAAGTCGGAAGGATCGGCAATTTGCCATTTGAATTCGCGTTCCATGACAAGAGTCTCCTTTCATGTGTATAGAAATGCGAGTCAGCGGATTTGTCCTTCTCCGTAGATAATATATTTGGTGGATGTCAGCTCTTTCAATCCCATCGGACCGCGCGCATGCAATTTTTGGGTGGAGATACCGATTTCGGCGCCGAAACCGAATTCACCGCCATCGGTGAAACGGGTGGAGGCGTTGACATATACCGCTGCGGCGTCGACGCGGTCGAGGAATTTCTGTGCCGCAAAGTAGTCATGTGTGACAATGCTCTCAGAGTGTCCGGTGTTGTATTGATTGATGTGACGGATGGCTTCATCGACGGAATCCACAATTTTACAGGAAATTTCATAGTCGAGATATTCTGTGCCATAGTCTGCATCCGTGGCAGGGGTAATGCCGGGCAGGATGGCACAGGTTTGCGGACAGCCGTGCCAGATGACATTGTGGGCGTCCAGGCGCTGTTTTGCCAGCGGAAGGAATGCCTGTGCAATGTCGCGGTGTACGAGCAGGCTTTCCGCTGCATTGCACACAGAGACACGCTGGCACTTGGCATTTTCGAGGATATTTGCCGCCATGTCGAGGTCTGCGCTCGCATCGATATAAATGTGGCAGTTGCCGACGCCGGTTTCAATCACCGGGACGGTGGCATTGTGCACGACTGCCTGAATCAGGCGCCCGCTGCCGCGCGGGATGAGCACGTCAATCAAACCGTTTGCCTGCATCATGACGTTTGCGCCTTCATGCGTGGTGTCTTCGACCAGGTTCAGGATATCCGGTGACAGACCGCAGGATGCAACGGCGTCGCGCATGATGTTCATCAGGCACTGATTGGAACGGAACGCTTCCTTGCCGCCGCGCAGCACACAGGCAGAACCTGCTTTGAAACAAAGTGCAGCCGCATCCACGGTGACATTGGGGCGGGATTCATAGATGATGCCGATCACACCCATGGGCACGCGTTTTTTGCCGATTTTCAAACCGCCTGGCGTGACCTTCATTTCCGTCACTTCGCCCACAGGATCCGGCAATGCGGCAACCTGGCGGCAGCCTTCGGCGACGCCGTCAATGCGGTCGTCACCCAGCGTGAGACGGTCAATCAGACCGGCGTTCAAACCATTTTTCCGCCCGGCTTCGATGTCCAGCGCATTGGCGGCTTTGATATCTGCGCGATGTGCCTGCAATGCATCGGCAATTGCCAGCAGGACACGGTTTTTTTCATCCGTCCCGAGCGCGCCGATCTGATGTTTGACGGCGGCGGCACGGCGGCAGGTGTCGAGTACAGAGATCATGATATCATCCTTTCTCAGTTGTTGGCAGGGGATTCCGGCGGAAGAAACAGCGTTCCGGCGAGCCGCCCCTGCGTGATTTCATAGAGTAATTCCGGTTTTGCGCCGTTGATGACGAACATCGGGATGCCGCGTTGCATACACAGTTCTGCGGCGCCCAACTTGGCAACCATGCCGCCGGTACCGTTTTCCGTGCCGGCGCCGCCTGCCATTTGACGCAGGTCATCGGTGATTTTGTGAACGACAGGGATGAGACGCGCTTCCGGGTTTTCGCGCGGATCGTCATCGAACAGACCGTCCATATCGGTCAGAATGACCAGCAAATCGGCCTGGGAAACACGGGCGACCACGGCAGCGAGACGATCGTTGTCACCGAATTCAATTTCTTCGACGGCGACGGTATCGTTTTCATTGACAATCGGCAGCGAACGGGTTTCAAACAGTGCATCAAGCGTATTGTGTACATTGAGACGGCGGCGTTCATCTTCCGTGTCGTCCGTGGTAAGCAGAATTTGAGCGGTAGAGATGCCATATTCCGCAAAAATTTTGTCATATACATGCATCAGCTCACATTGACCGACGGCAGCAGCCGCCTGTTTCATGCGCAGCGTCGTGGGACGTTCCGATAAGCGGAGCTTGGATGCGCCGACGCCAATTGCGCCGGATGAGACAAGCATCATATCGTAACCGCGGTTGTGCAGATCCGCAAGGCAGCGGACAAGGCGTTCAATGCCGCGGATGTTCAACTTTCCAGTGGGATAGGTGAGCGTCGAGGTGCCGACCTTGACCACGATACGGCGCACCTGGATCAAATTCATCATGAGGGTGGGATCTCCTTTTGAGCCGCAACAGCGGCGGGACTTTGTTTTGTTTTTTCATTTTAGCATGAAAAAGCGCCGGATACAATTTCTTTTCTGTTTGTTTTTCTGTGCAGGATATACAGAGTGACCGCATCGTCTGCCATTGTTGCGCATTCAGTGCAAAAAAAGTGCGATTTGTGCAACAAACTGTTAACAAAACAGCATAGACTGTGATATAATACCCATGTATGAAGAAATCCGCCCATAGCAGCGGTTATGAGAGCGGATAACTGGAGGCAGGGATTCATGAAAAACAGGGTCGAAGTCGTCATTGCAGGCAATCGGTTTACCATGACCGGCGAGCAGGACGAAGAATATATGAAGAAGATTGCCGCGCTGGTGGATGACCGCGTGTGCAAGGCTCGGGAAAACGGCGCGAATATGATGCAGGCGCTCACGCTGACCGCCTGCGATATGGCAGACAATTATGTACAGGCTGTGCGGGGCGCAGAAAACCTGCGCACACAGATTTCCGGGTATCTGGCGGAAAACAAAAATCTGACGCAGGAGTTGTCGGATGCGCACGAGGAAATCAGCAGCCTCGAACAAAGAGCGCAGGATCATGAGAAGGAAATGGCAGCGATCCACCAATTCAAGAACCGCATTGTGGAATTGGAAGCGCAGGTGCAAGCCGCTGAAAAGGACAAGGGGCGCATTGTTGAGTTGGAGGACAAACTGAGCGAAACAGAGAAACGCATGCAGGCGGCGCAAGGCGAGGCGGAAGCGCGTACTCGCCGTGTCAGTGAGCTGGAACGCCAGTTGATGGATGCAGATAACCGCCATCGGGACGACCTTGAACATGCCGAGCGCACGGAGCGCGAATTGCGTGATGTGCGTGAAAAGGCGTCGGCATGCGATAAAATGCAGCGCCGCATTGAGGAGCTGGAGAAGGAACTGGCGTCTACGGAGCGCCAGCTCAATGACCTGCGCTCCCGTCTGGCGCGTCTGCTCAAGTGATGCAGAGACAACGACCGGAATTGCTTGCCCCGGCAGGCTCGATGGACGCCGTGCGGGCTGCTGTACAGAACGGTGCGACGGCAGTTTATCTGGGCTTTGGCACATTTAACGCGCGGCGCGGCGCAAAAAATTTCACTGCGGATGAGATGCGGCAGGCGTTGGCATATTGCCGCCTGCGCGGTGTGAAGACCAATGTCACAGTCAATACATTGGTATCCGACCGTGAGATCCCCGTATTGCTGCGCGATGTCCGCTTGCTGTTGCAATCGGGCGCAGATGCGCTCATTGTACAGGATCTGGGTGCGGCGCGATGGATCCGGGAACAGTTTCCCGACGCAGTGCTGCATGCTTCGACGCAAATGACGGTGCATTCACTGGCGGGTGCACGAGCCGCCAGGGCGTTGGGCTTTTCACGCGTCGTACTGTCGCGCGAGCTGCCCCTGGAAGAAATTCGATCTATCACCGCGCATGCCGGCGTGGAAACCGAAGTATTTGTTCACGGCGCACTGTGTATGTGCTATTCCGGTCAATGCGAACTGTCTGCTGTCATTGGCCGGCGCAGTGGAAATCGGGGCATGTGCGCACAACCATGCCGGCTGCCATATGGCAGGAAAAACAGCTATCCGATGAGCTTGAAAGATCTGTGCCTGCTGCCTCGCCTGCGCGCCTTGTGTGAGGCGGGGGTATCTTCCCTCAAAATCGAGGGGCGCATGAAACGTCCGGAATATGTTGCCATTGTCACGAAAATCTATGCGGCAGTACTGAACGAAGACCGTGCGCCGACGCGGGAAGAGATGGACACGCTGGCAAAGGTATTTTCCCGCGATGGCTTTACCCAGGGCTATCTGGATGACCGGATTGGTCCGTCGATGTTTGGTATGCGTGCGCCGACGCCGGAAACAGATCTTGCGCCACTGTATGATGCGGCGGCGCGAACGTTTGCCGCGGGGCAGGAACGCCCCTGTGCGGCGGTATCCTTTGACTTTTCCGCGCATGACGGCATGCCTGTCACATTGTGCGCCGATGACGGGCTACATGCCGTGACCGTCACGGCGGACATGCCTGAACGCGCGCACAAGCGGGAGACTGCACGGGATGATATTGAAAAATCCCTGCGAAAGACAGGCGGCACAATCTTTGATGTGCGGGATATTCGGATTGCACTGGACAGCGGTTTGCGCATTGCGGCAAAGACGGTCAACGATCTGCGCCGGCAGGCGCTCACCGCATTGGAAGAGAGGCGCACAGCGATGCCTGCTGTGCGCGAGACAGCATATACCATGCAGATATCGAGTGTGCAGGCTGGATTTTCGGGCTATACCGTGCAGGTGCGCACGCTTGCGCAGCTCACGGATGCGCTGACCCAGTTGCCAATTCAGGCATATTATGTACCAGTGGGTGAAATGGCGGCGCACCGTGCGCGGGTGTCGCAGTTGTTGGCGCACGGCTGTGTACTTGTGCCTGTCCTGCCGCGCATTGTGTGGGACAGGGAACAGGAATCGGTATTGGAACAACTGAAATTGTGCAGGGATATGGGCTGTACAGCGGCGCTGTGCGGCACCATCGGACAGATTGATCCCGTGCGTGCGCTCGGTTTGCAGGTGATCGGTGATTTTGGGCTGAATGCATTTAATTCCGTTGCACTGGATGTGTTGCGCGGCATGGGCGTTGTGCGGCAGACGCTGTCGTTTGAATTGCGGCTGTCGCAGGTGCGCGACATGAAAAAACCATTGGAAACCGAATTGATCGTGTGCGGCAGGCTGCCGCTCATGCTGACGGAAAACTGTATGATCGCAGGACGTGACGGCGGATGTAACCGTGATGGAACAGGCAAATGTTCCGGCGGCGCATATTATCTGACCGACCGGCGCGGTGCAAAATTCCCTGTATTCCGCGAAGAACATTGCCGCACCAGCTTGTACAATTCACAGCCGTTGTTTTTGGAACAGGACGAATACCGGCAAGTCGGCATCACGCATGCACGGCTGCTGTTTACCGATGAATCCCCGACTCAGGTCGCGGGCATCGCACGCGCGGTGCTGGCGGGCAAAACGCCGGCATTTGGCATACAGCCCACGCGGGGATTATACCGCAGAGGAGTGGAATAATAACAGATGATAACCGTAAAATTCCGACGCATTGCATCGCCGCAGGGGCAGGTGCCCGCATTGCCGCAGCGCGCAACAGAAGGGGCAGCCGGTGCGGATCTGTGCGCCAATATCGATCAGGCGGTCACCGTACCGCCGATGGGGCGTGTCGTGATCCCGACCGGATTGGCCGTGGAATTGCCGGATACAGGCTATGGCGCGTTTGTGTTTGCGCGGAGCGGACTGGGCGTCCGGCATGGATTGACGCTGTCCAACGGGGTTGGTGTGATCGACAGCGATTACCGCGGTGAAGTGTGTGTCGGGCTGGTCAATTTGTCCGATATGGCATATACGATAGAGCCGGGCGAACGCATTGCACAATTGTGTATCCTGCCTGTTGTGCCGTTTGCGGCGGAGGACGTGCCGGTATTGGGTCAAACGGCACGCGGTACAGGCGGTTTTGGTTCAACCGGACGATAAAGGAGGAACATGATGATACCACAGTATCATCCGATTATATTGGCATCACAGTCGCCGCGCAGACGTGAGTTGTTGGCGCGGCTTGTGCCGCAATTTGACATTTGCCCGGCAGATGTGGATGAGAGTTTGTCGCCGGACTGCACACCAAAAGAAAATGTACAGAGGCTCGCGCAGCGCAAGGCACGTGCCGTGTTTGCACAGGCAGGACGCAATGCGCTGGTCATTGCGGCGGATACCATCGTCGTGTGTGATGACGTCATATTAGGGAAACCCGAAGATGAATCCGATGCTGTGCGTATGCTTCGGATGTTGTCCGGGCGGACGCATCAGGTGATGACGGCGGTCTGTGTCAAAACCGCAGACAGGGAGTGTTCCGAGGTATCCGTCACGGATGTGACGTTTCGCACATTGCATCATGGAGAAGCGGAGGTCTATGCCGCTTCGGGTGAACCGTTGGATAAGGCGGGCGCTTATGGGATTCAGGGTGCAGGCGGCGTGTTTATCTCCGGCATATGCGGGGATTATTACGGTGTAATGGGGCTTCCCCTGTGCCTGCTCAGCGAAATGCTGCGACAGGTGTGCGGCGATATCAATGGAAAAACGCAGAAAGGTTGAGTGGACTTGCGAAAAATCTGGAAGAAAATTGTCCATGCCAGATGGTTTCCTGTGGCAATGATGGGGGCAGTTGTCTGTGTGGCGCTGTCGATCTATACCGGTGTGTCCGGAGAGAGCAGCGTCGTGACACGTGCAGTCGGCACAGCACTGCTGCCGGCACAGCGTGCCATCACACATGCCGCTGTGTATGTGGCAGATACATACAATAAATATTTCAAATATGACGAGTTGGTGGCAGAAAATGAATCGCTCCAACAGCAGGTAACAGACCTGACCCGCCAGTTGGAGGAGGCACAGGCTGCGGTCGATGAAAACGAAGATCTGCGCGAGATGTTAGGCGTTGCGGAACGCAATACGTCGTTCACCTATGCCACTGCGGAGGTGATCGGACGCGCTTTGGACGAATGGTCCAGTGTATTGACCATTGACGCAGGCAGTGCAGATGGATTGGAGATATCCGACAGTGTTGTGACTGCGCAGGGCATGGTCGGCTATATCAGCAGCTTGACCGAACATTCCGCGCAGGTTACAACCATTTTGGACAGCAATATGTCTGCCGGGGCACGGATTGTGCGCACAGGTGAAATTGCGGTTGCACAAGGTGATTATCAGCTGATGACGGAAGGCAAATTGAAGGTCAGTTATCTCAGCCGCAATGCAGATGTTGTCGTGGGCGATTCCGTACAGACCTCCGGTTCAGGCGGTCTGTTTCCAAAGGGGTTGGGCATCGGTACCATCGAGAGCATCCAGACGGAGAGCGACGGCATGTCCAATTATGCGATTATTGAACCATTGGTTGATATTTCATCGCTCACGCGCGTGTATATCATCACAGAGACGACAGTCTCCGGCGAATAAGGAGGGCCGCGGCATGAATCAAAAACTGTCTGTCAGCCTTCGCACGGTGCTTTGTATTTTACTGCTCGCCCTGGTCTATGTGTTGCAGACCAGCCTGGGGCTGCACATTTCTATTTTCAGTGTACACATTGACCTGCTGCCGTTGATCGTGGCTGCGGCCGGCATTGAGATGGGATCGGGCGCAGGGCTCGCGTGCGGGTTTGCCGCGGGCGTGCTTTATGACGTTTCCAGTGTGGGCATTGAGGGCATGTATCCGCTCTATTATATGATTTGCGGCATTGCCTGCGGTTATTTTCGCACATATTTTGTCGGTCGGGAAATACGCGGCACGATGTTGGGTTCGATATGCACCATCGCGCTGCTCGCCGTACTGCGGTATCTGTTTTATTTTCAGTTCATGAATACCGGCATTGTCGCCTTTCTGCGCGATATGGCGTTGCAGATACTGCTTGTCGTGGTGCTCAGCCCATTGGTATCGATGATCGTGCGCAGGATCAGCGGCAGAAAAAAGCCCAAGGCGGTCGTATTGCCGCCGGATATCTGACGGAAGGAGAGAGCAATGGATCTTCACAAAAAACAGCAGATGCATCGCTTGACCGTATTGGTCGGCGGAGGGCTGGTCTGCGGGCTGGTCGTTGCGGCAAACCTGTTTTCCCTCCAGATCATCCATGGTGACGAATATGCGGATGAGGCGAAGCACCTGTTCACATATACCAGCACCTCTGCCGCTTCCCGCGGCGATATTCTCGACCGCAATGGTGAGACGCTGGTAACAAATACCACGGTGTATGGTCTGCGCATTACCTATGCATTTTGGGAAAAAGACGGACAGAATGAAACGATCCTGGAATTGGTGAATATGATCGAAGCGGATGAAGAGGCGGAATTGAATGATACGCTGCCGATTTCTTCCGGACAGTATGGCGCATACAGCTATACCAAGGATTCGGATTCGTCTGATTATACCAGCATGCAGAAATTTTGTGAAAATGAGGGCTGGGATACCGATATGAGTGCAGAGGCTGTGATGGAGGCATTGTGCGAAAAATATGAGATCTCCGATCAGACCAGCATGACAGATGCACGTAAAATTGCAGGTGTGCGCTATCAGATGGATCAGGAACAGTTTTCCATGTACAATGCGTTCAGCCTTGCCAGCAACATTTCAATGGATCTGGTTGCAAAGATCAGTGAACAGCACGAGGCATATCCCGGCGTTGAGGTCGATACACGCGCGGAGCGCGATGTCCAGACGGAATATGCTGCGAATATTCTCGGCTATGTCGGTCCGATTTTTGCGGAAGATTGGGATGAATACCAGGAACAGGGGTATTCGATGAATGCAAAGGTCGGCAAGACTGGTGCAGAACAGGCGTTTGAGGAATACTTGCGCGGTACAGACGGTGAACGCACCATTGAAACGGACTCGCGCGGCAATGTGGTCAGTGAACGGGAAACCGTGGAGGCACAGTCGGGCAACAATGTGGAGCTGACGCTGGACATCAACCTGCAACAGGTGGCGGAGGAATCCCTCGCCAACCAGTGCAACAGCATCAGTGGCGCGCGCGGCGGCGCAGCGGTCGTTATTGACGTCACAAACGGCGAAATCCTTGCGCTGGCAAACTATCCGACGTATAATTTGGAAACATTCAACGAGGATTATAACGAATTGAGTCAGGATGAACTGACCCCGCTGCTCAATCGTTCGATTGCGGGTATCTATGCACCCGGCTCGACGTATAAAATCTGTACGGCGATTGCAGGGCTGGAAGAAGGCGTCATCGATGAGAATACCCAGATTTACGATGAGGGTGTGTACACCTATTTCCAGGGCTATCATCCGCGCTGCTGGATTTATTCGTCTACCGGCAGCGGGCATGGTTGGGAAGATGTGACCGAAGCCATTCAGGATTCGTGTAACTATTTCTTCTTTGAAACAGGACGATTGCTCGGCGGCGATAAGCTGGAGAGCTATGCCAAGCAATTCGGCTTCGGCGAGTATACAGGTCTGGAACTTTCGGGTGAACGGAAAGGTCGCGTTGCAGGGCCGACTGCCCGCGCTGCCGCACAGGAAAATGATCCATCGCTGCGCGATTGGTCAGGTGGCGATACCATTCAGGCGGCCATCGGTCAGGGCGACAACGCTTTTACACCGCTGCAATTGGCAAATTACTGTGCAGCGATCGCAACGAACGGCACACAGTATGAGGCGCATCTGCTTCGCTCGGTCAAGACATATGACTATTCAGAGACCGTTTATACCAAGGAGAGCAGCGTGCGCAGTACCATTGAGGCGGAAGAAAGCACGTGGGAATTGGTACATGAAGGCATGGCAAAGGTAACCGGTGAGGACGGCACGGCCGCGAGCGTATTCCAGAATTATCCGATCAAGGTTGCAGGTAAGTCCGGTACTGCGCAGGTGACCGGTACGGAGCAGGATAACGGCATATTTATCTCCTATGCGCCATATGACGATCCGCAGATTGCCGTTTGTGTCGTCATAGAAGGCGGCGATTCAGGCAACAATGTCGCACCGGTTGTGCGCGATATTTACAATGCCTATTTCTATTCGACCAGTGGATCCGATACGACCACCGGCGATGCGGGGAATTATGACGTCATTGCCTGACGGATGTGTATATTTGAAGCACTCTGACGGATTTTTCCCCTTTCATTCTGTTTTATTTGTAACGAATGTGAAAAAAGATAACGGAAACACTTGTGTAAAACTGGTAATTGGTATATAATTTTTTTAACTGGCAGGAGGAGTTATGACGAAGATCATTATCATTGCATCCGGCAAGGGAGGTACAGGGAAAACCTCGCTGGCAGCCGGGCTCGGCGCTGCGCTCGCGGCGCGGGAACGCCAGGTTCTCGTGATCGATGGGGATTCCGGTCTGCGCAATCTGGATATCGTGCTCGGTATGAGTGACCGCGTGGTATTCAGCTTTGCCGATGTGGCTTCCGGCATGATCCCGCTGATGGAAGCGGCAGCGCGTCATCCTTCGCTCGAACAGCTTTTCCTGCTGACCGCACCGGCGGAACCGCTTTCGTCCGGTAAACTCACAGCAGATGGTATGCGCAGGCTCGTGGGGCAGGCGCAGGACGTCGGCTTTGATTACATCCTGATCGATGGTCCCGCCGGATTGGCGGAGGAATTCCATGCATTTGCCGCAGTTGCGAGTGAGGCGATTGTCATCACCTGCGGCGGCGAG
Source organism: uncultured Butyricicoccus sp. (assembly GCA_944384655.1). GTDB lineage: Bacteria > Bacillota > Clostridia > Oscillospirales > Butyricicoccaceae > Butyricicoccus_A. Next base: position 12,495 of record CALWUF010000057.1, on the reverse strand, counting down.
GGCAGCCTGCGCGGCGCGGAACGCATGGCGCGTATGCTGGAGGATGACCATGTGCCCACAGTGCGCCTTGTTGTCAACCGCATTCGCCGCCGCCTGATTCGCCGCGGCGCCATCGGTACCGTGGACGATGCGATGGATACCACCGGTCTGTGCCTGTTGGGCATTGTCCCGGAGGATGAAGAGGTATCTGTGAGCGCCGGGAAGGGCGTGCCGATTTCGTCGGAAAAGGCGCGCAGTGCGGCCAATGCTTATCGTAACATTGCGCGGCGCCTGGAGGGCGAGACCGTTCCGCTCATGCGCCTGTGATGCGGGAAAATTGAGCATTATTTCATGTATTATCTATAGAATGGGAATCGCATTGTTTAGGAAAGAAGGTGTCTGAGTCGTGAACATCGCATTGATCGCTCATGACAAGAAGAAGGAACTGATGGTTCAGTTTTGTATGGCATACTGTGGCATTTTATCCAAGCATCGGCTGTGCGCCACCGGCACAACCGGTAAACTGGTCGCGGAGGCGACTGGATTGAACATTGAAAAATATCTGGCGGGGATGCAGGGCGGCGAGCAGCAGATCAGCGCCCGCGTGTCGTACAATGAGATCGACATGGTGCTGTTTTTCCGCGACCCCAACTCCAATACCGAATACGAGCCTGATCTTCACTCGCTCGTGCGGTTGTGCGATATGCATAATATCCCGATTGCGACGAATGTGGCCACCGCGGAAATGCTGGTTCTCGGTTTGGATCGCGGCGACCTCGATTGGCGCGACATCGTGAATCCCAAGCCGAAGAGATAACCATCAAACAAAATCAGGCGGTTTCCAACCGCCTGATTTTCGTCGTGTGCGTTTTGTTCGCAGCGGAAACATAAAGGACGAAAGGAATCATCAAGTTTATGGCAGAGCTTATCAAAGCCCCCAAAGGTACAAAGGATATTGTACCGTCTGAAGTATATAAATGGCATTATGTAGAAGGCGTATTGCGTACCATTGCAATGCAGTACGGATTTGAAGAGATCCGTTTCCCGAATTTTGAACATACGGAACTGTTCAATCGCGGCATCGGCGACACAACCGATGTCGTACAAAAGGAAATGTATACCTTCAATGATAAGGGCGGACGTTCCGTTACGTTGCGCCCGGAAGGAACAGCCTCTACGGTCCGCGCATATCTGGAAAATTCCCTGTATGCAAAGGGCTTGCCGTTTAAAGGCTATTATATTGTTCCGAACTACCGTTATGAGAACGTCCAGAAGGGGCGTTTGCGTGAGCATCATCAGTTTGGCGTAGAAGTGTTTGGCGCACCGACGCCGGCAACCGATGCGGAGATTATTTCACTTGCAGATACTGCACTCAAGCGTCTCGGCATTACAGAAGTTCTCGTGCATATCAATTCGATTGGATGTCCGACATGCCGTCCGACCTATTATGCGGCGTTGAAGGAATATCTGGAAGCACGGAAAGATCAGTTGTGTGAAGACTGCCTGGACCGTCTGGACCGCAATCCGATGCGAATTCTCGATTGTAAGCATGATTCCTGTAAAAAAGTTGCGGAAGGCGCCCCGATCGCATTGGATTATCTGTGTGACGATTGCCGGGAACACTTTGAGAAAGTCAAGTCCTATCTGGATGACATGGGCATTCGCTATGAAATTGATACAGGCATTGTCCGTGGTCTGGATTATTATACAAAGACCGTATTTGAATTTGTATCCGGCAGCATCGGCGCACAGGGTACGATCTGTGGGGGCGGACGCTATGACGGTTTGATTTCCCAGTTGGGCGGTCAACCCACGCCGGGCATGGGGTTCGGCTGCGGTTTGGAACGCCTCATTATGGTGATGGAAGCCGTTGGCGCACCGTTCCCGGAGCCGCCCGCGGTGGACATGTACCTCGCCCCGCTGGGCGATGCGGCAGATCGTCCGGTACAAAAACTGGTCTATGACCTGCGCCAGCTCGGTGTTTCCACGGAACGTGATCTCGTCGGTCGCGGTCTGCGCGCACAGATGAAACATGCGGACCGCATTGGCGCACGGTTTTCTGCTGTGATCGGTGATGGGGAACTGGAAGCCGGTATGGTGAAGGTCAAAAACATGCAGACCGGTGAACAGATGGAAACTGCATTGGATGCACAAGCCATTGCCGCAGTGGTCATGGCATAACAAAAGTATGATAAGATATGGGGCGCGGCTGAAAGGGTATGGCGCTCCGGGGAGGTTATTTATGAATACATCCATTCACGGCATGAAGCGCACGGCATGGTGCGGCGAGCTGCGCGCAGCGGATGATGGCAGGGAAGTCATCGTCAATGGCTGGTGTGACCGCACCCGTGACAATGGCGGCGTGTTGTTTTTGCTGCTGCGTGACCGCACCGGTATTGTCCAGTGTACGTTTGATAAGTCGGTCAATGCAGCGTTGTTTGATATCGCTTTTGGCGTGCGCACAGAATATGTGCTCGCCATCAAGGGCAATGTTGTTTGCCGCGATGCGCATGCCGTCAATAAAAAAATGCCGACAGGTGAGATTGAAATCATTGTCACAGATATCCGTGTATTATCCAAATCGGAGACGACGCCGTTTGAAATTTCTGATGACAAAGAGGTCAACGACCAGTTGCGCCTGAAGTATCGATATCTCGATCTGCGCCGTCCATCGATGCAGAATAACCTCGCATTGCGCCATCGTGTGACACAGATTGCCCGCAATTATTTTGATGAGCAGGGATTTTTGGAAATTGAAACGCCGATGCTTCAAAAGTCTACGCCGGAAGGCGCACGAGATTATCTGGTTCCCTCCCGTGTGCATCCGGGTAAGTTCTATGCATTGCCGCAGTCCCCGCAGCAATATAAACAGTTGCTGATGTTGTCCGGTGTTGACCGGTATGTACAGATCACCCGTTGTTTCCGTGATGAAGATCTGCGTGCAGACCGTCAGCCGGAATTTACACAGATTGACCTGGAAATGTCCTTTGTCGAGCAGGATGACGTCATTGCCGTCAATGAAGGATTCCTTCAGCGCGTATTTCAGGAAGTATTGAACGTTGATATCCCATTGCCATTGCCGCGCATGAAATGGAAGGACGCCATGGATCGATATGGCTCCGATAAGCCGGATGTGCGTTTTGGCTATGAGATTCGGGACATTTCCGATATTGCAGCGGATTGTTCCTTCCAGGTATTCCGCGGCGCAGTGGAAGCGGGCGGTACAGTCCGGCTGATTAACATTGACGGCGCGGCGGACAAGTTCCCGCGCAAAGAAATTGACAAATTGCAGGATTTTGTCAAGACCTATCATGCAAAAGGTCTTGCCTGGATGAAACTTGCAGGCGACGGCAAGATGACCTCATCGTTTGCAAAATTCCTGTCCGAGGAAGAGGTCGAGGCCATCAAGGAGCGCGCGGGCGCAAAAGACGGTGATATGCTGTTTGTCGTTGCGGACAGCGATTGGGAGACGGCGGTCACAGCACTGGGCGCGTTGCGCTGTGAATTGGCAAAACGGCTGGATGTCATCGATCCGAATGACTATAAGCTGCTGTGGGTTGTCGAATTCCCGCAGTTTGAATACAGCGAAGAAGAAGACCGTTATGTTGCCAAGCATCACCCATTCACGGCGCCGATGGATGAAGATCTGGATATCCTGGAGAGCGATCCGGCAAAGGTTCGCGCGAAAGCATATGATATTATTTTGAACGGCTGTGAATTGGGCGGCGGTTCGATCCGTATCCACTCCACCGAGACGCAGGCGCGGATGTTCCGTGCGCTGGGCTTCACGGATGAAGACGCACAGGAACGCTTTGGTCATTTGCTGACCGCGTTCAAATATGGTGCGCCCCCGCATGGTGGACTTGCCTACGGCTTGGATCGTCTGTGCATGCTGCTGGCCGGATTGGATTCCATCCGCGACGTCATCGCATTCCCCAAGGTACAGAATGCATCGGAATTGATGACGGCGTGCCCGTCCGAGGTCGATCAGAAGCAGTTGGATGAATTGCATCTGGCGATCACAGAAGTGGAAAAATAATGCATGAAAAAAGCGTTTCCGCCCAGGGAAACGCTTTTTTTGATGGGGATATGGGGGTTATTTGGGCTGCATCTCATCCAGGTCAACGGTTTCGTACCATTCTACCTCATGCCGCTGGATTTTGCCGTCCGATGAGGTGACGATATTGCCGTTTGTATTGACGGCAACGGTGGTATCGCTGGTCATGACCGCAGAGCTTGCGCCCAGTTCAAAGGTGTACGAGACGTCGGTTGCGGGCACGGCGGTATACCGGTAGGTGACCTCTTCAAAGACGGGAGAATCTCCCGTTGTCATCACCGCGATAAAGCCGGAGCAGACGCCGTATTGCGTCAGGTCGTCGGGATGGGTATAGCGGACATAGCGCACGAGCTGATATGCGCCGCTGCCGGCGGGCTGGGATGTGTCGATGTCCCATTTGGCGAAGTGTTCTGTCGCGATGCATTGCGCGAGGTCCTGCGGGACGCCCGCTTCCTCCACCAGGATGGTTTCGTATTGACCGGCGTCCAAAACATCGAACTCATATCCCTCTGAGCGCACCGCAGTGGCGGAATCGTCCGTATTGTCCGGCGTATCCGTGTTTGCACAGCCGGACAGCAACAGGGATACCAGCAGCAGGCTGACAAGGGACAAACGGTGGATAAAAGCGGTTGATTTCATAGCGGATCCCTCCTTTATGGGTCAGATCAAATGGGGCTGATACATAAATTACAGGTAAAATATAAAGATAGGGATCAGTTTGTTTTTTATCATAATATGATAATATTATAATAAATATCAATAAAAGAAAAATTCAATGGAAAAAAGCGACAATTATTGCGATGCGATATTGTGCAATATTAAATTTTGCAATTTGTAAATAAAGAATATGGGAAAACGATATGATCTCATCTTTTTTTCCTTATAAAACAGCTCAGGAAATTTTTTGCCGCTGTCAGCGGACCGGGTGTGAGCCGGAATAGGAAGAGTTTGAACAAATACAACAAATTTGACCGATTTATTTGCAGAAATACAGGCTTTTTGCACATTTTGTAACCAAAATGTTGTTGAATTGTTCACGCATTGTTCATTTCAATTGACAGCAGTATATGATACAATAAAAACCGTGGGATGATACGCGCTGGTTTGCGACGGCGGGCGCATCCCGCTTTTTGCGCAGCGTGCGCAATACGACTTAACATTTGTGGAGGAAAATCAAACGTGCCGAATGAAACAAAACGAGACTTTTGCTGTCTGATTATCAGCGGCTTTGGTGCGGGCTATCAGTCCGGCGTCATTTTACGCGATCATCTGTGTGACAGCGGCATGGATGCATTCCTGACCACGCCTTCCGGAACAGAAACGCTGCGGGTGGATCAGGAACATTGGATCCATGGCATCCGCATGGAATATCTCGCCCTGCGCAAGCGATATCGGCGGATTGCACTGATTGGGCTGTCGCTCGGCGGTATGCTGCTCATACACCTGCTTGACTTGAACCCGGCAGCCATTGTGTTTGTCAATACGCCCGCTGCGCAGCTGCGCAGCGGAAAAGAGTTGAATCGTATTTTTGAAGTCGATTTGAAATCACGTATGCTCGGTGTATTCCAGCAGCCGCGCGGACGGCATCAATTGCGCCGCCTGGCGCAGGATACACGGGAACGGGGCGTTCAGGGCGTCATGTGCCCGGCGCTGATATTGCAGACATTGGATGATTGTGTGTGCAGTCCGTCCAATGCAGATGAACTGTTCAAATTGCTGCATATGCCGGATAAGAATGTGCGTTTTTATCCCGAGGGTGGACATGATGTGCTCACCAGCCGTGCTGTGCTTGCTGTGTGCAGCGACATTTTTCAATTCTGTTCACGCGTGCGTGCAGAGGGGCAAAAAGTATAGCGGAGAAATCTCTCAAGCCGGATGGTCTGAGAGATTTTTTGTGCGTTTCTTTTGGGAAACAAACACACGAGGGAATACCGGACGGTCGGATCGCATAGGTTGTACCAGATACATCAGACGGCGAGGAGCGGGACATATGTTTATCATAACGGCAAAGCTTTCAAAACAGAAGTTGGTGCTGGGCGCAGCGGCATTGGCGGCAGTGCTGTTGGCGGTCGGAGCGGCAGCAGGGCTGGCAGGTGATGTGGCAGCGCTGGGTGCGCAGGATGAAGTGGTAGAAGGTTCAGCGGAACAGGTGGAGCAAACGGAACAAACCGTGTCTACACTTGCGCTGACCAATGAGGCGCGCGTGGCCTATCTGAGCGCATGCGGCTGGGAGGTAGACGCCTCTTCCTGTACAATCCGTGAGGTGATTATTCCGGAAGAATTTGATGAAACGTATCAGACCTATGCCGATTTGCAGGCCAAACAGGGGTTTGACTTGGAAAAACTGAAGGGAAAGCGTGTCAAACAGGTCACCTATACCGTCACCAATTATCCAGACGGCACAGATGTGATTGCAGAGCTTTTGATTTATCGCGGAAATGTCGTCGCAGGTGATATTTCTTCGATGAAAATCGACGGAGGATTTACACGCGGATTGATGGATCATCCGGAAACGGATACAGATTCCACAAATACGACGAACAAATCCGACGGAAGTTGACCGTAAAAACACAATATATTTGCTATTTTTAACCACAAAGCAGGCGGAAACGATCGCCTGCTTTTGTAATTTTGCAAATGGCTCTTGTGCAAATGTCACAAAAGTGTTACAATAATGAAAAACTGTGAGGGGAGGCGGTGCTATGCCCGTTCAACGCATTGACAGGCTTCTGGCGAATATGGGGCTGTGCTCCCGCAAACAGGCAGTCGCAGCGGCCAAAAATGGTGCGGTCACAGTGAATGGTGAGATATGCCGCGATGCATCGCGCAAAATTGACCCGGAGCACTGCCGCCTTACGTTCCGTGGTGAACCGGTGGGATATGAGGAACATGTCTATCTCATGCTCCATAAGCCGCTCGGTGTGCTGTCCGCAACGGAAGACCGGGAACAAAAAACCGTTCTGGATCTGTTGCCGGAGACCTATCGTGCGCGCGGCGTGTTCCCTGTGGGCCGATTGGATAAGGATACGTCCGGACTGTTGCTTCTGACGGATGACGGTGCACTCGGACATGCACTCACCTCGCCGCGCCGGCAGGTGCAAAAGGTCTATGAAGCGGAGACGGATGGCGTGCTTGGACAGGCGGATATCGATGCATTTGTATCTGGATTGACCCTGCGTGACGGCACAATCTGCCGTCCTGCAAAGCTGGAGATCCGGGCGGTGCACGATGGGCATTCCTATGTTGCAGTGACGGTATGTGAAGGGAAATATCATCAGGTACGGCGTATGCTCGCTGCACGCGGCGCACCAGTTCTGACGCTTCGGCGTGTTGCAGAAGGGTCTCTTCCTCTCGATCCCGCATTGCAGCCGGGGCAATGGCGACCGCTCAGACCGGATGAGATTGCGTTGCTGCGCACCGGTTTTGACTGAAAGATAGGAAAATTTTACCTCTACGGTTACATAGGGGAAAATTCACAAAGAAACGCAAAAAAATTTGTACAAATTTCTGTCGATTTGTGTTACAATGGAAGAAATCAATGGCATGACGGCGGAGTGATTGGTAATGTTTCTATTCCGTGTGCGGACACGAATGCGCGGACAGATCAGTGATACGTAAAGAAGGGTGAAGGAAAGATGGCATCAAGAATGTTTCAATCGATTATTTTGCAGATGAAGGAAGCTGTGGATCGTACCATTGGCATCATCAATGCGAGCGGTGCGGTTGTTGCCTGTACCGATCTCAAGCGCATCGGAGAAATGCGGGAGGATGCGGCGGCAGAGCTGTCCTATGTGGGCGACATGATCCGCTTTGGCGGCTATACGTATCGCCCGGTAGCAGACCGCGCGACCCGTTTTGAATATGCGGTTTTTGTGCACGGCGAGGACGAAAATGCCCGCAGCATCTGCGCGATGGCAACCATAGCAATCAGCAATATCAAGACATTGTATGACGAAAAACATGACAAGGCAACCTTCGTCAAAAATATTATTATGGATAACATCCTGCCGGGTGATATCTATATCAAATCGCGTGAGCTGCATTTTGAAGGCGATACGCCCCGTGCAGTCTTCCTGATCCGCCAGGAAGAGCATGCAGATGTGGCCGCACTCGACGTCATTCAGGGTCTGTTCCCGGATAAACAGAAAGATTTTGTCCTGCACATCAATGAAACGGATATCGTGCTGGTCAAGGAAGTCAAGGCGACAACCGACGTCAAAGAGCTGTACAAAATTGCAAAGGGCGTAGAAGAGACGCTGGACAATGAAATTCAGATCAAATGCCTCATCGGTATCGGTACCGTATCCATGCAGCTCAAGGACATCGCCAAGTCGTATAAAGAAGCACAGGTGGCATTGGAAGTCGGTATGGTCTTTGAGGATGAAAAGACCATCGTCAATTATGAAAACCTGGGTTTGGGTCGATTGATTTATCAGTTGCCCACCACGCTATGTGAGATGTTCCTCAGCGAAATCTTTAAAAAGGGATCGATTGATGCCCTCGATCAGGAAACCCTGTTTACCATTCAGAAATTCTTTGAAAACAATTTGAACGTGTCCGAGACGTCGCGCAAGCTGTTCGTCCACAGAAATACACTGGTCTATCGCCTGGAAAAGATCAAAAAATTGACTGGTCTGGATCTGCGCGAATTTGATCATGCAATCGTCTTTAAGGTGGCTCTCATGGTGCGCAAGTATCTGGCTTCGCGCGAAGAAGGACGCATTCAGCCGTAATCTCAGGAGTTGAACCGATTGATGAAACCTACAACCACAAAACGTGTGGTCGCGATTGTTGCACTTGCGATGGCGTTGCTCATGATTCTCAGTTCGCTGTCCGTGCTTTTGTGACCGGAAATCGATATTTTTGTGAACTTGAAAAAAACAGTTGCCGCAGGCTTGGTCCTGCGGTATTCTTTTTGTAGTGTGTCCGGCGGCACAGATGCCATCCCGGACAGAAAGGAGCAAGTTATGAAACATTCGGTATCCCTGCAGCGTGCAGTCGCTGTGGGTGTCATGACGGCTGTGACATGCAGCCTTGTGACTGGGCTGGTAGTATATGATATCGCGCGTCCTGACAATTCGCTGACGGAAGTGTATGATTCACTGGAAGAGATGCAGGAAATTGTTGACAACTACTTTGTCGGTGAATATGATATGGACAATGTGCGCGATTATGTGCTGACTGGTTATGCGGAAGGACTGGGTGACCGCTGGACGAGTTATATGACAGAGGAATATTATCAGAGCTATCTGGACTCGGCGGCGGACAGCACAGTTGGCATCGGCGTGACCGTCAGCGAAAAGACAACGGACGATGGGAGTACGGTGCTGTATGTGGAATCGGTTGCGCACGGTTCGCCTGCGGAAGATGCGGGCATCGGACCGTATGACGAGATCACTGCCGTGGATGGGAAGACCATCGATGCGCTGGGTGGCTATCAGGGGGCTGTGGATGCCATCCTTGGTGAAGAAGGCAAGCGTGTGACATTGACGGTTGATGCATATCAAACCGGCAGCAGTTCAGATATCTCGGTGACGCGGCAGGAATATGAACAGATTCACGTCACTGCACGCATGTTGGAGGACAACATCGGGTATATCTGTATAGAACAGTTTACCGATCAGACGGATGAACAATTCCTCGATGCATTGGACGAGATGACAGAGGCGGGGGCGGAGGCCTTGATTTTTGACCTGCGCAACAATCCCGGCGGCAGGTTGACCGCATTGGTTGAATCGCTCGATGCATTGCTGCCAGAGGGCGATATCATTTCGCTGAAAGACAAACAAGGTGAAACGGAAACCTATACATCAGATGCGGAGGAATTGAATCTGCCAATGGCAGTGATGGTCAATGAAGAGTCCTACAGTGCGGCCGAATTTTTTGCGGCAGCGTTGCAGGAATATGATAAGGCGGAAGTCATCGGTGAACAGACGTGCGGCAAAGGCTATTCGCAACAGGGGTTTGAATTGTCCGACGGCGGTTGCCTGAACATCTCAACGCATTGCTATTATACACCGAAGGGCGAAAGTCTGATTGACAAGGGCGTCACGCCGGACGTGGAAGTCAGTCTGAGCGAGGATAAGATGGAACGGTTTTATGTGCTGGAAGATGGGGAAGACGACCAGCTCCAGGCGGCAATCGACGCTTTAAAATCGTGATAAATTTCATACGGCATGCAAAACCTGTGCTTGACATCACAGAAACGGGTTTATATAATGGGATGTAACATAGCTTAGGTGCTAAAATTTGTAATATATTGTGAGGAATCGGCCATGAAGCAAGAGTTCAAACTGACACAGGAGAACTTGGATAAGCTCAAAGATGAGCTGGAATATTTAAAAACTGTCCGCATGCAGGAGGTTGCAGAGCAGATTAAAGAAGCTCGTTCGTTTGGCGACCTGTCGGAGAATGCCGAGTATGATGAGGCGAAAAATGAACAGGGTAAGGTTGCATCCCGCATCGCGGAGTTGGAAACCATCATTGCCAATGCCGTCATCATCTCTGAGGACATGTATGCAAAGGATGAGGTTTCACCGGGCTGCCGATTCAAGGTGCTCGATCTGGAATTTGATGAAGAGGAAGAATATCACTTCGTCGGTTCACAGGAAGCCGATCCGATGGACGGTAAAATTTCTGATGAATCCCCATTTGGCAAGGCAGTTCTCGGTCATAAGGTCGGCGATATTGTCGACGTTATCGCACCGAATGAGACTACGGTTCAATTTAAGATTACAGAAATCATCAAGTAACATAGAAAAAAAGGCTGTTCGCCTGTCCGGCTTTGGAGGGCGGACAGTCCTTTTGTACTGTAAATAGAGGAGGAAAAACATGGAAGAGAACCTGACCGCTGAACAGCAGGCGTCAGAGCAGACCAAAAAGTTTAACAAGCCGGTCCATTCGGAATCGGAAGAACATGATATCCGCACGGCAAAGCTGGCGGCGATGCAGGAAGCGGGAGACGATCCGTTCCAGCGCGTGCGTTTTGACCGCACCAATTATACAACGGATATCACAGAGCATTTTGATCAGATGGAGGGCAAAATTGTCCGTCTGGCAGGTCGTATGATGAGCAAACGCATCATGGGCAAACTGACATTTTCTGATATTACCGACCGATATGGTCGCATCCAATTGTGTGTCAAGCGCGATCTGCTGGGCACAGAAGAATACAAGCAGTTTAAGAAATATGACATCGGTGATATCATCGGTATTGAGGGTGAGGTATTCCGCACGCAGAAGGGCGAAATTTCTGTCCGTGTCAGTGATCTGGAGCTGTTGTCCAAATCGCTGCGCCCGCTGCCGGAAAAGTGGCATGGTCTGAAGGATACGGATATCCGATACCGCCGCCGTTATGTGGATCTGATTGTCAATCCGGATGTGCGCCGTACCTTTGAATATCGTTCCAGGATCGTGCGTGAGATCCGCAATTTCTTCGACAACCGGGGCTTTATGGAAGTTGAAACACCATGCCTGAACACGATTCCGGGCGGCGCTGCGGCGCGTCCCTTTATCACGCATCACAATGCGTTGGATATTGATATGTATATGCGCATCGCAACGGAACTGCATCTCAAGCGTTTGATTGTCGGCGGCATGGAAAACGTCTATGAGATCGGCCGTATTTTCCGCAATGAAGGCATGGATACCAAACACAATCCGGAATTCACTACCATCGAAGTATATCAGGCATATACCGATTATACAGGCATGATGGATCTGACGGAGGATATGGTCATTCATTGCTGTGAAACGGTACTCGGTACGACCAAAGTTGTATATCAAGGTACAGAATTGGATTTCTCCCGGGGCTGGAAGCGCATGACCATGGCGGAAGCAGTCAAGCAGTATTCCGGTTTGGACTTCATGGCAATGGACGGTGAGCAGGCGCTCGCCGCGGTCAAGGCGGCAGGCTTTGAACCGGAAAAGGGCAAGGAGAGTTGGGGCGATCTGATGTCAATGGTGTATGATGCAACCGTTGAAGAAAATCTGATTCAACCGACCTTTATCACCGACTATCCGGTTGAAATTTCCCCGCTTGCCAAGCGCAAGCCGTCCGATCCGCGTCTGACGGAACGGTTTGAGTGCTTTGTCTATGGACGGGAGCTGTGCAACGCATTCTCTGAATTAAACGATCCGATCGATCAGCGCGGACGGTTTGAACGTCAGGTCGAACTGCGCAATGCAGGCGACGATGAGGCAAATATGATGGACGAGGATTTCCTGTGTGCACTGGAATATGGCATGCCGCCTACAGGCGGTATGGGTATGGGCATTGACCGTCTGGTCATGTTCCTGACCGACAGCGCGTCTATCCGCGATGTATTGCTGTTCCCGACGATGAAGCCGCTTGACTAACTGAAATCAGGCAAAGCCTGAGCAGCATTTTTAGCTGTTCAGGCTTTTACCCTTGAAAGAAGGTGAAAGGATCATGGCAAAACAGGATCATCCGTCGTATC
>CALWUF010000056.1 GCA_944384655.1 uncultured Butyricicoccus sp. | reverse complement strand
TCATTGATTCATGTGTCAATATTATCACGTTGCGCGATGATGATTCTGTGCGGGAGCTGGAGGACATGGGCGTTTCTCATCCGCATGTTGTGCGTACGGCGGACCCTACAATCTGCATCAAGCAGTTGGAATCTGAACAGACTGACCAGCTTATGGAACGGTTGGGCATTCCGGCAGATGAGCAATATATTGGTTTTGGTCTGCGCAAATGGAAGGGCTTTGAACGTGCGGCATCGGAAATCGCACGCGCAGCGCAGTATGCATGGGAAAGATACGGAATGACTCCCGTTTTTATCCCGATTGAATATCCGCATGATTGTGATGCGGCTAAAATGGTCATACGTAATTTGCGTTGTCCCTATTTCCTGATTTCCGAGCAAATTGCAATCGACGAGACAATTTCTTTACTCTCGCGTATGCATATGGTTGTTGGCATGCGGTTGCATTCGTTAATCTTTGCCGTGGAAAATGGCGTACCAAGTATCGGCATCTCCTATGATATGAAGGTGGACGGCTTTTTAAAATCCATCGGGCGACAGGATGTCACACTGCATGTGCAGGACGTCACGGGAGAACAGTTGATGGAACAGATCGACCGGATGCAGGATGCGCAGGAACGCAGCCGCTGGCAGCAGGCAGCGGAAAAGCTGATTGCAGAAGAACGCGGGAATTCGGAACAGGTGCGAATGCTGTTGGCATCGGTTACACAGCAACGTACGCAGGCTGTGCCGGGAAAACAAAGGGGACGTCAAAGCAAAAGAGGATCATCTGATGTGAAAATGAACAAAATATATCTGACCAGTCTGCATTTAAAGCATGGTGGCGTTGAGATGGTCATTTCGACGCTTGCCAATGCACTGGTAGAGCATGGGTTTGAAGTGGAAATATTGTGTACCTATCGGTTGGGGGAACCTGTGTATCCGTTGAACGATAAAATCGTTGTGACATATCTGACAAAGGATGCGCCGAACCGGCAGCAATTTTCTGACGCATTGCATCAGAAAAATCCGGTCAAAATTCTTCGGGAGGGTGTACGTGCAGTCAAAACATTGTATCGAAAGCACATCACCATGAAGCGGGCAATCCAGGCGATTGAAAGCGGTACAGTGATTGCTACGCGCAACGAGCACGCCATTTTGCTGTCCAAATACGGTGCGCCGCAGCTGAAAAAAATTGTGCAGCTACATGCAGACCATCAATTTGACAAAAAACTGATCCATGATTTCCAGGAAAAGTATCAAAATATTGATTATTTCGTCCTGTTGACCGATCAGACAACACGAGAGATTCGGAACTTTATGCAGGGACATAACATTAAAATCCAATGCCTGACCATTCCGAATTTCATCGAGCCGCCGGACATTCCGCCGGTTTTGCAAAAGGAAAAGCAAGTCATTGCCGCAGGACGGCTGCACGCCGACAAGGATTTCCCGTCGCTGCTGCGCATCTGGGCGAAAGTAATTCCATCTCATCCCGATTGGATGCTGAAAATTGCGGGTGAGGGCGAGTTGGAGCAAATGCTGAAACAATATGCTGTACAATTGCATATTGAAAACAATGTCTGCTTTACAGGCGCGCTGGAGCACCATGTGCTGCTGGAGGAGATGGCGAAATCCGCTTGCTTTGCCCTGACTTCGGTTTCTGAGAGCTTTGGGCTGGTGCTGGTTGAGTCGATGTCGTGCGGAACCCCGCCGGTTGCCTTTGATATCCGCGTTGGTCCGGCGACCATTATTGAAGACAAAGTCAGTGGATTCCTTGTGCCCAATCGAGATGAAGATCTGTTTGCGCACAAGCTGATGGAGCTGATGGATGACACCGACCTGCGCACGACCATGAGCAGCCATGCGACCGAACGCGCAACCGTTTTCTATAAGGATCATGTTTTGCAGCAATGGTTGAAATTACTGGATACATAATTCGCACAGGTAAGGCACGTTTCAATGAATGGATCAGCGCAAAACGGTCAAAAACTGTCGAAAAAGTGCCGCTTTCGTTGGTGAAATTTCTGAGATTTTTACAAAAATCAAACTTGCTATTGCACAGATTACATAACTGTAATACAATAGTGATGTACGATTGATTCTTTCGCGGTTTGGCTGAAAGGAGCAACACATGTTTGCTGGATGTTCCGACAACATAGTTCCATCCTTGGGCTGCGCTGTACAGCGTTTGTGCCGGGGCGTTTTTTGCAGCCATTTTTCGGCGGAAAACCGTCAGTAATGTAACACAACAGCAGGACGTCGCTTTTGTTGCGCGATGTCCTGCGTTTTTGTTGCAGATGGTTTTGAATGTTTGTTCAAAAATGATCTGTGTACAAGAAAGAAGGAGCCTGTATGAAGAAAGTATGTATTGTCATGGGATCGGACAGTGATCTCAAAGTTATGGAAGGCTGCATCGACAAGCTGCAATCGTTTGATATTCCGTTTGACGTGCGTGTCATCTCTGCGCACCGTACCCCGGCTGCGGCAGAAAAGCTGGCGAAAAATGCGGAGGCAGACGGTTACGGCGTGATCATTGCGGCAGCGGGAAAAGCCGCACATCTGGCCGGTGTGCTTGCGGCGTATACAACGTTGCCAGTCATTGGCGTGCCGATCAAGTCGTCGTTTATGGATGGACTGGACAGCCTGCTTTCCATGGTACAGATGCCATCTGGCATTCCGGTTGCAACAGTGGCTGTGAACGGCGCAGATAACGCCGCCATTCTGGCCGTACAGATGCTTGCGCTCAGCGATCCGTTGCTGACGGAAAAGCTTGTACAGTTCAAGGCGGACATGCAGGCAAAGGTTGAAGCAAAGGACGCAAAGGTTTCGGCAAAGTATACAACATAAAGCGTCCGTCTGCGGGTAGGAAGTGTATATATGGAAAAGAAACATCTGCTGTATGAAGGCAGAGCCAAACGGGTTTATGCCACAGATGACCCGGAGCTGCTCATCGCCGCATATAAGGACAGCCGGGGGACGGCTGCCGTTCCAGGTCGAGGCGCTGTCAACAACCGCGTCTCTGTCTGCCTGATGCAGATGTTGGAGCGGGAAGGTATTCCGACGCACCTGGTTGAACAGCGTTCGGACAGAGAAACTGTCATCCGGCGCGTGCATATCATTCCACTCAAGGTCATTATCCGCAATGTCGCGGCAGGCTCTCTGTGTACGCGCATCGGCTTGCCGGAAGGCACGCGGCTGCGTTCTGCGATTTTGGAGTATTATTATCGCAGCGCGGCGCTCGGCGATCCGATGATAAACCGATATCATGCCTTTGAGCTGCAACTGTGCACGCCGGAGGAACTGTCGGTTATCGACCGCTATGCATTCCGCATCAACGATATCTTGAAGCCATTTCTGCGCGGATTGGGTGTCGATCTGATCGACTGCAAGCTGGAATTTGGACGATTGCCCGATGGGACCATTGTTCTGGCGGATGAAATTACGCCGGATACATGTCGACTGTGGGATGCGGAAACCGGCGAAAAACTGGACAGAGATCGGTTTCGACGTGATCCGGGCAGGGCAAAGGATGTCAGTGAAGCAATCCTGCGCAGAATGACCAGAGGAAATTTTGTATAATCTGAAGCGGAAGAAATTTCGCTTCCATTCACGGCAAATCTCAATTTATACAAAGGGCTTATATGAAATATAAAATAAGAAAAGCAGACTGCATGCCATTCGGCATGCAGGATAAGCTGCATGAAGAATGCGGCGTATTCGGTGTGTATGTAAACGAAAAGGATGTAGGCAAAATCAGCCCGGCGCATGATACGCATACCGCGTTGTTTGCACTCCAACACAGAGGACAGGAGGCCTGCGGGATTGCAGTCAATCGAAATGGCGTCATAAAATGTCACAAAGATCTCGGTCTGGTCAACGATGTGTTCAACCAGGAGATTTTAGATGACATGCCGGGTACGATGGCAATCGGACATGTCCGTTATTCCACAACCGGTATGCAGTCGCGTGAAAATGCACAGCCGGTCTGTATCACGCATTGCAAAGGGAATCTTGCGATTGCGCACAATGGCAACCTGGTCAATGCAGGCGAATTGCGAAAAGTAATTGAATTGGACGGCGGTATTTTCCGTTCTTCCTCGGATACAGAAGTGCTGGCATATACCATTGTTCGGGAACGGCTCAGATGCGGCAGCATTGAGGATGCAATACTCAATGCGATGTATCGCGTACAAGGGGCATATTCGCTGCTCGTCATGTCGCCGCGCAAACTGATTGCAGCGCGTGATCCCCATGGTTTCCGCCCATTGGTTCTGGGCAAGCTGTATGATTCATATTTCTTCGCTTCGGAGACCTGTGCACTGGATGCGCTGGGGGCAGAATTTATCCGCGATGTCGAACCGGGTGAGGTGATCATCATCGAAGACGGTCAGATGCGCACGATGAAATGTGATATCCGATGCAATCATACAACCTGTGTATTTGAATATATCTATTTTGCCCGTCCCGATTCTGTCATTGACGGCGCTTCCGTTGCCTATGCGCGTCAGGAGGCAGGGCGATATCTGTATGAAGAAAACCCGATTGAGGCGGATGTTGTCATCGGCGTCCCAGACAGTGGTTTGACTGCTGCCATCGGTTATTCCAAGGCGTCAGGCATCCCATATGACGTAGGTTTAATTAAAAATCGATATATTGGACGCACATTTATCCAGCCTGGACAGGACAAGCGTGAGCGTTCGGTTCGCATCAAGCTGAATGCCTTGCGCAACAACCTGGAAGGCAAGCGTGTCGTCATGGTTGACGATTCGATTGTCCGCGGCACAACCTGTGCACGTCTGGTCAAGATCCTGCGCGATGCAGGTGCAAAAGAAGTGCATATGCGTGTTTCTGCACCGCCATTCCTGCATCCGTGCTTTTTCGGCACCGATGTTCCGGATCACAAATATCTGATTGCCTATAACCGCACGGTTGAAGAGATTCGTGATTTGATTGGCGTTGATTCACTTGGTTATCTGTCGCTGGAAGCGACAAATAAGATAGCAGTTGGTGCAAAATGCGGCTTCTGCAACGGATGCTTCAGTGGAGATTATCCGATTGAAGTTCCGGACACCATCGAAAAGAATATATTTGAAAGTGGGATTGGAGAAAATGCTTAACAGCCGTTCTGAAAGTTACAAAGCAGCCGGCGTGGATGTTACTGCCGGCTATGAAGCGGTCAAAAAAATGAAACCGTTTGTCGAGAGCACCTATATTCCAGGGGTTCTCGGCTCGATCGGAGGGTTTGGCGGTATGTTTGAACCGCCGGTACAGGGAATGAAACGTCCGGTTCTGGTTTCCGGTACCGATGGCGTCGGCACGAAGCTCAAGCTCGCCTTCCTGATGGACAAGCATGATACCGTCGGCATCGACTGTGTTGCGATGTGTGTCAACGATATCGCATGCTGCGGCGCACAGCCGTTGTTCTTCCTCGACTATATTGCAGTCGGCAAGAACTATCCGGAACGCATTGCGGAATTGGTCAGCGGCATCGCAGAGGGCTGCCGTCAGGCAGGCTGTGCGTTGGTCGGCGGTGAAACGGCTGAAATGCCGGGGTTCTATCCGGTCGATGAATATGATATGGCGGGCTTTTCTGTAGGTATCATCGATTATGATAAGATGATCGATGGCTCCAAGCTGGCAGCGGGCGATATTCTGATCGGCGTTGCATCGTCCGGCGTACATTCCAATGGGTATTCGCTTGTGCGCAAGACGTTGGGTATCAATGAAAAATCTGTTCGCCGCTATATTGCTGAATTTGGAAAGACACTGGGAGAAGAACTGTTGACTCCGACAAAGATCTATGTCAAAACCATTCAGTCTCTGATTGCGGCAGTTGATGTCAAGGCGATGAGCCATATTACAGGCGGCGGCTTTTATGAGAATATTCCGCGTATGCTGCCGGATAATATTTCCGTATCGATTGAAAAGGGCGCACTGCCGACCCCGCCGATCTTCGAGTTGATTGCAAAGACCGGCAACATCCCGGAGCGTGACATGTACAATACATTTAACATGGGTGCAGGTCTTGTTGTTGCTGTCCCGGCTGACCAGGCGGAAGCGGCACTGCAGGCGATTGCTGAGGCAGGTGAAACCGGTTATATCATCGGCGAATGCAGAAACGGTGAGAAGGAAGTTCAGTTATGGTAAACATCGCAGTCCTGGTTTCCGGCGGCGGTACAAATTTGCAGGCAATTTTGGATGCGCAGGCGCGCGGCGAAATTAAAAATGGTTGTGTGCGCGCAGTTATTTCGTCGAATGATTCTGCGTATGCACTGGAGCGCGCCAAACGTGCAGGCGTTCCGGGCTATGTTGTGAAAAAGCGGGATTATCCATCCGGTGAGGAATATTGTGCTGCGCTGACGCGTTTGCTGCATGAAAAAGAGGTGGAGCTTGTCGTGTTGGCAGGTTTCATGACTGTGCTGGATGAGAACTTTTGTCGCGCATTTGAAAACCGTATCATCAATGTGCATCCATCGCTCATCCCGTCGTTTTGCGGCGATGGCTATTATGGTCTGCATGTGCACGAGGCAGCGTTGCGCAAAGGTGTGAAGGTCACCGGAGCAACGGTACATTTTGTCAACGCCATCACGGACGGAGGTCCGATCATCGCACAGAAGGCGGTCGAGGTATTGCCGGGTGATACGCCTGAGAGTCTCCAAAAACGCGTTATGACACAGGCGGAGCATGTGTTGCTGCCGCATGTGGTATCCCTGTTTTGTGAGGGCAGATTGTCGGTATCAGACGATGGTATCGTCACGATTTTGGAATAAATCCGCACTGATATTGAGTAAAGGAAGACGTATTTCATGGAAATTTTTGATCTTGGAGCGCAGCTTCGCGCAAATAGCTATCCTGGACGCGGCATTGTGCTGGGCCGCAGCGCGGACAACAAGTCTGCGGTTATTGCATATTTCATCATGGGGCGCAGTGAAAACAGCCGGAACCGCATCTTTGTGGAGACAGAGGACGGCATCCGTACACAGGCCTTTGATCTGTCTAAAATGGTTGATCCGTCCCTCATTATTTATCATCCGGTCCGCGTATTTGAAGGCGCGACAATTGTTACCAATGGAGATCAGACAGACACAGTCCGCGATGGTCTTGCGGCGGGGAAAAGCTATATTGAGGCGCTGCGTACCCGTCAGTTTGAGCCGGATGGACCGAATTATACGCCCCGCATCTCAGGCATCGTAGAGCCGGATGGTGCATATGAGCTGTCCATTCTCAAGAGCTTTGACGGCGACCCGGCGTGTAACAAGCGTTTCTTCTTTGAATATGATGCACCGCGTGCCGGATTGGGGCATTTCATCCATACATATATGGGCGATGGTTCGCCGTTGCCGTCCTTCGAGGGCGAGCCGGAAACCGTCCGCATTGAGGGCGATCTGGAGTCGTTTACCGATCTGGTATGGGAAAATCTCAATGCAGACAACAAGGTTTCCTTGTATGTCAGCTTCATCGATCTGGAGACCGGCAAAGCGTCCAGTATCATCCGCAACAAGCATTGCTGAAAACGGGAGGAAATGGAATCATGACAGAACTTGAATTGAAATATGGCTGTAACCCAAATCAGAAGCCATCCCGCATTTATATGAAGGAAGGCGAACTGCCGATTACTGTACTGAACGGCAAGCCGGGGTATATTAACTTTATGGATGCATTCAATAGCTGGCAGTTGGTTCGTGAACTGAAAGCAGCGACGGGTATGCCGTCTGCCGCTTCGTTCAAACACGTCAGCCCGGCAGGCGCTGCCATTGGCACGCCGCTGTCGGATGTGGAGAAGCAGATTTATTTTGTCGATACCGACGAGGCGCTTTCTCCAATCGCCTGCGCATACATCCGTGCACGCGGTGCAGATCGTCTGTGTTCCTATGGCGACTGGGTTGCATTGTCCGACGAATGTGATGCACAGACGGCAATGTATCTGAAGGGAGAAGTTTCCGACGGGATTATTGCACCGTCGTATTCTGAGGAAGCGTTGGAGATCCTGAAGAGCAAGCGCGGCGGTCGGTATACGGTCATCCAGATCGATCCCGATTATGAACCGGCAGCCATTGAGCGTCGTGAAATTTTTGGCATCACGTTTGAGCAGGGTCACAACAACCTCAAAATTGATGCGGATATGCTGTCCAACATTGTGACAGACAATAAGGATTTGCCGGAACAGGCAAAGCTTGACATGATTGTATCGCTCATCACGCTCAAATATACGCAGTCCAATTCTGTCTGCTATGTGAAGAACGGTCAGACCATCGGTGTCGGTGCAGGTCAGCAGAGCCGCATCCATTGTACCCGTCTGGCAGGCAATAAGGCGGATAACTGGTTCCTGCGCCATCATCCAAAAGTACTTGGCTTGCAGTTTGTCGATGGCATTCGCCGTCCGGATCGTGACAATGCCATTGACGTGTATATCTCCGACGAGTATGAGGATGTGCTGGCAGAGGGCGTATGGCAGACCAAGTTCAAGGTCAAGCCGGAACCACTGACCACAGAGGAGAAAAAAGCATGGATTGCTACACAATCCGGTGTTACGGTCGGCTCGGATGCGTTTTTCCCATTCGGTGACAATGTCGAACGGGCAAAGAAGTCTGGCGTTGCTTACATTGCACAGCCGGGCGGTTCCATTCGTGATGACCACGTCATTGATACCTGCAATAAATATGGTATTGTGATGTCGTTCACGGGTATCCGCCTGTTCCATCACTGATTGAATGAAACCATGACAACAAAGTCAGGTGCGCCAGTTTGGCGTGCCTGGCTTTTGGTGGTATATAGAGGAGGATTTTCCATATGAAGGTTCTGGTTATCGGCGGCGGCGGACGTGAACATGCGGTCTGCATGACGCTGGCAAAAAGTCCAAAAGTAGATAAGCTCTGGTGTGCACCGGGCAATGGCGGTATTGCGGATATCGCCGAGTGTGTCAACATCAAGGCGACTGACATTGACGGTGTGGTTGCATTTTCTAAACAGAACAAACCGGATTTGGTTGTTGTCACGCCAGATGATCCACTGGCATTGGGGATGGTCGATGCGCTGGAAGCGGAAGGCATCCGTGCCTTTGGTCCACGCAAGAATGCAGCGATGATTGAAGGTTCCAAGTCGTTTGCAAAGGATTTGATGCGCAAATATCATATCCCGACAGCAGGCTATGCTGTTTTTGAAGACAGTGAGAAAGCAATCGCGTATATCCGGGAAAATGGCGCGCCGATCGTCATCAAAGCGGATGGTCTTGCGCTGGGCAAAGGCGTTACCGTTGCCATGACGGAGGATGAAGCGATTGCAGCGGTACATGACGCCATTGATGGCGGGCGTTTTGGTGGAGCGGGCGCACGTGTTGTCATTGAGGAATTCCTGACCGGTCCGGAAGTTTCCGTGTTGGCATTTGTTGATGGCGAACATTTGTCTACCATGCCGTCTGCGCAGGATCACAAGCGTGCCTATGACAACGATGAAGGTCCGAACACCGGTGGTATGGGTGCATTCTCTCCGTCCCGCTTTTATACCGACGACATTGCGCAGACTTGTATGGAAACGATTTTTCAGCCCACGGTTGCCGCAATGAAGGCGGAAGGTCGTCCATTCTGCGGCGTGTTGTATTTTGGTCTGATGCTGACGCCAAAGGGTCCAAAAGTCATCGAGTACAATGCGCGGTTTGGCGATCCGGAGACGCAGGCTGTTTTGTGCCGTCTGGAAAGCGATCTGTTTGACATTATGAACGCGGTTATCGATGGCAAGTTGGATGAGATGGACATCAAGTGGGCGGACAATGCGGCATGCTGTGTCGTCATGGCATCTGGCGGTTATCCGCTCGCCTATGAAAAGGGTAAGGAAATCACTGGCATGAATGATGTCACGGAATCCATTGTGTTCCATGCCGGTACGGCGCGCACAGAGGACGGAAAAATCGTGACCAGTGGCGGTCGTGTACTCGGTGTGACGGCGACTGCGGCGACGCTTGACGAAGCCATCCGGAAGGCATATGCAGATGTGGAAAAGATCCACTTTGAAAAGGCGCATATCCGCCATGATATCGGCATCAAAAAAGGCTGATAGAAGATGATTGAGAGGTGAAAGCAATGGAAGAAACCAAGCAGCGTGTCCTTGCCTGTATGGCGGATGTCATCAAGCAGAACGGATTCCGTACAGAGTATTTTGACGGGAAGGACGGCAATCCGGCGATGATGCGTGTAGAACTGGTCAAGCAGGGCAAGGTGCAGCAGGATGTGATCATTGACATGTGGTTCCCGCCTGCAAAAATGGCACGTGAGGAAACCGCACTGTTCCAGATGCATGCAACGCTCTTCCAAATTGATCCGAAAGGGATGGAGCGCAATCTGCCGGAATTGAAGCGTGCCATTTTCTATAGCAACAATTTCTGTACCATCGGACAATTTGGTTTGTATGAAGAGGATGGTGTGATTTATATGCGCCATAATATTGTGCTCAATATGCAGGATGATTTGGAACGCATGGTGACAGATATTTGTGATTATTTTTCGTTGATGCTGTCAGGTATCCAGCGATTTGTGGATGCGTTGGCACAGATTGCTATGGGTGCGGCAAATATCGAAGTGGCAAAGGAAATGGATTTGCTGCCGAATCTTTGAGTGACAGCGCAGTGTCATACAGAAAACAAGACCGCTCCGGATTGCCGGAGCGGTCTTGGTGTATTATATCAGTTCCACATACCCGGCGATCAATCCGCTGACGCCGTCGGCTGCGTCTTCCAGTTCGAGAACCTCGGCAAATTCACGCCCGTCCTCGGTGTGGTAATTGGGCTGACCGTCGTCAAAAATCAAACAGCCGTTTTCCAATCGCAAACCACAGGTATCTCCATCGAAAATACCGTTTAAAACAGGTTCATTTTTCAGCGGGCGCAAACCGGTGCGCTCGTCTGCAATCATCATACGCTGCATAAGGGGGCAGCCTCCTTCTTTCATCAGGGATAAAAGAAAACCGCTCAGAAAATGCTGAGCGGTTTTCGTGCTGGTTGCCGAAGAAGGATTCGAACACTC
>CALWUF010000055.1 GCA_944384655.1 uncultured Butyricicoccus sp. | reverse complement strand
ATTCCTTCACATCTGCAGCCCAGGCGGTCAGCGCATCGACCTTGTCCAGAATGTCGGCAATCTCATCGTCCTCCAGGAGGGCTGGGGCTTCAAACTCATACCGAGCCAATTCCAGATTGGCGGCGGCGCGTTCTCTGCACTCGGCCTTCGCCTTGCAGAAGCGGCACCAGTCCACGCGCATATAATGCTGACCTGTTGGAACAGTACAACGCAAAGACGTATATGTATAACGGGAAACGATTGACGGAATATGAAGCCAGCCAGATACAGAGGTATCACGAACGCCAGATACGCCGCTGGAAGCGGGAAAATATCGCAATGCAGACTGCGGGGCAGGATGCCTTTGAGAGCGCGGCGAAAATCCGCAGATGGCAGGAACGACAGAAAGATTTCATCCGGCAGACCGGGCTGAAACGACAGGCAGATCAGGAACAGATTGCGTCATTCGGCAAAAGTCAGGCAAGGAAGGTCACAGCGGACGTTGAAAAGTACGCTAAAATACGGTATCATAAAGACGGAACCATAGTTGTTACAGATGACTGGAGAGATAAAGGACATCAATCAACGCCATCAAAGTATAGACCGAATGCTGTAATAGAGACAATATCACAGCGCGGAAAACAAATAGACCGCACAATATATGATTCTGCTGGAAAGATGAAGTACCAAATCCATTCCGGTGACCATGGGCATCCAAAACAGCATGATTACGGAAAATCAGGAGAACATGTTCATACATACACATGGACAGAAGGGCAGAACCGTCCAAAAAGGACAACCCGAGATTTTACCGGTCAAGAAAGAACGGAACATGCCGATATTTTGGAGGTGAAAACAGATGACACGAAATAAGTTTTTAGAAATGATTGTTTGCAACGAACCGTGTTTTGAATATCGAGGGAAAGAGTATTCAATCTGTCACCCAGATAGGACTTATTATGTGACTGCCGAAGATAACCCTGATGATATCAACTTGTCTTTTTCTTCTCCAGAAGATTTGCTGGATCGCTGGGTGATTCAAGGAAAGACGTTGAACGAAATCTTGCCAGATATTGATATTTGAGAGCCGCCGAGCAAAAAGCAAGGCGGTTTTCTTATGCTCAAAAATCGCTGTATTTTGGTAAGTACAATATAAACCCATCGAATTCAAGGGGTTTAAAACTCAAAATCGGTATCAAGCATTCGAAAGGGTGCTTTTCTTATGCCCTGGGCACGGTATGAAAAGGTCACAATATTATGAAAGGACATTGTTATTGTTATGGAATTTCTGAAAGAGTTATTTGGCGATCAGGCATTGACGTTTGATCAACTACAGACTGCGGCGCAAAGCAAGGGATTTGAAATTGTAAATGCAGCTGGCGGCGCGTATGTATCTAAGGTTGATGCGGATAATCTGCGCGGTCAGGTAAACACATTTAAGCAGGAGCTGAATAAGCAGAAGTTTGAGTTTGCTTTGGAAAAGGCGTTGTCTAAATCCGGCGCACGCTCGGGAGCTGCTGTGCGCGGTCTGCTGAAGTGTGACAAACTTCAACTGACCGACGATGGCGAGATTCTTGGGCTTGACAAACAACTGGACGCACTCAAGAAAGCGGAAGATACTGCGTTCCTGTTTGAAAAGGCTGAGACCGGGGGGAGCACCGGCATGAGCCATGAAAGCGGCACAGAAGTTAAATTAAGCAAAAAAGAAGCAGCAAACGAAGCCATTAGGGCTGCGTTTGGTATCAGAAAGTGAGGTAGTACATAATGGGTATGGTTGACAGACAGGCAGCGGAAGCGCTGATTCAGGAGCAGCTAATAGACACAATTCAACAGGAAGGCATTCAGCAGTCGGTATTCATGCAGCTGGCACGCAAGCTGTCTAACATGACCAGCAAGCAGACCCGTGTGCCGGTGCTGGATATGTTGCCGATGGCGTATTGGGTTAACGGTGATACTGGGTTCAAGCAGACCAGTGAACAGGCTTGGGACAACGTGTACTTGACCGCCGAGGAACTGGCGGTGATTGTGCCAGTGCCGGAGGCAGTCGTTGCCGACGCGTCGTTCGACATTATAGGGGAAATCCAGCCGCGAATCATGGAGGCGATTGGTCAGCGTGTAGACAGTGCAACCATTTTTGGAGTAAACCGCCCGGCAGGATGGCCGGCTGATATCATCACCCGTGCGCGTCAGGCGGGAAACAATGTTGCGCCTGGCAGCGGGACTGATTATTACAACCTGATTATGGGCGAAAACGGCTTGATCGACAAAGTGGAAAAATCCGGTCGCATGGTTACTGGCGCAGTATCTTCCATGGGGATGCGTGCAAAACTGCGTGGCATCCGTGCAGATGATGGACAGCCGATTTTCAAATCTGATATGCAGGGATCCACTCAATATGCTCTGGACGGTGCGCCGATGTACTTTCCACAAAATGGTTCGTTTGATGCATCTATTGCCCAGCTCGTAGTAGGTGATTGGTCCCAGGCTGTGTATGCAATCCGTCAGGACATCACGGTCAAACTTCTGGATCAGGGCGTAATCCAAAACCCAGCCACAAACGAAATTCAGTACAATCTCGCTCAGCAGGATATGATTGCGCTGCGTGTCGTATTCCGCATGGGATGGGCGCTGCCGAATCCAGCAACGCGGATGGATAGCGACCGCGTGACCTGTCCATTCGCGTATTTGGAACCGACAACTGCTGTGACTACACAGAAGGTAACCTTTACGGTTAAGGATACTGAAACTTCTCCCATCGAGGGAGCGGTTGTTGACATCAACGGCGCACGCCTGAAGACAAACACGTCCGGTATTGCTGAATTCAACCTGCGTGCGGGCAACTACGATGCTAAGATTTCCAAGCGTGGCTATAAGACGGTCACAGAGACCGTCACGGTGGATTCCGAGGCAGTTAGCAAAACCGTTTCTCTT
>CALWUF010000054.1 GCA_944384655.1 uncultured Butyricicoccus sp. | reverse complement strand
CCCAGGTAATAAAGCGGACGTTGGGGGTTAGGTTATACCGCTGAAAAATCTCCGAAACTTCTGCCTTTGCGCCTTTTTCAAGAAGCATAAACGGGTCATTACACAACGCCGATATCCTGCTTTGCGGATGTTCGGTTTTTTTGTATCAATCCAACAAACTTATGCTGCATTTTGGAAAGCTCTATGGTATAATTAGATAGCATGTACTCGAGATTATGCCAAAACATCGCACCAAATGGCAATACAGCGAATTTGCACTGCCGCCAAAAAGAAGCTGTATTTTTGGCATAACGGGTGGCAATTCCACGCCAGCGTTTCAAGTGCGGAAGGGCGTTTTCTGCCAGATGCAGCAACCGATACAAATCATGGTTGCAATCCCGCTGCGTGAGGATGCGCCTTACAATGGCTGGCATCGATCGTCAGCCATTCAAAATTTCGTTCATCCACCGGATTTCCAGCAGCTTTCCGCAAATACCTTTGACTCTCTATCTGTGGAAACGCTGGTACACATCGCCCACATTTTATAAACCAAACGCTTTATGGAGGTAAATACTATGAAACGAGTGAAAAAGGGCGTATATCTTTTGCTTGTCATGATTTTACTGGCAAATTTGATTGGCTGTGGAACAACGGAGGAAAATGGCAATTATGACACATTGGTTCCCAATCCCATTGCGCCCAACGCTGTGACATTGAATCCTTATATGGCAAACAGTGATAATTCTGTGCACAATGACACCTACAGCTCGGATGTCACGGATGCTGTGCTTCCTTTGGGCATCGGTTCCTCTTTGCGAACTTCTCTTGAGACGAAAAATCCGCAAGCGCCGTCCGCCGCTTTTTATGATGAAAAGGGTAATGCCATCACCCCCTTCAATGGCGGCATTGCCATCGCGGACATGAGCGGCGACACCATCACCTGACAGGGCGTATTTGTTCCGGCGCAGCATGATACAGAGAAGTATCGTGTCCAGATTTCCTATTCTTTTGTGGACAATGAGAATCATGTGGTGTTGCCCACCAGCCATGGGCATGTGATCATCCTGCGTACTTACGATGAGACCGGAGCCGTCCTGCCGGTTTTTGAAAAGATATTGGATGTGGATGTGACACAGGCGGCGCAAGCGATCTTGGGGGAAGATATTGACACTCGCCTGCTGAGCATTGTGTATGACTACCAGGGGAATCTATGGTTCGTCACCGGCGGTTTCCAGATTCGCCCGGAACGAGACCCTGCGGGTTTCCTGGGTTATCTCTCCCGGGAATATATTGACAGAACACTGGCGGGAGAGAATTTATCCGCGGAGGAGTATCTCCATTTCTACCGTCTAGCTGAGGGCGAGAGTGCGGAAAACGGCATCTCCTCCAGCGAACACGGCGCAGTAATTCTGACCAATATGGCCTGCTATATGCTGAACGCAAATGACGGCGTGGAAGTGGTCTGGCGCACGGAATATGAGAGCAACGGTGTCAACGCCGCATCAGAGGATTCCAGCTATACCGGCATCGGACTTGCCTACGGCAGCGGCACTACGCCCACCCTGACAAAAGATCTGGTACTGTTTACGGATAATCTGGATCCAATTAACCTTTTGGCGCTGTCAGCCGAAACCGGTGAAGTGGTGACCTCTGTTCCGACGCTGGATCAGTTGGATGCGGATGTTCCTGTATCGGTGGAAAATTCCATCCTTGTCTATTCCGCAGAAGAAGAACGCACATCGATTATTGTGTGCAACTGGTTTGGCGCGGGCAATGCAGGACTCAGCGATCCGAATGCGGATACCTCTGTGCAATCCTATGATAATCTATACGATGCCAACTGGATGACGAAGGGCAATCAATACATCGCTCCCGGTGTGGAACGAGTGGATGTGATCAAAACCGATACAGGCTACCAGACAGAAAAAGTGTGGTTTCGTGAAGATATCCAGGACACATCAATGATCAAGTTGTCTACTGCCACAGGCTATCTCTATGGCTACTGGCAGGATGTGAGTACCGGTATGTGGAAATACGAGGCGCTGGACTTTGAAACCGGTGAGACTGCGTATACTGTGCCGGTGTCCGATTTGGCAGGGTATAACAATCTTGCCGTGGGCATGATCGCCGATGTAAAGGGTAACGCGCTGTATTGTCCCACCGGCAACATGGAAATGGTTTGTTGGCAGGATGATTTTATCTACCTGCCCGGTTCTCCCGTCAAAACGGTGAAACTGTCGGATATGGAACGGTATCGGCTGACAGATGAGGTATTTCAAGCTCTCAGCGACACCTCGCTGTCTCCCGCTTCCTATCTGATGAAAGCCACGGTGAGAAATGTAGGACAGGAAACGGAGATCGCATTCCGTGTGAACGGTTTGGATGGTTCTGTATCGGACTATACGTTGTTTGTGGAAGCTGCGGATGGGACTTTGCGGGAATATGACGGCGAGTGGAATCTGTGTAACCAATCTGGAGAATATATCAAAAATCTGAATAAAGACGATGTGGTAGAGCTTCGTCTGCACTTCCAAGATGGCGGGGAGTTGGATATGGATGAAACTGAAAATACAACAAAACTGTCGATTATTCTGGTGAAAAAATAAAGGAAAAGAGATGTGGATATAAAAATGGAACTGGAGTGATATAATAAAACCGCACACCCGGGGAAAGATGAGACAGGAAAGGAACGTCTCAAAATAGGATGGAAATACAGTGCGGAATACAAAGGGGATGTCATGCGGCTGTCGGCGTTGCAATGCGCGCGCATATGCGCGCCGGATTGCGCTGCGCTCATCAACGCGGTTTCCCGCTATGGTTATTAGCCAGGTTTGACTTTTCATTCCGATCACGGCAGCCAGTACACCAGTCGAGAATACGGTGCGCTGCTTGCTCGATATGGGTCGATCCGGCAAAGCATGGGACGCACGCATTGCTGTTTTGATAATGTCCGGATCGAGATCTACTGTAATCGGCTTCGGCGCAACACAGCGAATCAGGAAAATCCGCCTCCTCTGGTCAAGCGCATGCGCTGGTCGAAAAACCAAACTCAGGTGGCAGCCTCTCGCTTTGTGGATGTGCGGTTTTCTTGGCTATTTCACCTGGGCGTTCTGATCCGCGTGGAAAAGCGCCAGCCATTCCTGCTGCGGCATACATAAAACCGTGGATTCTGTACGTTTGTGGCAATGGCACAAAATATACGGAATCCACGGTTCCCACAGCGCCGCAGCGCTGGGCATCGCTAAAAAATCCTTATATTATTTCATTGTTCTCTTGATGGGGAGCAGTTCAGATAGCTGCGGGGCACATATTCGCGTTTACAGTTTATTCGAAACCAAAATGAATAAACTTATTTTTGATTATTTTCAAACGCCAAATTTAT
>CALWUF010000053.1 GCA_944384655.1 uncultured Butyricicoccus sp. | reverse complement strand
TTGGCGCTTTAGCGAAAAAAACCCCCAGTTGAACTGGGGGAATAAAAATCTTTAGATAAAAGAAAACCTCCTTTTGATAGAATAGATGAAGGTCTGGCAACCACATCAAAAAACAAAAGGAGGTTTTGTCATGAGTAATGACATACAAAGTCTATCACATTCAAAGTGGAGATGCAAATATCATATCGTATTTGCCCCGAAATATCGTCGAAGAGTGATATATGGAAAGCTGAAAACAGACATAGGACGAATTCTGCGGATGTTATGTGAGCAAAAGGGAGTGGAAATCATAGAAGCTCAGGCATGTGTAGATCATATACACATGTTGGTAAGTATTCCACCGAGTATGAATGTATCGGCATTTATAGGATATTTGAAAGGAAAGAGTACTTTGATGATATTCGATCGTCATGCGAATCTAAAGTACAAATATGGAAGCAGACATTTCTGGTGTCGAGGATATTATGTGGATACGGTGGGAAGAAATGAAAAAATGATTCGGGAATATGTACGAAATCAGCTTCAGGAAGATATTATGGAGGATCAATTAACCCTCAAGGAATATATAGACCCGTTTACGGGTATCCGGAATACAAAGGCATAAAACAAGCCGCTTTAGCGGCGGCTTGTGAGTAAAGATGCGGTTGTCAGACTTTTCAATGCGCCTTTAGGCGCTGCTAGTATAATGCCCTTGAAGGGCCTGTGCAAACCACCACTTCAGTGGTGGTCATGATTTGGGGACAGGATTACAGCATTTGTTCCCATTCTTTTTGTTTAAATCCGAAAAGGACAGTTGTATCTGTGACAAGGATGGGACGGCGCACCAACATGCCGTCGCTGGCGAGCAATGCAAATTGTTCCTCTTCGCTCATATCCGGCAGCTTTTTGGACAGCGCCAGGGAACGGTATAGCTGTCCGCTGGTGTTGAACAGGCGTTTGAGCGGCAAACCGCTTTTGACATGCCAATCGCGCAATTCCTGTTCAGTCGGTGGTTGTTGTTTGATGTCGCGTTCGTGTATGGGGATATCGCGCCCCTCCAGGAAAACGCGGGCTTTTTTGCAGGTACTGCATTTGGGATAACAGATAAACAGCATGGGGATTCTCCTTCCATCCGATTGGATTGGTATTCTGAAAAAAGATGTGAGAGACAGCTTGTCCGGCGTATTACCGCAGATAAGCTGTTCTTTTTGTGTTTTTGTCAGTGCCTTAATACGGGCTTCCAGTTGTGCGGCGGTGGTATGGTCCGGGGCGCGCCAGACTGCTTCCACACGCATGGGCGGATGGGCAGCCGTATATTTTGCGCCACCCGATTGCGTTCCGATGTGCTGAGCGAAACGCCGCGCAGGATCGGTTGTGATGCCGGTGTATAACGAGCCGTCTGCACAGCGGAGAATATAGACGTAATACATAGATGCTCCATTTCTGTTTTTTCTTAGTATAGCACACCCATACAGGGAAATATAGGCTTAAAAGCCGTATGCAGTATATCCAAAAGATGTTATTGACGGCGGGGGGATAGCTGTGGTAGGGTATAAGCGTGTGAATGAACGATATGTTAGCGCAATGATACAGGTGCAGTATGTCGTCATTCATGGGAAAAGGTAAAATAAAAAAGGAGTAAACGAAATGGAAAACTTTTTTCACATCAAAGAACGCAGGTCAACAGTAAAAACCGAAATTATGGCGGGGATTACAACGTTTATGACAATGGCGTATATTTTGATGGTTAATCCGGGTATTTTCAGTGATCTCGGTGACGGGTATTACAATGCGGTGTATATTGCAACAGCACTTTCCGCTGTCATCGGCACAGTACTCATTGGACTGTTGGCCAACCTGCCGCTCGCACAGGCGCCGGGCATGGGGCTCAATGCATTTTTTGTGTATACCGTCTGCTTTGGTATGGGGTTTACCTATGCCAATGCGTTGGTATTTGTCCTGATTGACGGTATAATTTTTATACTGTTGACAGTGACAGGTTTGCGCAGAATGATTTTTGAAGCGATTCCGAAGACGATCCGCATTGCGATTCCTGCCGGCATCGGATTGTTTATTGCATTCCTTGGGTTTCAGGATGCGGGCATTGTCCAGCCGGATGAGAGTACCGGCGTGTCGTTGGCTTCGTTTAATGTGCTGGCAGGGAAGACTTGGGGCGATATCATGCCGATGCTTGTGACCATAATCGGTATCTTCCTCATTGCAATTTTGACCAAGCGTGCGGTGAAAGGCGCAATTTTCTGGGGTATTCTGGGCTGTACTGCGTTGTATTATGTGTGCGGTTTTTTTGTACCGGGATTTTATGATGGCTTTGGTCAGAATTTCAGCTTTGAACCGTTTGCGGCATTTGGTGATTTCACGGCGATGTCATTCGGCAAAGTGTTTACGGAGGGATTTGATTTCAGCGGGTATCTGGCGACCCATTCGACAGCAGATCTGGTTATTACATTTATCTCCACGTCACTGGCGTTCTGCATGGTTGATATGTTTGATACACTCGGTACACTATATGGTGCATGTTCACGCGGCGATCTGTTGGATGAAAACGGCGATGTACCCAATATGGAAAAGGCTATGTTGTCGGATGCCATTGCCACTACCTGTGGTTCGATCTGCGGCACCTCTACGGTGACGACGTTTGTCGAATCGTCTGCGGGCGTTGCAGAGGGCGGACGCACGGGTCTGTCGGCGTTGGTCACAGCAGGATTGTTCTTTGTATCGATGTTCTTAACCCCGATTGCCTCATTGATCCCATCTGCGGCGACCGCAGCAGCCCTGGTTTATGTCGGCATCCTGATGATGAACGGTGTCAAGGAAATTGAATGGACAGATCCGGCGGTTGCCGTCCCGGCATTCCTTGCCATTGCCATGATGCCGTTTACGTATAACATCAGCTATGGCATTGCTTTCGGCGTGCTGTCCTATATCGCCATCCACGCGTTTACCGGCAAGATCCGCAGCGTCAATGCGGGTACGTGGATCATCGGTGTGCTGTTTGCCGCGATGTTCCTGTTGACGCATTGAGTTTTGTGTCAACAGCAATGGACTTGATTCAATTATGAAAATATACTGCCCGGCGCATTCTGCGCCGGGCAGTTTTCGCTTGCCTGTGAGATGCATGCGTTTGTTGATGTGTTCATGCAGAAATTTCCATCGACCGGGAAGGCGGAATGGATACCTGCAATTTGGTGCGCAATGGCATCAGGATAATTGACATCGGTAACATCTGAAAGAGAGTGGGAGAGCAGGAAATAGGTGAAAAAATATCCCCGAAAAAAACCAAAACAGATAAAAACAACGGAGATATTTGTAAAGATCGGGTCAAAGTCGATTGCAATTTGGTGAAAAAATCAAAAACAATGGCTGTGCATCACAGAGCATTTGTATAGCTTATCAAAGAATGCGGCAGAAAAAATAAAATTAAAAACAAGACAGATCATAGCTAAAAATTTATAAAGAGCAGGAAATGTATATTTTAGGGCAGGAAAAGTGATTGCAACAAATCTTGCATGTGTCATAATAGTACTACGGAATGCAGTTTTCGCATGACGGGAAAGAGAGGAAGCTGAAAATGAAAATGAAAAAATGGATGGCAATGCTTCTTGCAGGCGCTATGTGCGCCGGCATGATGGCAGGCTGTGGCAGTTCAACGGACGAGCCACAGGCAAGTGACACCACATTTGACGGCAGCATTTCCTTCATCATCTCACATAAGGATGAGTATCTGGGAACGCTGGATCAGGCAGCAAAGGCGTCTGCGGAGTCCA
Organism: uncultured Butyricicoccus sp.; assembly: GCA_944384655.1. Classification (GTDB taxonomy): domain Bacteria; phylum Bacillota; class Clostridia; order Oscillospirales; family Butyricicoccaceae; genus Butyricicoccus_A. Next base: position 49,357 of record CALWUF010000053.1, on the reverse strand, counting down.
AGGGATTCTCGTTGACCTCAACGGACTGCGCCGATGACATGGACAGACAGATTGACTATGTGCGTGCGGCCGCGCAAAATGATGCCGATGCAATCATCATTGTTTTGGCGGACGATACGCGCGCCGATGAAGTCATCGAAGCGGCGGGCGATACAAAGATTGTATTCCTCAACCGTATTCCGCAGGATGAATCGGTTTTGGACGAAAATCATGTTTATGTCGGCTCGAATGAGGATGATTCCGGTACCTATCAGGGCGAAATGCTCGCTGATGCGCTCAAGGAAAGCGGCAAGGACAGCGTCAATTATCTGCTGTTCGAGGGCACCGCAGGTCTCATCCATACCACCAAGCGTTCCGAGGGCGTACTCAAGGCGCTCGATGCGGCGGGCATTACAGCAACTCCGGCAGCAGACGCGGTCGATTGCGGCTATGACCGCGCCAAGGCTATGGATCAGATGACTGTCATGCTGGCAGATGGGATGGATATGTCTACCATTGATTGCATCATTGCGAACAATGACGCAATGGCGTTGGGCGTATTGGAGTCGCTCCGTCAAAACGAAATTGATACCTCGGATATTCTGGTTGTCGGCGTAGACGGCACCAATGCAGGTCTTCAGGCGGTTTCTGACGGCTCTATGGTCGCAACGGTCTATCAGAACGCAGTTGGACAGGCAACCGCAGGCGTACAGGCGGCAATCAATCTCGCCAGCGGCGCAGATCTGATGGAAGGTATCTCCTATGAGACGGACGAGGAGAATGAGAACATCATCTGGGTTCCGTTTGAAAAGATTACGGCTGACAACGTCGCGGAATATTTCTAATTTCCCATACACACCATCGCAACGCAAGACGCGCATCTTCGGGTGCGCGTCTTTTTTGTATTTTGTACAAATGAGCACATTGTAAAAAACATATGGCAGCCGCTCAGACCATGCATAAATTCGGCTTGTTATATGTGGGGTTCACAGGTTGGCTGCATGCATGGATTGGGGTAATTTTTTGTCGTATTGGCGTGTATTCGACAGACATCGGTAAAAATGGGCAAATTTAACACAGATGATACACGGATAGCAGGAAATAAATATTTTAGAGCAGAAAATGTAATTGCATCCCGAAAAGGCTGTGCGATAATGATTATGTTTGGATTTATTGCGCTGTATAAAACGATTCACAACAAGGGAAGAAAGTGAGGAAACTCATCATGAAACTGAAAACATGGATGACATCTTTGATGACCGGTGTGCTGTGTATGGGTATGATGGCAGGCTGCGGATTTACTCCGATCAATGCCGAGGACACAGCAGAGGAGAGCACGGCCTTTGACGGCGAGCTGAGGCTCATCCTTTCCCAGAAGGATGAATACCTGAGTTATCTGGATCAGGCGACGAAGGCATCTGCGGATGCGCATGATTGTGCACTGACATCGCTCGATTGCGGCGGTGACATGGACCGGCAGATTGAATATGTCCAGGCTGCGGCGGAAAGCGATGTGGGTGCGATTCTCATTGTATTGGCGGATGACACCCGTGCAGATGAAGTGGTTGAAGCGGCAGGCGACAAACCGGTTGTTTTTGTCAACCGTATTCCACAGGATGAATCTGTGCTTGATGAAACGCATATCTATGTGGGTTCAGATGAAGACAAATCCGGCGAGTATCAGGGCAAAGCGCTGGTGGAGTACTTCCAGGAGCAGGGAAAGGATAGCGTCAATTATCTATTATTCAAAGGAACAGAAGGTCTGATTCATACAACGAAGCGCTCGGAACGCGTCATTCAAACGTTGGAAGATGCAGGGATTGCGCTGACTGCAGCGAAGGAACCGATCGATTGTGGGTATGACCGTGCAAAAGCCATGGAACAGATGACCGTTATGCTGGCAGAAGGTCTGGATATATCCACGATTGATTGCATCATTGCCAACAACGATGCAATGGCGCTGGGTGTAATCGAAGCGTTCAAGCAAAATGAAGTTGATATGAGTGAGATTGCCATTGTTGGCATTGACGCGACAAACGCAGGTCTTGCGGCAGTTTCTGACGGTGAAATGCTTGCGACAGTACACCAGGATGCAGTGGGTCAGGCGTCTGCCGCAGTACAGGCAGCCATCAACCTGGCAAGTGATGCGGACTTGATGGAAGGCATCAATTATGAACAGGATGAAGACAACAATGCGGTGATTTGGGTTCCGTTTGAACTGGTCACTGCTGAAAATGTGGATGAATTCTATTGATATACAACTTGAAATTCCCGCCTATATGGGCGGGAATTTTTTATAGTAACAAAAATATCCGCCCCACATCGATCTGTGGGACGGAGTATGCATTAGGAAGAATGATGTTGAGTATCGTCATCATCTGTGCCTGGATGGAACGGCCATGGGCGGGTTTCACCCATTTTACGGCGTGTGCGGTAATAAATCACATACACCCACAGCGTAGGTAAATTGATGATGACAAACGAAAAAAACAAGGTTAGGATTGCACCCAACATACCGCTGGTGGCAGTCATCTGAGAAAATACGGTCGGCGCTGATTGGACGATCGCCAAAACGGAAATGATAAAGAACGCGATCGGCATGATAAGCCCGGCGTTGCGACCGGGTTTGCGTGCAAGAAAGCGTTCAAAATACCACAGTCCGAATGCAACGATTGCGATGAGGACAGCGGAGAGAACAATGGCAGCCATAAGGGAAACCTCCTGTCAGACAGAACGGTGGTAGAAAAAGCCGAACAGTACACTGACGCCTGCACACAGCGCAAAAAATACAAAATCGCTGATACAGGTGCGAGTCAAACCGCCGACAATCAGCTCGCGGATGCAGACAATCAGAAAAGCAGCCGCAACAGCGGCGCAGGAAATACACAACCATTTCCACAGAGAGCGATTTTCCGGATGTTTCGGGATAGTGAAATCCTCCTGGATCGGACGATGGCAGACAGGACATTCTGTGTCGCCGTCTTCGATGCGATTGCCGCAATATTGGCAGATTTTCATTGGGCACAATCTCCTTTATATTTTTGCAATGGTATCAGTGTAACACACTTTTACACACGGTTCAACCGCAGGATTCCGATGCATCGGATAATGCAAGCATCTTGACAATCAGTGTGGCAGACGTGCGCGCGGCTTCATCGATGAAATTGTCATATGTTTCATCCGCATCATCGTCCGCAGTATCCGACATGGTGCGGATAACCAGATAGGGTTTGCCAAATAGAAAGGCGGTGTGTCCGATGGCTGCGCCTTCCATTTCTACACAGGCGGGGGAAAATCGTTCATTGATTGCCTGTTTGGTCTGCATATCGTTGACAAATTTGTCACCGGAGACAATGCGTCCGCGATGAAACCGACCTGCCATTTCCGGAATGGATTCACAGGCGCGCATACACAGTGCAGCGAGGGTTTCATCTGCTGGGAAAAAGGCGCGTTTGGGATGGTACGCCAACATGACCTCATCCTGATCGTGGAAACCGGTTTCACTGCTGATGACAACGTCGAGAAGATGTAATCCATGCTGCATTGCGCCTGCAATGCCTACGTTGACGATGCAATCGGCGCCAAATTTGTCGAAGACCGTTGCGGCACAGACAGCGGCATTGACCTTGCCCACGCCACAGCAGACGAGTACAATATCATGACCGGATACCGTACCCTCATAAAAAACCGTGCCAAGCAGCGGCGTTTCACATCGGATGTCCATATGTTTGCGGATCAGTTCAATTTCGGCGTCCAGTGCGCCGAGAATTCCCCATTTCATAGGTTCGATTCCTTCCTTTGCAGTAAATTTTGTTGCTGTACTTATTATAAAAACCAGGGTTGCATTCGTCAATCAAAATACCGTATAATGAAGGAAAAACAACTGGATAGGAGCAAAATGATGAAACGAATTGCGAGCTTTTGTATCAATCATGATACGCTCACGGAAGGCATGTATACATCCCGTGTGGACGGAGATGTGATTACGTATGATATCCGCATGGTAAAGCCAAATCATGGCGAATATCTCGACCCACCGGCGTTGCATACCTTTGAACATCTGTTTGCCACATATGTGCGCAATACCATTTATGGTGATGAAATTGTCTATTGTGGTCCGATGGGCTGTCGAACCGGATTTTATTTTTTGGTGCGCGACGCGATGACGCAGCAGACAGCGATCACATTGGTGCGCGATACCATGCGGTTTATCTGTGCGTTTGAGGGGATCATTCCGGGTTCTGCAAAGGCGGAATGTGGCAATTACCTGTCGCACGATCTGGAGGGCGCAAAGCGCATTGCCGAAAAGATGTGTGTGGTGCTGGAAAATTGGACGCCGGAACAACTGGCATATCCGGAATAAACAACAAATGAAACAAGCGTCAGCCCCAGAAGCGATTTCTGGAGCGGACGCTTGTTGTGGTTTTAGGGAAATAAAAACTGATGCAGCGGTTTGGTCAGATGCCGTTCCCAAAAACGGATGCACAGCCCCACGCCAAATGCGGCGACCAATGTCCCTTCGCGGATGCCGCTGATGTTATGCAAAAAGATCATTGACAGGATGACAGATAAAACGACCACAGTACAGTCAAACCAGATTTTTGTGGAGGACATGGGTTTGCCGGTTTTGAATGACAATGCGAGCGCGACGGCATCAGCCGGCATATTTAAGATATCTGTGGTGACATAGAGAAAAATTCCTGTGCCAAGAAAAACAATGCTGCACAGCATATAAATCAGTTGGAGCGGATACCCCGGATTGGCAGGCAATAAATCGGTCAGCATACCGGACAGTGTGACAAACCAACCGAAAATGGTGGAAATGACGAGCTGAAACAGATTGATCCATTGAAAATCCCGGCGTAAAATCAAAATTTGCAGTAGGATATATGTAGAAAATACCAATGTTGTACACAATCCGAGACTTTTTTGAGAGATCAAACTGACTACATAGGGGATGGTGTCAATCGGAGACATACCCAGTCCGGAGCGAACGGATAAATTTACACCGACGGTCATCAGGAACAGACCGATCAGATACACTGGAATGCGGCGCATCCACGAAACAAGTTTTGTCATACCATTCATTCCTCTCTGTTTGGAAGGAGAGACAACAATCCTTTTATATCATTGTAACACAAAGAATGCAGACAAAATAGAACAATCTTGCCAAATATTCGGACAGCAGGGATTTGCAGTCAGAATGTCTGCGTGGTATGATACAGCTATCAAAGCGAAGGAAGGGACAGATATGATTGTCAAACAAATCATTGAAGTTGTACGGGAATGTGGTCAAATACTTGTACATGCCGACCGCACACAGGCAGGGACACAGATAAAACACGGACAATCCAACAATCTGGTGACCCAATATGACAAAGCAGTACAGGAGATTCTGCGAAAAAAACTGTTGGACATTGTACCGCAGGCGCATTTTGTCGGTGAGGAAGAAGATGTACACGAATCCATTGCGATGGGCGATGCATTTATTGTCGATCCGATTGACGGCACAACAAATTTTGTCAAGGATTATAAATGCAGTGCGATTTCCGTTGCGATGACCCATGACGGCATTCAGGAAATCGGTGTGGTTTATCAGCCATATCTCGATGAACTGTTTTATGCACAACGTGGGAAAGGGGCATTTTGCAATGGCATTCCCATCCACGTCTCGGATAAGCCGTTGAATCAGGGGTTGACATTGTTCGGATCGGCTTCCTATTATACCGAATTGACGGACGAGTCATTTCGGTTGCTGCGGTTGTGCTTTGACCGTTCGATGGATATCCGCCGCAGCGGTTCGGCAGCAGTGGATTTGTGTACGATTGCGGCGGGACGCGCGGAACTCTACTTTGAACTGCGGTTGCAGCCGTGGGATTATGCAGCCGGAGCATTGATTGTCCAGGAAGCGGGCGGCACGGTCACACGTGTGGAAGGCGGCGATATCGATCTCACAAAGCCCTGTTCTGTGCTTGCCGTTGGGACAGGGGTAGATATCGAATTTTTGCGCACAGAAACCTGAAATACAAAATCAAACCCGCCGCAGGCGATTGATTTCGCAACTGCGGCGGGTTTTGAGCCGTGATGTGTTTGTATGAAATTATGGTTCCGTCCATGTGGGAATGGTAACGATGGATTTGAACAGATCGCCGTCAATTTCGACACGGCAGGTCCCGCCCATCAGTTCGGCAAGGCTTTTTGCAATCGACAACCCCAAACCGCTGCCTTCCGTGTGGCGTGAACGGTCGCCGCGCGTAAAGCGTTCCATCAACTCGTCAGAGGAGATATTCAGCTCAGATGCACTGATGTTTTTGATGGTCAGCGTTGCGAATTCCGTGCCCGGTTGAATGGTAATATAGACACGGCTCCCCGGCAGTGCATAGCGTGCACAATTGGACAGCAGATTGTCAAGGATACGCCATAACAACCGCCCATCTGCGTTGACATAGACCGGTGGAGTGGAATCGATGCGCACATCGAGATTCGCCTGTTCCAGATGCTTCGATCGTTCGCCAAGCGCCTGACGTACCAGCGCGTCAAAATCTGTCTTCCTCGATTCGACTTTCATCGCGCCGCTGGAGGCTTTGGAGGCGTCAAACAGATCGCCGGTTAAGATGCGAAGACGCTGGGTTTTCTGGTCCAGGATATCCACGTATTCGCGGGCCGTTGGGTCAGTTAAATTGCATTTTTTCAGCAGGTCAACATAGGTGATGATGCTGGTCAATGGGGTCTTGATGTCATGCGATACATTGGAAATCAATTCGGCTTTGAGCCGTTCGGATTTGACGGCGGTATTGACTGCGTCGCCGAATCCGTCTGAGATGCCGTTGAGGTCGTCAGCCAGCGCATGCAGTTCTTTGCCCCCATGCGTTACTGTGATATGTGTGTCAGTTTTTCCTGTGCGGATCGCGTGTGCACCATCGGTAATCCGTTCAAAACTATCCGCGATGCGCAGACCAAAGAACAGAAGTCCGGCAATTACGAACGGGATGGTAACCCAGAATGCACAGGCGAGCGGGAGTAAGATGGCGAGCAGGATGAGTTTTTGCCGCAGCGGCGTTTTGTTGAACTGCCGTGCGAGCCACCGTCCGCCGCTCACAACATATTTTTTGAACAGCCGCCACAGGATAAAGCCATCCAGCCATTTGCGTGCCTTGATGCGCCGGATCTGGGACAACATCAGCGTGAGCAGGCATGCGACCAACAACAGGGAGGACAGCCCTCCAACGGCATACAGCGCCATTTGGGGAGCGGACAGGTAGTCGTTGATGAGAATATTTGTCAAACCGATCCACAGGAAGCATACAAAAATACCGGCGGCAAGTTGCAGTTCTGTCCACACACGGTCAAAGCGGGACAGATGGACGTCATCGTCTACCGGCTTGCGGCCGGCGCCGAAACACAGGAGAATGAAACCGATCAGAGCGACCAGCGCCGCTGCGCCGATGACGCCTGCCGTGTGCTGCATATTGAGGCTGGTCGTTGTCCACTGGGTATTCAAACTGTCATAGGCTTCCGGTTTGAGCGCGATGAAGACCACGTCGTCAAAACTGGAGGGGGACGTTCCAAACCAATCAATGGGACCGTAATTGTACTGGGCGGTTTTGTATGGCAGCATCCCGCTCCAGGAAAACGATCCGCTTTGGTCCAACGAGAGGACCAGAGGATAATCGGACGATGCCATCTGCTGCTCGACATCCGCGGCGTCTGCGACGTTCAGATTGGTCTTCGTTGTGTTGGTATTCTTACAATATCCGTAGTAATCGTAGTCTTCCATCAAACTCTCGTTCCAGGCCGCGCGGGTGGCATCCAACTTGTCAGTGATGAGTTGGTCGCGAACAGCCGCGTAAGCGCCTCGGTTGTTTTGCAGCCAGGTGCGAAAAGATGATATGTCATCCCATTCGTATGCTTCCCGCACCCCCAACGAGATCAGTTCGGAAATTTTTTCATCGGTCAGCGCATCGGCGGAACCTTCCTCGGCGGGATACACGGGGACGTCCGAATCGTAGTACGTATCCTGGAAAATCCAGTACAGATTCAAGACGATATCCGCGTCGCTGACGCTCTGCCCGGAGGAGACATAGGTTTCATCACCGTTACATACATAGGAATATAAATTGTTTAAGGCGGACGATTGTCTGTCCATCAGGTATTCGATCGGGATGTCATGAGTGAACAGCATGCGCCCGTCGAATAGGGGATAGAACTGATCTCCCTGTTCCTTGGACAGAAAGGATGCGAATGCCACCGTTTGCCATACGATGACGCCTGTAGAGGCCAGGATGAGAACAAATGCAACTGCTTTAACCCAGCAGTTTCGGGTGAAGTTTTTCCATTTTGTAGCCAATTCCCCACACCACCTTTAAATAGTTCGGTTCTTTTGGATTGATTTCGATTTTTTCCCGGATGCGCCGGATGTGGACAGCAACGGTGTTTTCCGGACTGTACGCCGGTTCATTCCATACAGCTTCATAAATCTGAGAGATGGAGAATACCTGACCGGCATGTTTCGTCAGGAAAGCGAGGATGCCGTACTCACGCGGCGTGAGATTGACCGGCTCACCGTCCACTGTGACAGATTTCGCCGTATCGTCGATGATGAGACCGCCCGTGCGATAGATTTGATTTTCTGTCTGTGCCGTCATGCCGCCGAGCGCCGTATATCGCCGCAGTTGGGAGCGGACGCGCGCCATCAGCTCCGCCGGATTGAACGGTTTGGTTACATAGTCATCCGCACCGACTGTCAGCCCGTCGATTTTATCGACGTCTTCACTCTTTGCCGACAGCATGATAACCGGGATGTTCTGCGTCTCACGCAAGATTTCCGTTGCCCGCATACCGTCCATGCCCGGCATCATGATATCCATGATAATCAGATGGATGGTTTGTTTTGTGCAGATGTCAAGCGCTTCCATACCGTCATGCGCTTCGACCGCCTCATAACCGGCAGCCCGCAGATAAATACCAATTGCCCGTGCAATGGCGGGATCATCGTCGCAGACGAGAATACGGTACAGCATGTGTGAATCCTCCTTGCTGTCTATGGGTATAGGATAAAAAAGCTTTCTTTCAAATGATACCATAGAAATCTTAATAATTTCTGAAGAAAATATCAAACCCCTTTGAGTGGTAAAAATGCATAAGTTATTTTGTATAAATTTGGAAGGTTAGACAAAAATGATAGATAGATCAAAAAGCGCGTTGACAAATCTGTAGCGGCAAGATATACTAAAAGCACCATAAACGAACACGGCTGTGACTGGTGAGGCAGGCAGGACTAGCTTACATACTTTACGCAATATCTGCGGAAAAGTTTGAAACTAGTCTTTTTTTATTCCAGGGCGAAAAATAGGGAAATGGCAATACGAGGAAAGAGAGACTACCATGTATCGCATTGCGCGTATCATCGGAAATAATTTCGTGTGCTCGGTCGGAGAGGATGGAAAAGAGGTCATCTTGCGCGGGCTGGGCATCGGATTTCGTAAGAAAAAGGGCGATATTGTACCGCCCGCAACGATTGAAAAAGTCTATGCGCTCCAGGATGAACAGACCCAGAGTAAACTCATGGAGCTGGTGAAAGATGTGCCGACAGAACATGTCGCTGTCTGTACGGAAATCATCGAATATGCCGAGCAGAATCTCGGAAAAAATTTGAGTGAAAATATCTATATCACGCTGACGGATCACATCAGCTTTGCCATCGAGCGCAAGGTCAGGGGATTGGAATATAAAAACGCCCTGTTGTGGGAAATTAAAAACTTTTATCCGAATGAATTTTCCATTGGTCAGCATGCCATTGATATGGTGTGCGACCGGACGGGCATCAGACTGAGCGAAGATGAAGCCGGATTTGTGGCGTTACATATCGTCAATGCCGAATTGGATACGCATATGTCCGATATGGTCAAGATTACGGAGATGATTCAAGTGATCCTGAAGACCGTGCGCAACTATTACGGCATCACGCTGAATGAAAATTCACTCGATTATGGGCGGTTCATTACGCATCTCAAATTTCTCGGTCAGCGCATCGCGCGGCGGGAGACAATGGAAGGTGATGATGAACAGTTCCAGCGCATGATCCGGGAGCGATATCCGCGGGATTATGTCTGTGCACAGCGCATCCGAACATATTTGCAACAACAGTTCCGTTGCAGGCTTTCGGAAGAGGAGATGGTATTTCTTACGGTACATCTGCGGCGTGTATCGGGTATCAAAGAAGAATGCTGAAATTTATATATCGGAGATTGTGACCGGGCAGCATTGGCCTGGGCAAGACCTTACGCTGACAGGGCGTCTTTTTCGCATGCCGGATTCCCGGCACGGGGAATTGCTCTGCGTAAGGTCTTTTTTTGTGCATAAAGCGGGTATTCGCTTGGCAATAGTAAAAATATATCAGGAGGAGAAGAAAATGAAAGATAAGATTTTTGGCGTCTTACAGCGTGTCGGCAGATCATTTATGCTTCCGATTGCATTGCTTCCGGTCGCGGGTCTGTTCCTCGGCATTGGCAGCTCGTTTACCAACGAGACCATGCTGCAAACGTATGGATTGATGGACGTGCTGGGACCCGGTACGGTTGCCAATTCCATCCTCAACGTCATGAATGCGGCAGGTTCCATCGTATTCGATAACCTGGCATTGATCTTTGCCATTGGCGTTGCCATCGGTATGGCGAAAAAGGAGAAAGAAGTTGCAGCATTGGCTGGCACAATTGCGTTCTTCGTCATGCATGCTTCGATCAGTGCGATGATCGAAAATTTCGGTGCGCCGGATATGGATGGTGCATTGGCAACGGTCTGTGGGATCAATTCGCTTCAGATGGGCGTATTTGGCGGCATTATCGTCGGTCTTGGTGTCGCAGCGCTGCACAATCGGTTCTATAAAATTGAATTGCCGCAGGTATTGTCCTTCTTTGGCGGCACACGCTTTGTCCCAATTGTGTCCGCAGTTGTCTATTTGATTGTCGGTATTGGGATGTATTTTATCTGGCCGGTGGTTCAGAGCGGTATCTATGCACTCGGAGCATTGGTTCTCAGCTCCGGTTATGCAGGCACGTGGCTGTATGGCTTCATTGAACGTGCACTCATCCCATTCGGTCTGCATCATGTATTCTATCTGCCGTTCTGGCAGACCGCATTGGGCGGCACACTTGAAGTTGCCGGTACGACGATTGAAGGTGCGCAGAATATTTTCTTCGCTCAGTTGGCGGACCCGACGGTTTCACATTACGCAGTTTCTGCTTGCCGCTTTATGTCCGGCAAATTCCCACTCATGATCTTTGGTCTGCCAGGCGGCGCACTCGCCATGTACCGCTGTGCAAAAACCGAAAACCGCAAAGAGGTTGGCGGTCTGTTGCTGTCTGCTGCACTCACAGCCATGCTCACCGGTATTACGGAACCACTTGAATTTACATTCCTGTTTGTTGCGCTCCCGCTGTATGTTGTGCATTGTGTCTTTGCAGGTTTGTCTTATATGTTGATGCATGTGTTTGGCGTTGCAGTCGGTATGACGTTCTCCGGCGGCATTATCGACTTGACCCTGTTCGGTATCATGCAGGGCAATGCAAAAACCAGTTGGATCTGGATTGTTGTAGTCGGCGTGGTATATTTCATCCTGTATTATCTGGTATTCAGCTTCATGATTCAAAAATTCGACTATCAGACGCCAGGTCGCGGCGATGCGGAAAACAAACTGTATACGCGCGCCGATGTCAATGCTGCCAAGGACGCACAGAAACATGCGGACGGTGCGCATACGCTTTCCGCACAGATTGTTGCAGGTCTTGGTGGTCGTGCCAATATTTCGGATATCGATTGCTGTGCAACTCGTTTGCGCATGACGGTGCATGATCCGGCACAGGTCGATGACAACATTCTGAAATCCACCGGTGCGTCCGGCGTCATTCACAAGGGTCAGGGCGTACAGGTCATTTATGGTCCGCGTGTCACAGTCATCAAATCCGATCTGGAGGATTTCCTTGAGCAGGGCGGCGATGCTGTTCCACAGGCACAGCCGGAACCGGCGCCAGCCGCAGCATCTGCGCCGGCGGAAAAGAAAACAGGTCCGGCAGTGACATTGTGCGCACCCATTTCAGGTAAATTGATCCCATTGAGCGAAGTCAAAGACGGTGTGTTCTCTGAAGGCATGCTGGGTGAAGGCGCAGCCATTGAACCGGCGGAAGGACGGGTTGTTGCACCGTGTGATTGCCAGGTTGCCAATGTTTTTGATACCAGGCATGCCATCGGTTTGGCGGCAGGCGATCTCGAATTGCTCATTCACATTGGCATCGACACCGTGCGTTTGAATGGCGAAGGCTATGATATCAAGGTGAAGGCGGGCGATATGCTCAAAAAAGGCGACCTCATCGGAACGTTTGATATGCAGGCGATTCAAAAGGCAGGATATCCGCTGACAACACCGATCATTGTTACAAACTCAGAAGATTTTGCAGAGATTGTGATGCAGCCATCTGGTGATGTCAGGATCGGCGACAATATTTTGACTGTCCGCTGAGACAAACGTATCGTTTCCAATTGCTATCTGTATGACAGGAGACCGGTAAATTTACCGATCTCCTGTTTTTGGTGCAAAAAAATCACCATCGCAGCTCAAAACGTGCGATGGTGATTTTACAGAGAAAAGAGATAAGAGAAATAGGTATAAAAATTTGGAAAAATCAGAATTTAGCGGGAAGAAGCGATGGAGATTTCCGTATTGTGATGCATCGAACGCCTGTATGCGCCTGCGGTACGAGGGTCATTCAGGTCGAGGTTTGTCAACATGCCGAATTCATTGTGGGAGAGGGTGTTTTCATTGGTCAGATACGTATGGATCTGTTCGATGCTTCTCGCTTTTGCCATCTGATTGAGTTCGCCTAAGATGCCCATTTCATTCGCTTCCTTTCTGAGCCATACAGCTCGATAATTTTGATGAAAACAGTCGGTTGATAGAATATGCCCGACATTCTGTCTTCGCTAGTATCATATCGTATTTTGTTACGTTTGTCATGGAGCATATTTACTGAATTGTGGGCGTTGAAAACGAACATTTTTTACCATACTATACAGAAATATCCAAAAATGCTTTGGCGTGATAAAGAATTTGTATAAAATCAATCATGTTTTGCATTTTTTTCATAATTTTCATAAAAAGTTCAAAAATATTTTTGAGAAAACATGCGAATTATGTGCTGGAATCTCAGGATAAATAAAAACTTTCGGTATATATATGCGTTTCTGGTGAAAATAAAGCGATGCATAAGAAAATAGAAAAATCAGATGTTTCATACCGCTGTTTCATACTGGCGCGGACAAAATTCCGCGATCAGCGGACAAATTGCGCGCAATATCGTATAGACGCGCGGTCGATTGCGTCTGTCAACAATGCCGGGGAGGATAATTTTCCTGTGAGGATTGAAACACAAATGTAACAAATGTGCAAATTGAAATGCATGATAATAATAGGAAATTTGATATATATCGATGGGGTGAATAGAAAAATCCCGTCGGGAAACCGACGGGATGTGCCGATACAGTCAGATAAACGGCTGTTCGGTCAGATAGGTATGGAAGGCTGTCAGGCTGGGGAAAATGCTGTGGCACAGGGTGTGCATTTCATCGGTTGGCGGCAGCAGATCCGGTACCATAATGGGGTGCATGTCTGCGGCAGCCGCAGCACGGATACCATTGTATGAGTCCTCAATGGCAAACGCATCCGGAGGCGAGACGCCCATTTCCAGGCAGGCAGTCTGATAAATATCGGGATAGGGTTTGCTGCGTGCAACGCGGTCACCGCCTACGATGTGGTCAAACGCATGGTATAGATGCGCATGCTCCAATTCACGCCGGATGGTGACCTCGCGCGTAGAAGAGGCAAGACCGATGCGAAAACCGGTTTGTTTTGCCCAGGTCAGCAGGTCTCGCACGCCGGGCTTGACCGGGATGCCTTCCGAATCTGCGATGGTGTGGAAGGTATGGCTGACGTCGCGGTCAAACGATTCATAGGGGAAATCCATACCATACCGCTTGCACATGATCTCCCCGGTATATATGCGGGTTGTGCCAACAGTGGCAAGGAAGATGGTATCGAGATCGTCGCCATCCAGCCGGTATGTTGAAGCCAACAGATGCCAACAGCGGCGGACTAAGGCTTCTGTGTCGAGAATGACGCCGTCCATGTCGAAAATCAGCGCGGGACGATGAGGGTTTGAAGGATTCATTGTAATCATCTCCGTATCATGCGGTACAGGCAGCGGTTTCATGAGGATACCAACGATGTCCAACAGCTCCTGTATATAAATGGATGCCGGCGCGTGATGCGTCGTGCATGGGACAAATCAAAAGCAACATCAGTGTACCGTATTTGAGCGCTGTGGTCAACGGGCACTTGCAGCACATGCATGAACAATAAACCAGGCGCAGGTAGAAAACGCCTGTACTTTTCCTTGCATACGATGTGTAAAGGGATTATAATAACTCCATATCGGGAAATGAGGAGAATGGTATGAAATTCAGTGTAGTAATCCCTGTATACAATGTGAAAGAATATCTGGAAAAATGTGTGCAGTCGGTTTTGGCACAGCACAGTGATGAATATGAAATCATTCTGGTGGATGATGGTTCGACCGATGGCAGCGGCGAACTGTGCGATGCGCTTGCCGCGCGAACACCTGAAAAAATCCGTGTCGTCCATAAACCAAATGGTGGGCTGGGTGATGCGCGCAATGTTGGGTTGGAACATGCGCGGGGAGACTATCTGGTATTTCTGGACAGCGACGATTATATTGATGAGACCATGTTTGACGAGCTGTCCGAAAAGATCGATGAAACACATGCCGACATCATCAGTTTTGGTTTCCGTGTGGACAATGGCGGCGATACGTCACAGGTTTTCATCGATCCGCTGCCGGAAGGGCGGGTGTTCTCGTTGGAGGATTACCCGGAACTGTTGCTTGCCCTCCCCAATGCATGGACACGCATTTATGCGCGTCAATTGTTTTTGCAAACCGGCATCCGTTATCCCGGCCGCGTGTGGTATGAGGACATCCGCACGACGACCAAACTGTTTGCAAAAGCAAAGGGCATAGCCTCTGTACATCGACCGTATTACTACTATGTTGTGCGGCAAAATTCTATCACGCGCAATAAAAATGTTGACCGCAACCGTGAAATTATCGATGCATTTGACGATTTATTGGGTTGGTACAGAGAAAACGGGCTGTTTGAACGCTATCGGGATGAGCTGTGCCGTTTGGCGATCGATCATATTTTTCTCGCGGCGTCTGTCCGTGTGCTGATGACAGACCCAAAGCATCCGCTGCTGCGGGAATTTTATCAATATATGCGCAAGTACTTCCCCAATTTTGAGAAAAATCGTTATGTGCCGCAGTTGCCACGTTCAAAAAAACTGGCGTTTCACCTGTTGCTGCACCGTCAATATCGTTTGCTCGCCGCGCTGTTCCGCATGAAAAACAGAGTCGGTTGATGAGAAAAAAAGAAAGGATTTCCTGTTTTGAAGTTCAATAAAGAGGCACTCCGTTCCAAAAAAGGCGTGCTGTTAAAAAATACTGTCATGCTGTATATCATGCAGTTTTCGACATATCTGCTCAGCTTTATTGTTGTCCCCTATGAAACCCGTGTGCTCGGTCCGACCTATTATGGCAAACTGGGCGTTGCGACAGCCATTATGGTTTATTTCCAGTTGGTCATCGATTTCGGTTTTTTGCTCAGTGCGACAGAAGATGTTTCCCGCAACCGTGAGGACAGAAATAAGGTGTCCAAAATTTTGACGGCAGTTACCATCGACAAAATCTTTCTGACCATTGCGTCGGTGATCGTGCTGCTGGCATTGTGTGAGCTCCTGCCATCCTGGCGGGAAGATCGCACCTTTTATCTGCTGTTTTTAATTGCCACGGCAATCAATTCCATGATTCCGGATTATTTGTACCGCGGTCTGGAGCAAATGACGGCGATTACGGTGCGCACGGTCGCCATCAAGGCATTTTTCACCGTGATGATTGTACTGCTGCTCAAACAGCCGGAACAATATTGCGTGATCCCGATTTTGAATATCATTGGCAATGGCGCGGCGCTGTTGGGTGTATATCTGCACCTGTACCGCCAGATGGACATTCGATTTGTCAAATGTACAGCGCGGGAAGTTTGGGACAGCTTCCGCCGGTCCAGTACATTCTTTTATTCACGCATTGCAACCTCGGTGTATACTGCGAGCAATACGGTTATTTTGAGTATTATTTCAGCGGGTTCGTCCATTGGATATTACTCGCTGGCGGATAAGCTGGTGACCACAGCAAAAAATGGGCTATCCCCAATTTCTGACAGCATGTACCCATATATGACCAAAAATCGTGATTTCAAGTTGGTCTGGCGTATTTTAAAAGTGGTTATGCCCGTGATCATCGCCGGCTGTGCCATTGTATTTATTTTTGCACGTCCGCTGTGTGAAATCGTATTCGGCGCAGAATATGGTGATGCGGCGCCGGTGCTGCGTGCCATGCTGCCGGTTGTCATTGTCATCCTGCCGAGCTATATTTTGGGTTTTCCGACACTCAGTGCAATGGGATTGTCCCAGTATGCCAATTATTCGGTTGTTTTTGGCTCTGCGCTGCACGTATTCAATCTGATTGTGCTGTATTTTACCGGCAATATGAATATGGTCACACTCGGTGCGATGGTATCGGTTGCGGAAACTGCCATTTTGGTGTTCCGTATCGTTGTGATCTGGAGAAACCGTGCATTGTTGCACGTAGAACAGGAGGACTGAGCACATGCCCAATAAATTTCAAAAAGGTCTGGCATGGGCGCTGTGCAGTGTCCTGCCGGTCAAGCGCAATAAAATCGTTTTTACCAGCTATTATGGACGCGGGTATTCAGACAATCCAAAGGCGATTGCTGATGAATTGCTCAAACGGAACGAGGATTTGGATCTGGTGTGGTTGGCGAACGATCCGGACCGGGCAGGCACGCCGGAAGGCATTCGCGTGGTGAAATATGGCACAGCAGCGGCAATCCGCGAGCTATGCACCGCGCGCGTCTGGGTGGATAACTGCCGCAAAGGCGCACGCCGCAAAAAACCCGGACAGTATTATATGCAGACGTGGCATGGATTTGCACTCAAGCGCATTGAGCGCGATGTGGCAGATAAGTTGAATACATCAGACAATGATTCCTATGAGACATATGCACGGCGCGATTCCGCACAGATCGATGCCATTATTTCCGACAGTACATTTATGACGGAAATTTATCAGAAGTCGTTCTGGTATGACGGTTCGGTTGAACAGTACGGTGCACCCCGCAATGACATCCTTGTACATCCGCCGAAGGATGCAAAGCAAAAAGTCTGCCGCGCATTGCAGTTGCCAACGGGATGTAAGTTGGTGATGTATGCACCGACCTTCCGTGCGGATGGTTCGCTGGATGCGTACAGTCTGGACTATGCTGCGGTTTGTGCCGCATGTGAGAAGCGGTTTGGCGGGAAATGGATTGCACTGGTGCGCTTGCATCCGCATGTCATGCAGCGCGCAAAGGATTTGCAATTTGACAATGAGACGACCTTTGATGCGACGGCATTTGACGATATGCAGTTGTTATTATCCGCGTGTGACGCGGTGATCACGGATTATTCGTCGCTGATGTTTGACTTCGCCCTCACACGCCGCCCATGCTTCCAGTTTGCTACGGACATCGATGCATATAAAAACGACCGGAATTTTTATTTCCCGATCGATGATACACCGTTTCCGTTGGCAAAATCCAACGAGGAAATGATACAGCATATTACAGCGTTCGATGAAGCTGCCTATCGGCATGACTGCGCAGCATTCTTTGATGCAATGGGATTTTGCATCGATGGCAAAGCATGCGCGCGCTGTGCCGATTGGATTTTGCAACGGGTGAGAGGAAATCCATCATAAAACACAGCTCAGGCAAAGCATCTGTTCCCGAACGGATGTGATGATATGTGATGAACAGGCAAAAGCCGCTCCGGGAGAGGGAGCGGCTTTTATACTGTGTTGAAACAGACGGAATCAAATGCTGATGATACCGAGGGTGTTGAGAACTGAGCTGATCAGGATTGCAATGAGAAAAATGGGAGCGATCCAGCGAATCATCACGCGAAACATTTTTTCGCGTTTGAATGCAGAGTTTTTCTTGACCTCGTCTGTGATGGTGTCCAGCCCAACAATCCAGCCGAGGAAGATGCAGGTCAACAGGGCAACCAGCGGCATAAGGATACTGTTGGAAATGAAGTCAAAGAAATCAAGGAAGCTCATGCCGAGTGGAGTGATGCCCGACAATGTGCCATAGCCGAGTGCGCTGAGCAGTCCGAGCACAAGGCACAGGATATAGGTAACAAGGCAGGAGATCTTGCGTGAAATATGGAACTTGTCGCAGAAAATGGAGACGACGGTTTCATACAGCGAGATACTTGACGTGAGCGCCGCGAAAAATACGAGTACAAAAAATGCCACGCCGATGACTGTGCCAAAGTTCATGCTTGCGAAGACCTTCGGCATGGTGACGAACATGAGACCCGGACCTGTATTGAGCGCATCCTCATTGCCGCCGGAAAAGGCGAAGACGGCCGGGATAATCATCAGACCGGCGAGAAAAGCAATACCGGTGTCGAACAGTTCGATTTGAGACACCGACTTTTCAATGTCGGTATCATCCATCATGTATGAGCCATAGGTAATCATAATGCCCATGGCCAGCGACATCGAGAAGAACATCTGTCCGAGCGCGCCGAGCAGTGTGTTCAACGAAACATCGGAGAAATGCGGGGTAAGGTAGTATTTGACGCCTTCCCATGCGCCTGGACGCGTCATGGAATAAATGGAAATGGCAATGGACAGTGCGACCAATAACGGCATCATGATGCGGCTGGCGCTTTCAACGCCGCGTTTGACGCCGAACGAGACAATGACTGCCGTGATGGTCAAATAGATGACCATAAGTACATACGGTTGATATGGACTGGCAATAAAATCGGTAAAATAATTGTCCATTGCCGCGGTTTCTGCACCGGATTGGATAAATACGCCGAGATACTTGAGGATCCAGCCGCCGATGACGCAGTAATATGGTGTGATAATAATCGGAACAAGACAGGACAACAGACCGATAAAATTAAAGCGTTTGTCCACTTTGCCATAAGCGCCGATGGCACTCAAACGGGTTTTGCGTCCCAGCGTAACTTCTGCTGTCATCAGTGAATAGCCAAAGGTGATGACCAGGATCAAATAGATGACGAGGAATGTGCCGCCGCCATATTGGGCTGCGAGATACGGAAACCGCCATAGATTCCCGAGACCGACGGCAGATCCGGCCGCCGCCAGGACAAAACCGATGCGGCTGGAAAAGCTGCTGCGTTTTTTACTCATAAAAATTTTACCTCCTAAAATTCCGTACAAAAAATACCGCAACATATGCTGTACGGTAAAAATTTCAAAAGCCCCCGGTATTTGTGAGACAACATCACCGGATTGGGCAAAGGTCTTGTCTATTATATCACAGGTGTATGTGAATGGGGTATAGAATGTGAAAAAAACGAAAAAAATATCAAAGATTCCCGGCGAGGCTGTCGATTGGGGATAGTGGGAGCAAAAATGGGGAAACTAAGACTGCCTGCCAAGTGGCAGACAGAGGAGGGATGGCGATGAATCAGCCGATTGACGTGACGACGGATGGGTTTAAAGAACAGGTACTGCGTGCAACAAAGCCGGTACTGGTAGATTTTTGGGCAGATTGGTGCGGTCCATGCCGGAAGATGGAACCAGTTGTGCAGGAAATTGCGGACGAAGTTGATAGCGTACAAGTGTGTAAGATCAATGTGGACCGTGAACCACAACTGGCTGGATTATATCACATCAATTCGGTCCCGACCTTGATGCTGTTCCGTGGAGGGAAAGCAGCGGCGACAATGACCGGCATGCATAGTAAGGAGAACATCCTGCGCATGCTGGAACAAACCAGATGAGACGCATATGGAGGAACATGTATGAAGATAGAAATCGACAGAGATGGCTGTATCGGATGCGGTCAGTGTGCCGGACTGTGTCCGGAAGTTTTTGAAATGGCGGAGGATGGTCTGGCGCAGGTGATTCACCAGCCGGATGCAGCGGATGAAGAAGCTGCACAGGCAGCGGCAGACAGTTGTCCGGTTATGGTCATTCATGTGAACTGAATGGAAAGCGGTGTGCCCGCGCCGCCGGGATGAGTATGCGCACACATCCGGGAATTACAGCAAACGACAATCGCTGGGCACGGAAGGATTGACCATCGCCGCAGACATACAGCGGTTGATGGGGAATCCATGTCAGCCGGCGGAAACGTTTGTGGACGGATGCGGAAGGACCGTGGAGCGGCGGGCTGCGCCGGAGGGTGAGATTGAGCCATCCGTCAGACGGGTCTGCGTCATGAAAAAAGCGGTTTCCGCCGGAATACATGCCGTTGCCCACGCCGGCAAAGACAAACGCACCGGTAAGCAGCGATCCGTCGTCACAGGCGGCAGCAAGCGATACCGGTGGAACGAGTGCTTTTGTGCGGCTGGAGGTGTCAGATGCACAAATACGAACAGCATTGAGAAAGTGTTGGCGGTTGCAATCGATCATATCCACAGTTTGTGGGGTGGCAGACAGTTGTGCAAATGGGTTGGAAAAATCGGCATCCGGATAGTTGTGCGTGAAGTCACAGCCGCGCGCATCCGGGATGATCCCAATTTCCACATTAGGGACACCGAGGGCAGCACGTGCAGCGGCGCATAGCTCTGCGTCGCTGCCATATACATAAAACCGCATCACACCGCCGCGCGCCATATCCCGGCGGATGACCGATGTAAGATTCTCTGAATTGCGGCATTCGCGGATCAGACACACCGCGCCGGTTTGTGCGGCTGCGATGCGGATGCGTGTGACCAACCGGTTGACGGTATGGCTGTGCGATTGGGGCGCGCACAGCAGAAAAATATGTTCCATACAAATCCCTCCTCATAGGGTACGCGCTCTCTGTCGTTACAGTATAGCACGATACGAACAGGCATGTCCATGTTCCGCAGCAGAAAAAACAGAAATGTATTGCGCTTTGGCATGTGCGTGTATTACAATAAGAAGAGAAATCAAGCAGGAATTGGTTTGAAAAATATTGACTGTTTATGAGGTGAGCGAAATGAATGAAAAGCAGATGGCAGGATATGAAGCTGCGAAATATGTAAAGGACGGCATGCTGGTCGGCATCGGCACCGGTTCTACGGCATATTATCTGATTGAAAAGCTCGGACAGCGCGTCAAGGAAGAGGGCTTGAAGATCAAGTGTGTTTCTACGTCTGACGCATCCACCGAGCAGGCGAAGAGCCTTGGCATTGAGCTTCTGGATACCAATGATGCGCCAGAGCTGGATATCTGCATTGACGGCGTCGATGAAGTCGATCCGCAGTTCAACGGCATCAAGGGCGGCGGCGGCGCGCTGTTCCGCGAAAAGATTGTCGCATCCAGTGCAAAATATAACATTTGGGTTTGCCACAGCGCCAAGCTGGTTGATGAAATCGGTGCATTTGGTCTGCCGGTAGAAGTGCTTCCGTTCGGTTACAAGCACGTTGTCAAGAAAATGGAAGAGGCAGGCTTTGAGCCCGTGCTGCGCATGAATCAGGATGGCTCAATTTATGAGACCAACAATCATAACTACATCCTCGACACCAAGTACACCAACTCCAAGTTTGGCAAGGATTATGCCGCTATGGAAGCATTCCTCAAAGGAACGCTCGGCGTGCTCGAGACAGGATTTTTCCTCAACCGTACAGACATCATTATTTCCGCAGGTCCGGATGGCATCCAGACCATCCAGAACCCCAACAAGTAAACGTCACAGGTTCCACAGCCGGCAGGAAAACTGCCGGCTGTTTTTTATGGCAGCGACTTGTCCTCATCCGGTGTTTTCTGGTATACTGAAAGCAATATCAATCAGGAAGGAATGATTTCCATGCTGACAGAGGCAAAAAAGGAATTTATTGAATTTATGATGGATGCAGAGGTGTTGCGTTTCGGTGATTTTATCACCAAGAGCGGGCGCAATACCCCGTATTTTGTTAACACAGGCAATTACAAAACCGGATTGCAGTCGTCCAGACTGGGCGAGTTTTATGCAGCGATGGTAAAAGAGACAATCGGGGACGAATTTGACGCGATGTTCGGTCCGGCCTATAAGGGCATTCCGTTGGCGACGTCGGTTGCCGGCGCATTGGCGCGAACGTATGGGATTGATAAGCCGTTTTTCTTCAACCGCAAGGAAGCCAAGGATCACGGCGAAGGTGGCAGTTTGGTCGGCTATACGCCTGTAGACGGTGATCGCATTGTCATCATTGAGGATGTTATCACGGCAGGCACGGCAATTCGGGAAACGCTGCCGGTGCTGTATGGCGCGGCTGACGTCAAGGTGACAGATATGTTTATTTCCGTCAATCGCTGTGAAGTGGGACAGACTCCCGGAAAGACTGCTGTTATGGAAGTCGGCGAACAATTTGGCATTCAGGTGCATTCGCTCATTGATGTCCGCGATATTCACGAATATTTACAGGGTCAGGCGGAGTATGCATCCATTCTTCCGCTGATGGAATCGTATATGGAAAAATATTGTGTTTTCTAATTCACAAACATTTGTGCCGTTTCGGTTTTTTGCCGGAGCGGCATTTTTTTTGGTGATCATTTGCATACTTTGGCGGAGGAAAGGATACACTGGAGGAAGAAAATGGGTCGATATAATGTGTCAAAATATGTCACGGTATATCATAAATTATGGGAAAGAGTTGTACAGATTGATAAAAAATTGACAGGTAGATGGGGTTGGGCGCACTAAAATATACAAAAGATGGTTGAACTTTCAACGGCAAGTTGATATAATGAATGCAGCCTGAAGAAGAGTAAACGGTACGCATGTTTCAGAAAGGGTTGGGAGCATAGGATGGACAAGCATCAGATCCTGCGGGAATGTGTGGAAAATTTTGCGCTTCTGACACAACTTGGGCTGTCTGTGGCTGTGCCGCCTGTGCTTTGCCTGTATGCGGCGGGCTGGCTTCGGAATCGGCTGGATCTCGGACTGTGGATTATGGTCATTGGGCTGCTGCTCGGCTTAGGCGGCGCCGCAGTCAATGTTTGGAAGACATGGAAGATGATTGAACAGCGTGAGGAGAAACGGCACAGGAAATGAGCTTGGCGCAGGTGAATTTTACGCGATTGGTGGTGAGGAACATCAAGATTGAACCAGCAGTCAAACACGAAACCAAACATGTTGCAATTGGTGTTTTTGTGATGAGCATCATCATGATGATTGTGTTTGCGGTTATCGGACAGTTTGACTATACAGTTTTGCTTGGTACCCTTTTGGGCGGAGGCTTTGCCATTTTGAATTTTTTTATCA
Organism: uncultured Butyricicoccus sp.; assembly: GCA_944384655.1. GTDB lineage: Bacteria > Bacillota > Clostridia > Oscillospirales > Butyricicoccaceae > Butyricicoccus_A. Next base: position 25,945 of record CALWUF010000053.1, on the reverse strand, counting down.
TGGCGCTGGACGTACAGAAGGCTGTCCATCGGGATTTGCCAGAGGAAGCAAAGCTGGTCATGCAGAATTCGTATACCAGACGATTGCTTCTGCTGGTGGCAGTGGCCATTGTCGGTATTAAACTGCCTTATTTTCACTGGGTTGCAGTGGTTGTCCCAATGGTTTTCCCGCGAATCACCATCGCAGTGAAAACCCTGCCTATCTTTCAACGAAAGGAGGAAGGATGATTTATGGATTTATCTGTCACTGGCGCCAAGATATACTTCACGATACCGGGGATTAACTATCCGGTGACGCAAACCATCGTGAGCGCATGGATTACCATGCTTGTCATTGTCGGCATTTGCATCTGGCTGACACACGGCATGCAGGTCCATGCCCGCACCAAACGGCAGATTGTCGCAGAGTATCTGGTCAACATGGTCACCAAGCTGGTCCGTGACAATATGGGCGCGAAGTGGAGCAATTATACACCATTGATTGCCGCGATTTTTTCCATGTCCGTTGTCGGTTCCATGCTCAGCCTGACAGGTTTGTATTCGCCCAATAACGACCTGAATACATTCCTGGCCTGGTCCATCCTGGTGTTTGTGCTGATCACGTATTACAAAATCAAAGTCAATGGCTTTGGCGGTTACCTGAAGAGCTTTACCCAGCCGATTTTTGTTATGACGCCGCTCAACATCATCGGTGAAATCGCAACGCCGATCTCTATGGCATTCCGTCACTTCGGCAACGCGCTCTCGGGTTATGTCATCGGGTTGCTGTTGTATGGCGCGTTGGCCTCCCTGAGCGAAGCGGTTCTGGCGTGGCTGCCCGGCTCGCTGGCAGCCATACCGGTTTTACAAATCGGTATTCCTGCGGTGCTCAACGTCTATTTTACCGTATTTTCCGGCGTCGTACAGCCGTTTATCTATTGTATGCTGACAATGCTGTATATTGCTGATGCAGGATCAACGGAAGAGGCGTGATGTCCTGAGACATCGACGGCGCCGGCATGAGACCGGAAACCGCCGTAAAAAGACAACCGTATATTTTTTAATTGATTTATCCATATCAAACGTAATTTAGGAGGAATTCATTATGGAAAGAGCTATCGTACTTGGAGCATCTGCAATTGGCGCAGGTCTGGCGATGATCGCAGGCATCGGTCCTGGTATCGGCGAAGGTTATGCAGTAGGTAAAGCGTGTGAAGCCATTGGCCGTCAGCCGGAGTCCAAGGGCACCGTACAGTCTACCATGATCCTCGGCTGTGCGATCGCAGAGACCACCGGTATCTATGGTTTTATCGTTGCCATCATCCTGATGTTCGTTAATCCTTTCATCGGTATGCTGTAAGCACCGGGATTTCCGTATCAACGGAAATATTTTTTGAGAAAGGAGAACGAATTTGGGTACATTAGATTTAGTTTCCATTGTCCCGTGGGAAATCATCACACAGCTCATTAACCTGCTGTTGTTGGTCCTTTTGCTCAAACACTTTCTGCTCAAACCCGTTCAGAATATCTTAAACGCGCGCCAGGCGGAGATCGATAAAAGCTACGCCGATGCCGAGGCTGCACAGACGAAGGCGGAGGCGCTGCGCGACGAATATGAGAAACGCATCGCTGACGCAAAGGCGGAGGCTTCTGACATCGTCAAGAGTGCAACCCGCAAGGCACAGCTTCACGGTGAGGAAATTGTCCGCGACGCCCAGACGCAGGCGTCCCGCCTGATTGAAAAGGCAGATGCACAGATTGAGCTGGAAAAGAAGAAAGCCATGAACGAGCTCAAAAACGAGATCTCGGGCATTGCCGTGGATATTGCCTCCAAGGTTGTCGAGCGTGAGATCGATGAAAAAGATCATGAAGCGCTGATCTCGGAGTTTATCAAGGGTGTAGGTGAGGCTTCATGACAGAGATTGCAAAAGCATACGGCAAAACGCTGTACGATCTGGCAGTCGAATGTGAAAACGTCGAGCAGATGCTCGACGAAATTACCACCCTTCGGCAGGCTTTTGAGGACAATCCGCAGTTTTTGACGCTGATGGACACGCCCAATCTGAAAAAAGAGGAACGTGTATCCATTGTCGATCAAACCTTTGGCGGAAAGATCCATATCTATCTGCTCAATTTTCTCAAGATCATTGCGGAAAATGGCACGGCGCATGAATTTATCGGCGCGGCAAAACAATTCCGCAATGAATACAACCTGGAAAACGGGATTGAAACCGTGACGGTAGTTTCTGCCGTTGCGCTCGGCGCCAAACAGGAAGCTCAGCTGGTGAAAAAGCTCAGCCAGGTGATTGGTAAGACCATCCATTTGGAGAAAAAGGTCGATCCAACCGTCATCGGCGGCATCCGCTTGCAGATGGAAGGGCTTCAGATGGACGGCACCGTCAAAAATAAACTGGATGCAATCCGCAGCCGCTTGCTGCGCACGATTGCATAAAGCAGAAAGTTGGTGAGACTATGCAGTTACGTCCTGAAGAAATCAGCAGTGTCATTAAGGCACAGATTAAAAATTATGATACCAAGATCGAGCAGAGCGAAACCGGACGCATCATTTTGATCGGCGACGGTATTGCCCGTGCAAGCGGTCTGGAAAAATGTATGGCAAACGAATTGGTTGAGTTTGTCAATGGCGAATACGGCATGGCTCTGAACCTGGAAGAAAATTCGGTATCTATTGTTATGTTGGGTTCCGACAAAGGGGTTCGTGAGGGCGATATCGTAAAGCGTACCGGCAAAGTCGTTTCCGTCCCGGTTGGCGAGGCGCTGATTGGACGCGTTGTCAATGCATTGGGTCAGCCTGTTGACGGCAAAGGACCCATTGAAGCGACGGAAAATCGTCCGATTGAATCCCCGGCTCCCGGTATCATTGAGCGCCAGCCGGTAAACGTACCGTTGCAGACGGGCATCAAGGCCATTGACTCGATGATCCCGATCGGTCGCGGTCAGCGCGAATTGATCATCGGTGACCGTCAGACCGGTAAAACCGTTTTGGCAACCGATACCATCATCAATCAGAAGGGGAAGGATGTCATTTGCATCTATGTTGCCATCGGTCAGAAGAATTCTACCGTTGCAACGCTCGTAGAAGATCTGACCAAGGCGGGCGCGATGGATTATACCATCGTTGTCACTGCGACAGCCAGTGAACTGTCGCCGCTTCAATATATCGCGCCGTATTCCGGCTGCGCTATGGGCGAATATTTCATGAATAAGGGTAAGGATGTCCTGATTGTATACGATGATCTTTCCAAGCATGCCGTTGCATACCGCGCACTGTCGCTGCTCATCCGCAGACCGCCGGGACGTGAAGCATATCCGGGCGACGTATTCTATCTGCACTCCCGACTGCTCGAACGCGCAGCGCGTCTGGCTCCGGAATACGGCGGCGGTTCTCTGACTGCGCTGCCGATCATCGAGACGCAGGCGGGCGACGTTTCGGCGTATATTCCGACCAATGTCATCTCGATCACGGACGGTCAGATTTTCCTCGAGACGGAGTTGTTCCATTCCGGTATCATGCCGGCCGTCAATCCGGGCATTTCCGTCAGCCGAGTCGGCGGCAACGCGCAGATCAAAGCGATGAAAAAAGTTGCCGGCACATTGAAATTGGCCTATTCACAGTACCGTGAACTTCAGTCGTTCGCACAGTTCGGTTCGGATCTGGATTCGGATACCAAGCGTCGTCTGGCACAGGGTGAACGCATTGTAGAAGTGCTCAAGCAGAATCGCAATTCCCCGATTGCCGTTGAAAATCAGGTTGCGATCATCTATGCTGTCACCAATAACTATTTGGATGACGTCAAAGTAGAAGATATTCTGGACTTTGAGAAGGATCTGTATGAATATCTGGACGCGAATCCGGATGTCCTCGCAGAGATCCGCGAAAAGGGTTCCCTGAGCGACGAAACGGTCACCAAGCTCAAAGAGGCCATCAGTACGGTCAAAGCCGCTTTTCTGAAGACCAGATAAGGGGGCTGAGACATGGGAGCCTCGATGAAGGAAATTAAACTGCGCATCAAAAGTGTGCAGAGCACCATGCAGATCACCAAGGCAATGGAACTGGTTGCCTCCTCCAAGCTGCGCCGCGCCAAAGAGCGCATTGAACGCACAGAACCGTATTTTAACATTGTACACGATACACTGAGTACGATTGCATACGGCAAACGGGATTTCCGTTCGCCGTTCGTCGAGCCGCGTGAGGAGATTAAAAAAATCTGTTACCTCATGATTGCGGGCGACAGAGGTCTTGCAGGAGGCTATAACAGCAACATCAGTAAACTGCTTGAGTCGCATATGGCGCAGCATGGCAAACCCGTATGCATCATGCCGGTCGGCAAAAAGGCGATGGAATACTGCCAGCGCAAGGAAATGGAAATTTTGACCGCGCAGTATACCTATGTCGAAGATGTTACCATCGGCAATTGCTTTGAGGCAGCACACTTCCTCGCAGATGAATTTCGCAAAGGCACGTTTGACGAGCTGTATATTTTATATACGAACTTTGTCTCCATGCTGACACAGAATGCCACGGAGATGCGGATCTTGCCCATCCCGTATGAAAAGAGTGAGGCAAAGGATGATGTAAGAAGCCTGGTGCTGTATGAACCGAGTCCGGAGGCTGTGTTCAATGCAGTTGTTCCGGAATATATTTCCGGTATTTTCTACGGTGCACTCAGCCAGTCGTGGGCGTCTGAACTGGCATCCCGCCGCACGGCGATGGATGCGGCAAGCAAGAATGCCAGCGAAATGATTGAAGATCTGAGCTTGAAGTACAACCGTGCCCGTCAGGGTGCGATTACGCAGGAAATTACCGAAATTGTAGCCGGTGCGGAACATTGATCTCACACGGCTGCTTTATCCAAACCAAGAAGGAGATATGTGCATGAACGAGCAAAATTTTGGTACAGTGGCCCAGGTTATTGGTCCTGTACTGGATGTAAAATTTGCGGACGGACAGCTTCCCAATCTTCTCAATGCACTTGAAATCGATCACAACGGTACAAAGATCATTGCGGAGGTCGCACAGCATATCGGCGACAATACGGCACGCTGCATTGCCATGAGTTCCACCGACGGACTTGTCCGCGGTGAAAAGGCGCTCGATACCGGCAAGAGCATTTCGGTGCCCGTAGGTGATGCGACACTCGGCCGTATGTTCAATCTGCTCGGTGAGCCGATCGACAACGGGGAACCGATCAAGACCGAAGAATATTGGGAAATCCATCGTCCGGCGCCGTCCTATGAAGATCAGGAAGGTGCAACAACCATTCTGGAAACGGGCATCAAGGTCATCGACTTGATTTGCCCCTATGCGAAGGGCGGCAAGATCGGTCTGTTCGGCGGCGCAGGCGTCGGAAAAACGGTTCTTATCATGGAGCTGATCAACAATGTCGCCAAACAGCACGGCGGTATTTCCGTATTCGCAGGCGTCGGTGAACGTACCCGTGAGGGCAATGATCTGTATGGTGAAATGACGGAATCCGGCGTTTTGAATAAGACTGCACTGGTATATGGTCAGATGAATGAGCCGCCTGGAGCACGTATGCGTGTCGCACTGTCCGGTCTGACGATGGCGGAATATTTCCGTGACCGCGAAGGTCAGGACGTCCTGTTGTTTATCGATAACATCTTCCGTTTCACGCAGGCAGGCTCGGAAGTGTCCGCGCTGCTCGGTCGTATGCCGTCTGCCGTTGGCTATCAGCCGACGCTGGCAACCGAGATGGGCGCGCTTCAGGAGCGCATTACATCCACCAAGCGCGGTTCTATCACGTCGGTACAGGCGGTCTATGTCCCGGCGGACGACCTGACCGACCCGGCTCCGGCGACCACCTTTACCCATCTGGACGCGACGACAGTCCTCGACCGCGGCATTGCATCTCAGGGTATCTATCCGGCTGTCGATCCGCTCGATTCCACCAGCCGTATCCTCGCGCCGGAAGTCGTCGGCATGGAGCATTATCAGGTTGCACGTGATGTGCAGATGATTCTCCAGCGCTATAAGGAATTACAGGATATCATCGCCATCATGGGTATGGATGAACTGTCCGAGGAGGATAAACTGACGGTATCGCGCGCACGTAAGATCCAGCGCTTCCTGTCGCAGTCGTTCTCTGTCGCAGAACAGTTCACCGGCATTCCGGGCAAGTATGTTCCGCTCAAGGAGACCATCCGCGGCTTTAAGGAGATTATTGAGGGCAAACACGATGATCTGCCGGAATCCGCATTCCTGTTTGTCGGTACCATTGAGGAGGCCGTTGAAAAAGCCAGGAAGGGGGAATAACGCATGAGTGTATTCCATCTGACCATTGTCACGGCTGATGGCTTGTACTTTGACGGTGAGGCACAGCGCATTATCGCGAGAACCATTGACGGCGATGTGTGCATTCTTGCGCATCACACGCCGTATCTGACTGCGCTCGGTATGGGCGAGTGCCGCGTCACCGGCAGCAATGGCGAGACCCGCCGCGCCGCCTGCATTGGCGGGATGCTGTCTGTGATGAACAACGAGGTAAACCTTGTTGCAACCACGTTTGAATGGGCGGAGGACATTGACGTCAACCGCGCCGAGCGTGCGCGTCAGCGTGCGGAAGCGATGATGCAGCGGCGCCTGGATGCGCGTGAGTATGAGTTGGCACAGGCCAAGCTCAAGCGTGCATTGACCCGAATCAATGTCGGCAAGTAAATAAAGTCTCAAACAGAACCGGTCGGTATCCTCGTGATATGGACCGGTTTTTTGTTCGGGAAATGGATATATAGTGGGGAAGTCCGTGACAGATACCGCAGGTTATGGTATACTAACAGTAGCTATACCTTCACATCAGAAAAAGGAGAAACGTTATGTACTGTAATAAATGCGGCACAGCCTTGCCCGACAACGCGGATTTTTGTCCAAATTGCGGTGCGCGCACGCCCAGACAGGAACAACAGATGCGTGCTTCGCGCAAAAAAAATTCCATTGTCATTGCAGCCATCGCGGCAGTCGCTATTGTGTTGGTGGCATGTATTGTCTGCTTTACAATCATAAACCAGAGAAATGAACAAGCGCAACTTGCGGCAATCGGGGACACTCAACAGCAAACAACACAAAATGATACCCAGGCAAGCAATGTGGACATGGCGGGCAGCGGTTCAGGCAACACTGATTCCCAAACGGAGGACAATGCGGCGGAGGATGGCAGTGAAGAGCAAACGCCTGCCACAGTGACGAACAATTACTATTATTACGGCGAAGACGCGGCGAACGACAACAATTATTATTCGAGCGTAACCAGTTCCGGCTATCTGTGGCCGACAGATACGCAGTATATTTCTACATCCGATCTGCGCGGCTTGAGCCAGGATACTGTGGCGGCCATTCGCAATGAAATCTATGCGCGTCATGGGTATGCGTTCACCTCTTCGCGCTGGCAGAATTATTTTGCATCCAAGAGCTGGTATGAACGCGACAGCACCTGTACCGAATCGACGATCCGTGCGCGGCTGACTTCCATCGAACGCGCCAATATCAGCACCATCGTTGCATATGAGGAGAGCCGGGGATGGCGGTAAGACGATGGTTTGGATTGGCGTTGCTCGCAGGTTTGCTGTGTGTCCTGTATGGTTGTGGGAAGAACACCCAAAATTCTGCGGGAAGTGCATATTCGGGATCGGCGGGACAGGCGGACTTTTTTGGCGATACGGCGGCAGGGTTGATTGACCCGCCGTTGGAAGACCAGTCGTCCGATACAAGCGGGCAGATACAAAGGCTTGCAGGTGTACGGATCTGTCTTGATCCGGGACATGGCGTGACAACAGCCAGCGCACAGGAACCGATCTCCCCGCTTTCACAGGAGACCAAAGCCGCATATGTCAGCGGTGCGTCGGGCAGCAGCCAGACGGAAGAAGCGGTGAACCTTGCCGTGGCACAACTGACGCGTATCGAGTTGGAAGCGCTTGGCGCACAGGTTGTCATGACCCGTCAAAGCCATGAGGCGACGGTCAGCAACATTGAACGCGCACAGATTGCAAACGATGCGGGCGTGGATTTATGTATTCGCATTCATGCAGATGGTTCGGAAGATTCCACCGTTTCAGGCATGTCCATGCAGGTTCCTGCGGGCGAGCTGTTGGGAACACCGGAAATTGAACAGCCAAGTGCACGGGCGGCTGAGATCATTCTCGAAGAAGTGACCGTGGCAACGGGTGCCTATAATCGCGGATTGGTGCAGCGCAGCGACCTGACGGGGTTTAACTGGTCAGAAGTACCCTGTGTGCTGCTGGAAATGGGATTTCTGAGCAACCCGCAGGACGATGCCAAATTGGCGACAGAACAATATCGGCAGCAAATTGCGTCGGGCATTGTGTCCGGCGTGTGCCGCTGGATAGAAGGCGAAAAAAGCGAACCATAACATAAAAGAAGGTTGAAACGATATGGATCTTACCCTTAACAATGTAATCGAAATCGCAGGACAAACATGGGCAACATTTTATCACGCCATGCCGGTGAAAATGATATTGCTGCTCATTGCACTGTTGTTTTGCTTTGCAGGATATCGGTTGATGCGCGCAGTCAGCGCGTTGAGCGGCATAACGTTGGGCGTGATTGCAGGCATTTGCCTGACCAGTATGTTTGGTGTACCGATGGATGGGCTGAATGGATTGATATTTACCGTATTGGTCATGGTTGTGCTCGGTCTTGCGTTCGGTTTTGGATTTTTTTATTGGTATCCGCTCGGCGTGTTTACACTGTGCGCCTGTATTGGTGCGGCGGTCGTGTACCTGGCGGGTCTGTTTGCAGGGCAGTATGCACCGATTGCGTTTTGGTTGGTCCTGATGGGCGGCGCAGCATTGTTCGGTGTGACGGGCGTGTTATTTCTCCGTCCAGCGGGTATTTTTGTGACTGGATTGTTCGGCATTGGGGCGGCAGTCGTGTTGGTGGATTTGTTTGTCGGGCAGCAGGGAATGAATACCCTTGTGGTTGGTCTGGCATTGACCATCGCAGGCTGTACAGTACAGGCGCTCACAAGCCGAGGAGCCAATGCCTTCCCATTTGGAGGGAAGTACAGAGGTCGAACGGTGATTGCTGAATCGAGACACGGAGGGGATGCGTATTTGCGTGTGCCTGCATTTGAAGAGGATGAGGTGGATGACAATACGCATGTTCTGGATACCAGCCAATTGCCCCAGGAGGAACCGGATGAAATCGATTCAATTTCCGAAACGGTAGCGGCGCATATTGAATCCACTGAACCGTTGGCATCCGATCCCGCGACAGAGGCGGAGCCACTTTCCCGGGAAAATATACAGGAAACTGAAACGGGGCCGGATGACACAGAAACCACAGAAGACCGTGCAATGCCATCCTCCGATGTGCCGCTTGAGCAGCAGGCACAGTTTGCCTGGATGACGGAACAACCGGTGGAAGCGTCTGATACCGATACGAAGCCGGAAAACAGTATGTTGTCAGGCGGTGCATGGAATGATATACTCAGCCCGGAAGTACAGGCGCTGGAATCGACCGCAGATCTGTCACAGGCGCTGGCAAACGTGCTTCAAGCTTCTGAGGGGGATGGTGTGGATGATGTACAGCCGGCAAATGATCAGGCTGTTACAGAACAGCGTTTGAGCAGTACCGCAGACCTGACTCATGCGCTGGAGCAACTGTTGAACGTACAGAAGCAGCCGGCTGAAGAGAAGCGTATGGAACAGCCGATGGAGGACGGCGTGTGGGAACAATTGTTCCCGCCGGTTGAGCCGGAAGAGGTGGAGCAAACCGCCGGTACGGAATCGGAAGAAGCGCCGGAATCGTCTGCCGATACGGCGTTCACAGAGTCGGAGACCGTCGGGCAACCGGAACAGGCGGAGGACACGGCGCAGTCTGAGCCGCAGGAGGAAGAACCGCCGGAACCGAAGAACGTCGGAAAGACGTATACGGCAAGGATGCTGTGGCCGATTTCGCTGACAGTGGTCGTGCTTGTGTTTGCCGGAATCGGTATCACCTGTGTTGAGCTGGTGCTTACACTGTGTTTTGTTTGCTATATGCTGCGGTATTATCGAACGGCGGCATTTGCCTGCGCTGTATTGTGCGTGCGGCGTGTCGTGGATATCGTTCTGCTTGTTATGGAGCACGGGGGATGGCAGGAAATTGCACTGCATGTGCTTTCCGCTGGAATATTCCTGGCGCTCACATATGCTGCAATGCATGCCTATCTTATGCTCCGACACGCTGATCAGGATGAAGTCAAACAGGAATAAAAAAATAGAAAAAATGAAACGAGACGGTTCACCCAACCGTCTCGTTTCTTCTCTCTTCTCTGTATGGCATATGACTCACGCCCTCTGTATAGGGCGGATGATGCGGTACTCCTGCTAAAAAGTACGTTTATAAATATACCACACCAGATAAAGAAAGAGTAGTGGCAAACCTCCCAAAAAAAACTGCAATTTTTTGTGCAAAAAGTTTGATGTATTTTCAAACAGGACGTAAAATGAGGTGGAAAATGCAGGATTTCTGGCGTGTGGGGGGAGAAAGACGGCAGTTTTTTGGAAAAAAGAGCGAAAATTGCTTTTCATTTCCTGCGCAACAGTGATATACTGGACAGGCGGGAATTTTCAGCGGTTTTCGCAGAGGAGGAAATACATGCATACGAAAACAAAATCGGCATGGATGGTCGTGGGCGCAGGTGCGCTGTGGGGGATGATTTCCCTGTTTGTGCGTGCGCTGGATGCGGCAGGGATGTCCTCATTAGATATTGTCTTTTTCCGCAATTTGCTTGCGGCGGCGACGCTCGGTATTGTGATTGCAGTGCGCGACCGGTCTATGCTGCGCATTCAACTGCGTGATATCTGGATGTTTATCGGTACAGGTATGGTCAGTATTGCACTGTTTAATTTTTGCTATTTTTATACGCTCGCCCGCAGCAGTGTGGCGGTGGCAGCGCTGCTGCTGTATACTGCGCCGGTTTTTGTGCTGATAGTATCCATACTGTTGTTCCATGAACGGTTGACAGTACATCGGCTTGCAGCGATTGCGATCACAGTCGCAGGCTGTGCGTGCATCACCGGGATATTTTCCCATGCACAGCCGGTTGCATGGACAACGGTTGTGTGTGGTCTGGCGTCGGGATTCTTTTATGCATTGTACAGCATTTTTGGAAAAGTTGCTTTACCGCGCTACAATGCCATGACAGTTTCCTTTTATACATTCGTATTCGCGGCATTGGCGACTGCGCCGTTCAGTGCGGTGCATTGCACGGAATTGGCACTGGAGCAGCCGCGCACACTGCTGATTGGTCTTGCGCTGGCGGTGATGTGTACAGTTGCGCCATTTTTGCTGTATACCGGCGGATTGAAAGGTGTGCCTGCGTCACAGGCGGCTGTATTGGCGACAGTGGAACCGCTGGTGGGCAGTCTGCTGGGCATCGTGGTGTTTGGCGATCCGTTTACTGTCTGGACTGTGCTCGGCATGGCATTGATTCTCGGTTCAATTCTGTTGTTGCAGTTGCCGCCGCGCAGGCATTCGGCTTCGGAGAAGATCAATGGATAGTTTTGTATTTAGTTTGAATGCTACAGTGCCGATTTTTCTCGTCATGGTGCTCGGTTATGTATTAAAACAGATTGGCATGTTCACAGAAGAATTCTGTGCCGTCACCAATAAATATGTTTTCAAAGTTGCATTGCCGATTTTGTTGTTCCGCGATATTGCGCAGACGGATCTGTATCAGGATTTCCATTTGGATTTTGTGATATACTGTGCGGGCGTGACCATTGTGATGTTTGTTGGACTGTGGCTGTTGACGGCAAAGCTGATGCCGGACAAGACCATGGTCGGCGCGTTTGTACAGGGTGCTGCGCGCAGCAGTGTCGCTGTGCTGGGCATCGCATTTGTCGAAAATATTTACGGCGATGCAGGCTTGACGCCATTGATGATTGTCTCTGCCGTACCGCTGTTCAATGTGTTTTCTGTTGTTATTCTGACATTTTCCGCAGGCGGTGGCGCGCATGGACGGGAGGCAATCAAGCGTGCATGCATCAATGTACTCAAAAATCCGATTATTCTCGGTATTTTCTTTGGTCTTCCGTTTTCCTTGCTGCGCATGGATATCCCTCAGATCCCGCTCAAGATGATAGACAGCGTGGCGGCTACCGCTACACCGCTGGCATTGCTTGTGGTTGGCGCAGGATTTGAAGGGACGCAGGCGCTTGCAAAGATTCGCCCCACTCTTGTGGCAACAGCAATCAAGCTGCTCGCACTGCCGGTCTTGTTTTTGCCGTTGGCTGTGCATCTCGGCTTTTCGGGTACAGAGATGGTAGCTGTACTCATTATGCTCGGTTCTCCCACAACAGTCACATCTTACATTATGGCAAAAAATATGGATAATGATGGGGAATTGTCTTCCAGTATCATTGTGTTGACAACATTGCTTTCTTCCGTCACATTGACTGGATGGATTTTCCTTTTGCGTGTTATGCAGTTGATTTAATGTGGGTTTGTGTAGAAATACCAAGACATTTCTTGACAGCATGCAGGGACTATCGGTATAATAATGATAAGATATAGGAATATACCCATTCTGTGTCTGAAAATGGGGATGGGACAGATTTTTGATGTGATGGAGGGCAAAACATCATGAAAGGTTTGATTCTTGCTGCAGGCAAGGGGACTCGGCTGTATCCGATGACAAAGCCTGTGTGCAAGCCGTTACTTCCGGTTTATGATAAACCGTTGATTTATTATCCGCTTTCTGTATTAATTCAGTCGGGCGTTACCGATATTATGGTCATTATTCCGGACGGTGAAGAGGAAACCTTTGAACGGCTGCTGGGCGACGGCAGTGCATGGGGCGTTCAGATTTCCTATGCGGTGCAGAAAGTGCCGCGCGGGATTGCAGATGCATTCCTTGTCGCAGCGGATTTTATCCGGGGTGAATCCGTTTGCCTGGTCTTGGGAGATAATATTTTCTATGATGAAACCAAGCAGTATCAGTTTATGCATGCGGCCGACAACAATGTCGGTGCAACAGTTTTTGGCTATTATGTCGATGATCCGCGTGCATTTGGCGTGGTAGAATTCGATGAGGAAGGCAACGCCATCAGCATCGAAGAAAAACCGCGTTTCCCGAAATCCAATTATATTATTCCGGGATTGTATTTTTACAATTCAGATGTATTGGAAATCGCGCGGAATCTCCAGCCGTCCGCACGCGGTGAGCTGGAAATCACAGACGTAAATTTGGAATATTTGCGTCGCGGTCAACTCAAAGTTGTTCCGCTGAGTGACAGCTTTGTGTGGAAAGACGCAGGTACTGCGGAAAACCTGCTTGAAGCGGCAAATTGTGTGCGTGAGGTACAGGAACGCACGGGACGTTATATCGCCTGCCCGGAGGAATGCGCCTATGATAAGGGCTTGATTACCGCAGAACAGGTGCATGAAGTTGGTGTTCAGTTGGGCAAAACCCTGTACGGGCAGTACTTGCAGTGTCTATAAAAAACGAACAGAGCGGCCACATGGCCGCTCTGTTTTTGGAAGAAGGGAATGTTTTGTGAAGACAACAGTTTATTTCATCCGTCACGGCACGACGGACAACAATGTCGGGGGGCGGTTCCAGGGCAGTTCAGATATACCGCTGGGCGATACCGGGCTTCAACAGGCGTATTTTTTGGGTGAGACGTTTGCCGGTATTGCGGTGGATGCGGTATACAGCAGCCCGCTCACACGTGCCTGGCAGACGGCGGAAGGGGTATGCCGCCATCTGGCAGTGCAACCAGTGCTGGTAGACGGCTTGCGTGAGATTGACGGCGGTCTGCTGGAGGGTCATACCAATGAGGAAAACCGGCGCGCATATCCCGATGTGATGGACAATTTCCGCAATCATCCGGCAAAATTTTGTCCGCCGGACGGCGAGAGCGCCAAACAGGTGCATGCCCGCATGACGGAAACGGTGGATCGTTTGATTCGGAGCAATCGGGGAAAATCCATTGTCATCGTGTCGCATGGCTTTGCGCTGCAATCGTATCTGGCGTGTCTGGATACCCCATTTGACGAAATGCAACCCAATATTGTAGGAAATGCGTCCATTTCGTGCATTGTATATGGGGAAAATGGCGATTTTGAAACAAAATTTTACGATGATCAATCACACCTGCCGGAGGAATTGAGATTCCGGTCCGCATATTTAAAGCGGGGTCGCGCACCAGGCATGAAACAGGTGGAATAGATACACGGAAAACGCACAAATTCCCATTTCTTTGGTCGAAAAACACAAACAAAAACAACAAAACCTCTCCGATTTGGAGAGGTTTGACAACTTTGGTCAGCTTGACAAATTTGTATAAGTATGCTATCATTTAATAGTTTCCACATAAATATATGGAACTTTATCCAAATACATTCTAGCATTTTTTTCGTCAAGATGCAAGAAAGAGTATGACAATAATCACTACGCAGCCAGGCGTATCGAATACTTGAGAAACGGAGTGATGGGTACAATATGGCAAACGAGGCGACAATCAACGGTGTCCATGTCCATGACGTGAAGTACGGACGTACCACCCGAAAGAGCTTTGCCAGGATTCCGGAGATCCTGGACATGCCGAACCTGATCGAGGTTCAGAAAAAATCATATGAATGGTTCCTGACGGACGGATTGCGCGAGGTATTCGACGACGTTGCGTCTATCAGTGACTACACTGGCAATCTGGAATTGTCGTTCATCGACTATAAGTTGGACGATGAACCCAAATACAGTGTGGAAGAGTGCAAGGCGCGTGACGCCACATATGCCTGCCCGCTGCGTGTTCGCATGCGTCTGCGTTACAAAGAGACCGGCGAAATCAAAGAACAGGAACTGTTTATGGGCGATTTCCCGCGCATGACCGATTCCGGCACGTTTATCATCAACGGCGCGGAACGCGTCATTGTTTCTCAGATTGTCCGTTCACCGGGCGTCTACTACGGCATGACGCTGGATAAGACGGATAAGCCGCTGTTGTCTTCGACGGTCATCCCGTATCGCGGCGCATGGCTGGAGTATGAGACGGACAGCAATGATGTATTTTATGTCCGAATCGATAAAAATAGAAAAATTCCGATCACTTCGTTCATCCGTGCCATCGGCGTTGAGACCGATGCAGAGATCATCGAGATGTTCGGCGAGGACGAGCGCATTTTGGCAACCCTCGACAAAGATCCATCCAAGACGGTTGAAGACGCCCTCATCGAAATCTATAAGAAGCTGCGTCCGGGCGAGCCGCCCACGGTTGATTCGTCACGCAGTCTGCTCAATGCGCTGTTTTTTGATACCCGGCGCTATGACATTTCCGCAGTCGGTCGTTATAAGTACAACAAGAAGCTGAATATTGCACGCCGTCTGGTGGGGCATAAGTTGTGCGAGACCGTTGTCGATCCGATGACCGGGGAAATCCTCGCAGAGGAAGGCACGGTTCTCAACCGCCAGCAGGCGAATCTGATTGCGCGCCGCGGTGTGCATGGTACGACCATTGAGTCCAATGATGGCGTAAAGGTCAAGGTGTTTGGCAACGGCATGGTCGATATGAAAGACTTTGTTTCCTTCGACCCGTTGGAAAAGTGCGGCATCAAGGAAAAGGTTCGCTTTGTCGTGCTCAGGGAGTTGCTGGAGACAGCAGAGGCCGAAGGCAAGAGCGAAGAGGAATTGATTGATGACATCTGTGCGGCAAAGGATGATCTGATTCCCAAGCACATCATTGTTGATGATATGCTGGCATCCATCTGCTATCTGCTCGGTCTCGGTCACGACATCGGTACGACCGATGACATCGACCATCTGGGCAATCGCCGTCTGCGTTGTGTCGGTGAATTGTTGCAGAATCAGTTCCGCATCGGTTTCTCGCGTATGGAACGTGTCATCCGTGAGCGCATGACGATTCAGGATCTGGATATCGTTACGCCGCAGTCGCTCATTAACATTCGCCCCGTTACCGCAGCGATTAAGGAATTCTTTGGTTCTTCTCCGCTGTCCCAGTTCATGGATCAGACCAATCCGCTGGCAGAGCTGACGCACAAGCGCCGTATGTCCGCATTGGGTCCAGGCGGTCTGTCGCGTGACCGCGCATCCTTTGAGGTTCGAGACGTACACTACAGCCATTATGGTCGTATGTGCCCGATCGAGACGCCGGAAGGTCCGAACATCGGTCTGATTTCTTATCTCGCAACCTACGCGCGCATCAATGAATTTGGCTTTATCGAGGCGCCGTATCGAGTCATTGACAAGGAGACCGGTCGCGTTACCGATGAAGTTTGTTATATGACCGCAGACATCGAGGATGAGTACACGGTTTGCCAGGCATATGAGCCGTTGGATGAACAGGGGCGTTTGGCGAATGCCCGTATTACCTGCCGTTGCCGTGAGGAAATCGTCGAAGTGGATCGTCAGGACGTCGATCTGATGGACGTTTCTCCGCGTATGATGGTATCCGTTGCAACGGCAATGATTCCGTTCCTCGAACACGACGACGCAAACCGTGCCCTGATGGGTGCAAACATGCAGCGTCAGGCTGTGCCGCTGCTCAAGACGGAATCTCCTGCTGTCGGCACAGGTATGGAATATAAAGCATGTGTAGACTCCGGTATCGTCCCGCTGGCAGAGGGCGACGGCGTTGTCACCCGTGTCACTGCACGTGATGTGACCGTCAACTACGATATGATGGGTGAAAAGACCTATCATCTGACCAAGTTCCTGCGTTCCAACCAGTCTACCTGCATCAATCAGCGCCCGATTGTCAATCTGGGCGAGCGCGTCAAAAAGGGCGACGTCCTGGCGGACGGTCCGTCTACTTCCAATGGTGAAGTTGCACTGGGCAAGAATGCGCTCATCGGTTTCATGACCTGGGAAGGTTATAACTATGAGGACGCCGTGCTGCTCAACGAGCGTCTGGTTCGTGACGACGTATATACGTCTATTCACATCGAAGAATATGAATCCGAATCGCGTGACACCAAGCTGGGACCGGAAGAAATTACGCGTGATATCCCGAATGTGGGCGAAGATGCCCTGCGCGATCTCGATGAACGCGGTATCATCCGCATTGGTGCGGAGGTTCATTCCGGAGATATCCTCGTCGGTAAAGTAACGCCGAAGGGCGAAACGGAATTGACCGCAGAAGAGCGCCTGCTGCGTGCAATTTTTGGTGAAAAAGCGCGCGAAGTACGCGATACGTCCCTGCGTGCGCCGCATGGCGAAGCGGGCATTGTTGTTGACGTCAAGGTATTCACGAGAGAAGCCGGGGATGATCTGTCGCCCGGTGTAAATATGACGGTCCGCGTCTATATTGCGCAGAAGAGAAAGATTTCTGTAGGCGATAAGATGGCAGGTCGCCATGGCAACAAGGGCGTCGTTTCACGCATCCTGCCGCAGGAAGATATGCCGTTCCTCGAAGATGGCACACCGCTGGACATCGTTTTGAATCCGCTCGGCGTACCGTCCCGCATGAACATTGGACAGGTATTGGAAGTTCATCTGGGTTATGCAGCGATGAGCATGGGCTGGAAGATTGCGACGCCGGTATTTGACGGTGCGAACGAACAGGACATTGCAGATGCGCTGACCGCAGCCGGCAAGAATCCGAATGGCAAATCGGTTTTATATGACGGTCGTACCGGTGAGAAATTTGACAATGAAGTAACCGTCGGCTATATGTACTATCTCAAGCTGCATCATCTGGTTGACGATAAGATTCACGCGCGTTCCACAGGTCCGTATTCGCTGGTTACCCAGCAGCCGCTCGGCGGCAAAGCACAGTTCGGCGGTCAGCGTTTTGGCGAGATGGAAGTCTGGGCATTGGAGGCCTATGGCGCAGCGTATACGTTGCAGGAGATCCTGACTGTCAAGTCGGATGATATTGTCGGTCGTGTCAAGACCTATGAGGCAATTGTCAAGGGTCACAATATCCCGCAGCCGGGTGTACCGGAGTCGTTCAAAGTCCTGGTCAAGGAGCTGCAGTCGCTGTGTTTGGACATCCGTGTGCTCGACGAGGACGGTGCGGAAATTGTCCTGGCGGACGACGATGACGATACTGCGAGCTATGAGCAGCATGAACGTGCAACCGCAAGCGATTCGGAATTCGAGGCCTCTGGTTTCGGTATTTCCGATGTCGAGGACGGCGATCATCCGCTGCTGGACGAGGAGTCTATGGTATCCGACGATCTGTTTGACAGCGATGATGATTACAGCGAGACGGAGGAGTAAGCATGGGATATAATACGTTTAATGCAATCAAAATCGGCCTTGCTTCGCCGGAGCTGATCCGCGAATGGTCTTACGGCGAGGTCAAGAAGCCGGAAACCATCAACTATCGTACCCTCAAGCCGGAACGTGACGGTTTGTTCTGTGAGCGCATTTTTGGACCGCAGAAGGACTGGGAATGCCATTGTGGACGCTATAAGAAAGTTCGTTATAAGGGCAAAATCTGTGAACGTTGTGGCGTTGAAGTAACCAAGTCCAAGGTACGCCGTGAGCGCATGGGACATATTGAACTGGCCGCTCCGGTTTCTCATATCTGGTATTTTAAGGGCATCCCGTCCCGCATGGGTCTTATTTTGGATATGTCCCCACGTCTGCTTGAAAAGGTCCTGTACTTTGCCGCTTATATCGTCACCGATCCGGGTGAAGGGACTGGTTTGATTAAAAAGCAGATCCTGACAGAAAAAGAATACCGCGACATGAAGGAGAAGTTTGAAGATGACTTCGAGGCCGGAATGGGCGCGGAAGCAATTAAAAAGTTGTTGGCAGAGATGGATCTCGAGCAACTGAGTACGGAGCTGAAGAACGAGCTGCGCGATGCAACCGGTCAGAAGCGCGTGCGCATCATCAAGCGTCTTGAGGTTGTGGAGTCATTCCGCAAGTCGGGCAACCGTCCGGAATGGATGGTGATGGATGTTGTCCCGGTCATTCCGCCGGAGATCCGTCCGATGGTACAATTGGATGGCGGTCGTTTTGCGACCTCTGACTTGAACGACTTGTATCGCCGGGTCATCAACCGGAACAATCGTCTCAAGCGCCTGCTTGAGTTGGGCGCGCCGGATATCATTGTACGCAATGAGAAGCGCATGTTGCAGGAAGCCGTCGATGCATTGATCGACAATGGTCGCCGGGGACGTCCGGTCACCGGTCCGAACAACCGCCCGCTCAAGTCGCTGTCTGATATGCTGAAGGGCAAGCAGGGACGTTTCCGTCAAAACCTGCTTGGCAAGCGAGTCGATTATTCCGGCCGTTCCGTTATTGTCGTAGGTCCGGATCTGAAGATTTATCAGTGCGGTCTGCCAAAAGAAATGGCAATCGAACTGTTTAAGCCGTTCATCATGAAGCGTTTGGTTCAGGATGGTCTGGCTTCCAACATCAAGTCTGCAAAGAAGATGGTGGAACGCGGCAAGCCTGAAGTTTGGGATGCACTTGAAACGGTGATCAAGGGTCATCCGGTTATGCTGAACCGTGCGCCGACCCTGCACCGTCTGGGCATCGAAGCCTTTGAGCCCATTCTGGTCGAAGGTCGTGCGATTAAGCTGCATCCGTTGGTTTGTACCGCATTTAACGCCGACTTCGACGGCGACCAGATGGCAGTGCATCTGCCGCTGTCTGTCGAGGCGCAGGCGGAAGCACGTCTGTTGATGTTGTCCGCCAACAACCTGCTCAAGCCGCAGGATGGCAAGCCGGTCACCATTCCGTCACAGGATATGGTTCTCGGTTCGTATTATCTGACGATCGACCGTGACACCGAACGCGGTGCGGGCAAGGTGTTCCGCAACGCCGATGAAGCGCTTATGGCATACGATGAGGGCGTGATTGGTATTCATGCGCCCATTCGGGTGCGCATGACCAAGGAGGTTGACGGTGAAATCGTCAGCGGTCTGGTCGATGCGACTGCCGGGCGTCTGATTTTCAACCAGAAGATTCCGCAGGATCTTGGCTTTGTCGAAAGAAAGACAAAACAGGATATGCTCAAGCTGGAGATCATGCAGACTTGCGGAAAGAAGGAGCTTGGCAAGATTGTTGACCGATGCATCCGCATTCATGGTTTCAATAAAACCGCAGAAGTTTTGGACTCCATCAAGGCGATGGGATATAAATACTCCACCAAGGGCGCATTGACGGTTTCGTTCTCCGATATCTTTGTTCCGAAGGAGAAACCAGAGCTAATTGCGGCATCCGAGAAAAAGGTTGCCATGATTGATAAAAAGTATAAGCGTGGTTTTATCACCGATGAAGAACGCTATCGTCTGGTTGTCCGCGAGTGGGAAAAGACCACCAACGACGTTACCGAAGCGCTGACCTCCAACATGGATCGTTTCAACCCAATCACGATGATGGCACAATCCGGCGCCCGTGGTTCGATCAATCAGATCCGTCAGTTGGCAGGTATGCGTGGTTTGATGGCGAATGCCGCAGGTAAGACCATCGAGATCCCGATCAAATCGAACTTCCGGGAAGGTCTGTCCGTATTGGAGTATTTCACCTCTGCACGAGGCGCACGAAAAGGTCTGGCGGATACCGCATTGCGTACCGCAGACTCCGGTTATCTGACCCGTCGAATGGTTGACGTATCACAGGAAGTCATCATCCGTGAGGAAGACTGCCATGCGACCAGAGGCATCTGGGTTGAGGACATCATGGATGGCAATTCCGTCATTGAACCGTTTGCGGAACGCCTGGCAGGCAGATATCTGGTTGAAGACCTGTATCATCCGGAAACCGGTGAATTGCTCCAGAGCAAAAGCGATATGATGACGGAAGATGATGCAAAGCGCATTATCGATGCGGGCATCAAAAAGGTACAGATTCGCACCGTGCTCCAGTGCCGTGCCCGTAAGGGCGTTTGCGCACATTGCTATGGTTCCAACCTGGCATTCAATGCGCCGTGTGCAATGGGTGAGGCGGTCGGCATCATCGCGGCACAGTCCATCGGTGAGCCGGGTACGCAGCTCACCATGCGTACCTTCCATTCGGGCGGCATTGCAGGTTCTGATATTACCCAGGGTCTTCCGCGAGTGGAAGAGCTGTTTGAAGCGAGAAAGCCGAAAAAAGTTGCAACACTGGCGGAAATCAGCGGTATTGTTACCATTGAGGAAAGCAAGCGCACAACGGTCAAGACGGTCAACATTGTCAACAGTAAGACTGGTGAGACCAAGAGCTATCAGCTCGCATCGTCTTCCGGTATCCGAGTTGCGGATGGCGATGAAGTTGAACAGGGTCAGCAGCTCAACGAAGGTGCACTCAATCCACATGATATCCTGCGCATTCTTGATCCGCGTGCGGTACAGGATTATCTGATTAAGGAAGTCCAGAAGGTATATCGTCAGCAGGGCGTTGATCTGAACGACAAGCACATTGAAGTCATTGTCCGTCAGATGATGCATAAGATCAAGGTGGAAGATGTAGGCGATACCGATATGCTGCCGGGCGCAATGATGAGCCTGATCGAGTTTGAAGATGAGAACAATAAGGTTCAGGAACGCATTGATGCAGGTGAGACAGGTCTTACACTGGCGACCTATTCGCCGGTATTGATGGGTATTACCAAGGCTGCGTTGGCAACCGATTCGTTCTTGTCCGCAGCATCCTTTCAGGAGACCACCCGTGTCCTGACTGATGCAGCCATCAAGGGCAAGATCGATCCACTGACCGGTCTGAAGGAAAATGTCCTGATCGGCAAGCTGATTCCGGCAGGCTCCGGGCTCAGGGAATACCGCAACGGTCATTACGAAGAGATTCACAATCTGGATTAAATGAAATCATAAGAGAGGCAATATTGCGGTATTGCCTCTCTTTTTTTGCTTGAAGAACGGGAGCGGGTGCGAATGGTGTGTAAATGTGGTATACTGTCAACAGGAGGTGAGACGCATGTTGTTTCATCCGTTGGATTGTAATACCTGGCCGCGCGCCGAACATTTTCGATATTATACTGACATTGTGCGCACGCGCTATAATTTGAATTATGAGATCGATATTACAGCGCTGTATCGACGCGTTAAGGAAAAAAACCTGCGGTTTTATCCGGCAGCGCTCTGGATGATTATGCGCGTTGTCAACGATACCATGGAATTGCGCATGGCAGTGGATGAAGAAGGGAATCCGGGGTATTGGGAGTATTGTGTGCCGTCCTATACAATTTTTCATCCGGACGATCAGACTTTTTCTGATATCTGGACAGAATGGGATGCGGATTTCAGCGTATTTTATGCAAAGGCTGTGGAAGATATGGAAACCTGCTCCAACATCAAAGGGGTTCAGGCAAAGGATGGCAGACCGGATGGATTTGTGTCGTTGTCTATGATGCCGTGGCTGAGTTTCACGTCGTATGCGTGTGATACGTATACCGCGCCGCAGATGTTGTTCCCCATTTTTGTGATGGGAAAATGGCATGAATTGGATGGCAGACGGATGCTGCCGATTTCCCTCTCGATCAATCATGCGGCGGCAGATGGTTGGCATGCGGCAAAAGCCTTTCATGATATAGAAAATTTGGCAATGAATCCAGACATATGGATGGTATGAGGGATAAAATCATGAAAAACGACAAATACTGGAAATATGGCTGGCTTATCGTGAGTACAGGTATGCTCGTGATCTGTGTCGGGTTGGCGCGCCGAGATCTCATGCTGCGCAAATATTGCAAGGATGTAGAATTGGATTCATTTTTTGGGGAACTGGCGCTGCCGTTGATTGTGGTGGTGGTGGGCGCGTATGCGGTTTTCGGTCTGTGGCAATGGATTGCTGACCGTCCGTCGACGCGCAGGCAACTGCTATCTGTTACACTGGCGGCAGTGGTTGGATTCAGTTTTTTGTCCGGTGGGTATCTGCGCTATCATGACACAGTATATCAGGCGAGTGGGAAACAGGAGAAGTATGACAAAGCGTGGGAGAAAGGGCTGTTATACGATCTCAAAGGACTGTTTCAATGAGAAATTGCAGGGAAATAACAGATTTCCTGCAAGAGAAGTTCTGCCTGGCGTTTCACATCGTTTAAAAAATTTTTTACCGGTTTGTGCAAATATATGAATAAACTCCGGCTGAGGGGGAATGCTATTTTCTGCTTTGTAAAATCATAGAAAAAAAGATTGACAACAAAGGGGTCATACGGTAAAATAAACGAGTATGCGATAAGGAGGTATCGTTATGCTCTCAGAGCTGTCTTCGGCGGCAAAAGTCGTCGGTGTGAAGCAGTCCAAGAAAGTCATCCGTGACGGCGGCGCAAAGCAAGTATTCATTGCTGCGGACGCAGAGCGGCGGATTACCGACCCTATCCGGATGTTGTGCGAGGAACACAACGTCGAAGTGACCGGGGTTTCATCTATGAAGCAATTGGGTGAAGCAGTTGGCATCGCAGTAGGTGCTGCCGTTGTTGCGGTCACAAAATAAGTGCGATTTTAACGGGACAAATTCCCGCTGAAATAAATCTATTCATTCTTATTTAAGGAGGTGCCAGTTAAATGCCAACCTTTAACCAGCTCGTTCGCAAGGGCAGACAGGAAGTAGCCTATAAGTCTACAGCTCCGGCGCTTCAGGTAGGTCTGAACTCCCTGAAGAAGAAGGCAACCAGCCAGCCGTCTCCGCAAAAGAGAGGCGTCTGCACAACTGTCAAGACCATGACCCCGAAAAAGCCGAACTCCGCACTGCGTAAGGTCGCTCGTGTTAAGCTGACCAACGGTATGGAAGTTTCCGCCTATATTCCGGGTATCGGTCACAACCTGCAGGAACACTCTGTTGTAATGGTTCGCGGCGGCCGTGTTAAGGACCTTCCGGGTGTGCGTTATCATATCATCCGTGGTTCGCTCGACACGCAGGGCGTTGCAAACCGTCATCAGGCCCGTTCCAAGTACGGCGCAAAGCGTCCGAAGCCGGGCAAGTAAAAACAAAAGCCCAAATCAAAACCCACACGAAACCCGTGCGTTTGACTTGAACACTTTTTGGTTCAGCAAAGCAAAAAGAGCTTTGTCCTGAGCGTGTTTGAATAGATTTTGTTTCAGACTCCTCGGACAGGCGATGACAAAAGCCAGGGGTGGCTTTTGAAGTACCTATGAAATCATTTTTTTGTGAAGGAGGGAAGTATCGTGCCAAGAAGAGGATTTGTTCCCAAGAGAGAAGTTCTTCCGGATCCGCTCTACGGCTCCCAGCTCGTTACCAAGCTGGTCAATTCGATCATGCTCGACGGTAAGAAGGGCGTAGCCCAGAAGGTTGTTTACGGTGCTTTTGACATCGTAAAGGAGAAGACTGGCCGCGATCCGTTAGAAGTATTTACTGAGGCAATGGATAACATTATGCCGTCTCTGGAAGTGAAGGCTCGCCGCGTCGGCGGTGCTACCTATCAGGTTCCGATGGAAGTTCGCCCGGAAAGACGTCAGACTTTGGGTCTGCGTTGGATCACCAAGTATTCCCGTGCCCGTTCCGAGAGAACGATGGCCGAGAGATTGGCCGGCGAAATCATGGATGCTGTGAACAATCTGGGCGGCGCCGTTAAGAAGCGTGAAGACACCCATAAGATGGCAGAGGCTAATAAGGCGTTTGCACATTACAGATTCTAATTTGATCTGTATTGGGTAGCTTTACGAAAGGAGAATAGTATGCCCAGAGAGTTTTCACTGGAAAAAACAAGAAATATTGGTATCATGGCGCATATCGACGCCGGCAAAACGACGACTACCGAGCGTATCCTGTTCTATACAGGTCGCACGCATAAGATCGGTGAGACGCATGAAGGCGCCGCAGTCATGGACTGGATGGCTCAGGAACAGGAGCGCGGCATCACCATTACATCCGCTGCTACCACCTGCCATTGGAAGGGTCATCGTATCAATATCATCGATACACCGGGTCACGTTGACTTCACCGTAGAAGTACAGCGTTCCCTGCGTGTCCTCGACGGCTCTGTCTGCGTATTCTGCGCAAAGGGCGGCGTCGAGCCGCAGTCTGAGACCGTTTGGCATCAGGCTGACGACTACAAGGTTCCGCGTATGGCGTTCGTCAACAAGATGGACATCATGGGCGCTGACTTCTTCAACGTAGTTGCGATGATGAAGGACCGTCTGAAGTGCAACGCGGTGCCGATCCAGCTGCCGATCGGCGTTGAGGATACCTTCCGTGGTATCATCGACCTGGTCACCATGCGTGCTGAAGTTTATTATGACGACCTCGGCAAGGACGTCCGCGATGAGGACATCCCGGCCGATATGATGGATCAGGCGCAGGAGTACCACGATGCACTGTGGGAAGCTGCCGCTGAGCTCGACGAGGACCTCATGATGAAGTACCTCGAGGGCGAGGAGATCTCTGCTGCGGAAGTTAAGGCTGCGATCCGTAAGGGCACGATCGAGAACCAGATCGTTCCGGTCCTGTGCGGCACCGCTTACCGCAACAAGGGCGTTCAGATGCTGCTCGACGCGGTTATCGACTATATGCCCGCGCCGACCGACATCCCGGACATCAAGGGTGTCAACCCGAAGACCGGTGAGGAGGACTCCCGTCCGTCTTCTGACGACGCGCCGTTCTCTGCGCTGGCGTTTAAGATTGCGACCGACCCGTTTGTCGGCCGTCTGACCTACTTCCGCGTGTACTCCGGTTCGATCACCGCGGGTTCCTCGGTCCTCAATGCGACCAAGGACAGCCGCGAGCGTCTCGGCCGTATCCTGCAGATGCACGCGAACCACCGTCAGGATATTGACGTGGTTTACTCCGGCGATATCGCAGGCGGTATCGGCTTCAAGAACGTTACCACGGGCGACACGCTCTGTGACGAGAAGCACCCGATCATCCTGGAGTCCATGAACTTCCCGGAGCCGGTTATCCGTGTTGCGATCGAGCCGAAGACCAAGGCTGGACAGGAGAAGATGGGTATCGCGCTGGCCAAGCTGGCGGAAGAGGACCCGACCTTCAAGACCTACACCGATGAGGAAACCGGTCAGACCATCATCGCCGGTATGGGCGAGCTGCACCTCGAGATCATCG
>CALWUF010000052.1 GCA_944384655.1 uncultured Butyricicoccus sp. | reverse complement strand
GAAACCGCCAGACATATCACCAGATACTGCAAATAAATATTCCGGTCAAAAACCTATCTTGGGACTGAGTTCCGCTCAGTCAAAGAACCGCAGGAAATCATCCTGCGGTTCTGCTTTTTTAACCGATTCATGAGATAACAAACACCGACAACATTATGTGTCGGTGTTTTCCTGTATAAGATAATCGTCAATCAATTCTGAAAAATGCAGCAACGACGCTTGTCCGGCATTCATACGCCGCACCAATGCCTGTGCAGAAACGCCGTCCAACGTCAACGAGTCCGCCTGCGCCACAGTCCTCTCATTTTCCTTTGCCAAAACGCCATACCAAGTGCGTTGGCGCTTGTCCTTCCGTTGCGTGCAGATATAATGAAGCATGTTTTTTCCCCTTCCGAAAATGGTATGCCTCAGTCTATCATATGAACAGCGGAGAATCTGTCGGTTTGCACCGGTCAATCCTCGATGATTTCATCGACATATGGCGTGAGCTTTGCAATCACCCCACTGGCATCTCGTTTGGTATCCTGCAACAATTCTGCATCATCAATCAGATTTACCCACACAGCATATCGCCCGTCATCATGCAGCGTGACCTCCAATTCAGGCCAGGACGCATACTGTTTTGACGTATAGCGATCATCATTTTGGAATAAAATGCGCGCGGCAGGCACAATATGCTTGCCCATAAAAATCAGGCGCTTCATCCCTTGAGCATCTCCCCAACAATCTGATTTACCAGTTTGCCATCTGCCTTGCCTTTTACCTGCGGCATCAGGTGTTTCATGACCGGACCTTTGTCACGTGGGGTTGGGGCTGTGATCTGAAGTTGATCGAGCACCGCCTGTATCAATGCACGGATCTGTTCCTCTCCCAGTTCTTCCGGTGCAAACGCCTGATAGACATCCAGTTTGAACTGACATTCACTGCGAATGTCTTCCCGATCTGCCGGAGCCGCCTCCATCGTCTCACGAGTTTGTTTGATCTCTTTTTTGATAATCGCATTTTCTTCCTCTTCGGTCAGATCGGCACGTTTATCTTTTGCCTTTGCCTTGAGCGCGGAAAGCAGCAGGGACAATGCATCCTTGCGCGCAGAATCCTTCGCTTTGAGTGCTTCCATCATTTGTTTCTGAATTTCCTTTGTCTTGGACATCGTGATTTCCTCCTCAAAAAAAATAACGGAACACAGGAAATTCTTCCCGCATCCCGTCCATGTCCTTGTTTATCCGAACCGCTTGGAGCGGAACCATTTCAAAAATCCACTTTTTTGGTGTGCATTTTCCGACTGCGGTACACATTGCTCCGTCTGTGCAGGTATTTCGGGTTCACAGTACGCTGCGCCTGTCTGCACGCAGGTCAAAACCTGTGCCAGCTCTTCTGCCGCCGCATCCGTTTGTACACGGCGCAGCTCATCCAACACGGCAATGAACCATGTCGTATTGCAGGTTTTTGTACAGCCTGTTTGCTCCATATGCGCTGCGACAGCCTGACGTGCACGCCGCATGGCGCGCTTGATTTCAATATCCGGCTGTGACAGGATTTGAGCCGCCTGTGGCGCAGAACAGCCATCTCCACAGAGCAGCAACAGTGCCGTGCGCTCCTGCCGCGGCAAATTTGAAATCACACGGTATGCTTCGGCACTGTCATTCGACAGCGCAGGCATGGCACGTCCGGTATTCTCGGGCTGTTTCAACAGCACATCAAACGCAATGCGCCCGATCCAAACGCGCAGATCACTCGGGGAACGCAAAGAGGAGACCTGATCCCATGCACGGCGATAAATCTGCGTCAAGGCAGTGCCGATACACGGGCAGCCGAGTACGGCGGCCATCATCCAAATATTGGGCGCCGTGTGTTCGAACAGGCAGACAAGACCGTCCGTCTCACCGCGATGCGCCAGGGCAATGGCATCCGCCAACGTCATGTAAATTCTCCTTTCTTCATTTTCCCAAGAATATTATTATACACTTTTTTATACAAATATTCCATATGTGGTTTTACCAATTTTCTCGCACAGTTTTTGCCGTCTCCCGTACACAAACCGCACAGAAAAGGTAAAAAATCGCATGGCCACGCAGGCAGCCATGCGATCTGTCTCAGACTGGCGAACGGTCAGTCATCATCCCTGTCGTCATCCTTGTTGATGTCGTTCTCTGCATCGTCTTCCAACTCATCGTCAGAATCGAACTCAATCTCCGGGAAATCATCTGTGGGGATATCCTCCTCCGGAATATCACCTTCAGGAATATCATCCAACGAAAATTCTTCATCCAGCGCAGACATATCGAATTCCAATTCTTCCCCACATGCGGGACACCCAATGCTGCCCTGACCGAGTGTAGCCTCATCGACATAGATCTCCTCGCCGCAACTGGGACATACCACCTCAAACAATTCACTATCCGGATCATATGCCATGTCGTCCGTTTCGACGTCCTCTTCGTCGTAGGAATCATCATCGTCATAGATATCCTCAATCATAGCATCAATGACTTGCTGTAACGCTTCGTTTTCTTCCTCCAAGTCGGTGATAGACAGCGCCATATCCTCCAGCAGATCGATGATTTCCTTGAAAAGACGACCCTCTTTTTTATCCGCATTGACTTCAAAGCCTTCAAATAGACCACGTACATACGCGACGCGCTCAGTAACAGTCATGGTTCCATTCCTCCTTATCTGGCAAATGCCGGACGCTCGATTTTCCTCTCACAATGGGCAATCAGCCCTTTGCGCGCTCCAGATATTCGCCGGTACGGGTATCGATCTTAATCTTTTCGCCCTGATCGATGAACAGCGGAACCTTTACCGTTGCTCCCGTCTCAACAACAGCCGGCTTCAGGGTATTGGTAGCCGTGTTGCCTTTAAAGCCCGGATCGGTCTCCGTAATTTCAAGCTCAACGAACATCGGCGGCTCAACGGCAAATACATTGCCCTTGTAGGACAAAATCTTGCACATCATTTCTTCCTTTACGAAGCGGAAATCGTCACCCAGGATATCCTTGCCGATCGGCTCCTGCTCATACGTTTCCATATCCATGAAGTAGTACAAATCGCCGTCATTGTACAAATACTGCATATCCTTGCGTTCAACGAACGCTTCATCGTACTTATCGTTCGGATTGAAGGAACGCTCTGTGACTGCGCCAGTCATGACGTTCTTCATCTTGGTACGGACAAATGCTGCGCCCTTACCAGGTTTTACGTGCTGAAAGCTAACTACTTGGTAAACCTGTCCATCCATTTCAAAAGTTACACCGTTACGAAATTCGCCTGCGGTCATAAATAAAGCCCTCCATATAAAGCATAAAATATCTTTTTATTTAATCTGTTATTATTCTACCCTATTGCAACTGCTTTTGCAAGCACTTAGCCGCAAATTACCAGTTCTTTCGGTGCATTTGTCAGATTGCGGCAACCATCTTTCGTGATACACAGCATATCCTCAATGCGCACACCAAATTTACCTGGCAAATAAATCCCCGGCTCAGCGGAAATGATATTGCCCGCCCGGAGAGGATTTGTATTGTTCGGCGCAGCAACCGGGGTTTCATGGATGTCGATGCCAATGCCGTGACCAAAACTGTGACCGAAGTATTGCCCATAGCCCGCATGTGTGATGACATCGCGCGCAGCCTTGTCCACATCACGTCCACTCACACCCGGTTTTGCAGCGGCAATCCCTGCGCGCTGTGCCTCCAATACAATGTGATACACCTTGCGCATCTCATCTGTGACATACCCAACTGCAACTGTACGCGTCATGTCTGAACAATATCCCTCGACGGTACAGCCGAAATCCATTGTGACAAAATCACCTGCTTCAATTTTCTTGTCCGACGGCACGCCATGTGGCATGGACGATTTTGCGCCGGAAACTACAATCGGTTCAAATGACATGGTTTCTCCGCCATAATCGAGCATGTGGTACGTCAGCAACGATGCAATATGTTTTTCCGTCACACCCGGATGGATGTCATTCAGCACCTCTTCCAACGCGCGTTCAGCAATGCGTTGCGCGGCAATGCAGCAGTCAATTTCCCGCTCGCATTTGACCTCCCGCAGTTTGCTCAAAAGCGTCCCCATCGGTCTCAGTTGCGCATTCAATGCGTTCTTCCATTGCGCATGATCGGCACAGGTCATAAACTGGTCTTCAAACGCCAGTGTGCGCACCTCATCCTGCGCACAGATGGCATTGACCATCTGTGCATACGTTCCTTTGACCAACGCCACAGCAAACCCTTCGGCTATATGCTTTTGTGCTGCCTCGATATAACGGAAATCCGTGAACAGGTATCCGCCTTTCTGATCGATCAGGCATACGCCTGCCGAAGATGGGAATCCTGTCGCATATCGACGATTCTGCGGGCTGGTGATCAACACTCCATCGACATCTGCATCGCGCAGCGCGGTTTGAATTTCTTTCAGCATACGTTACACCTTCTTGTCTATTGCAGAAAATTGTTTCATATACTCTTGATAACAGCGCATCATCACGACGGCGTCCTCTGCCTGCGTACCTGCGGATTCACAGATAAAACGGGGAGTATATCCTCGCGCAGCCGTCTCCTGCGCAACTGCATCAAAATCCGGACCATACATTGTGTCCGAAAATGTCAGATGACGCACCTCTCCACTCTTTCCGTACTCAATCTTGGAGAAGTGACTGTGAAACACTCGCGTGCGTTCAACACCGATGGTGTTTTCCATCAAGTCAAACAGCGCTGCGATATCCTGACGCGTGCACATACCGCCATGGGTGCGCGCATTCAAATGACCAAAATCGATGCATGGCAGCAAACGGTCATCCAAAGCAACCAATTCCATGATCTCTTCGGCCGTACCGATCACATTGATTTTGCCCATCGTCTCAAGACAGATGGCAATATTCGCATAGCCTGCCGCGTCACACTGCTCAAGCATGCGCCGCACATTGTCACGGCTGTTGCTCATGGCTTTGTCACGGCTGCGCTTACCTACGCCGCCTGTGTGCACAACAATGCGATCCGCGCCCATATCCTGTGCCGCACGACAGCTTTCCAGCACATAGCGCGCATTTTTTTCACGCTGTGCGTCGTCATCCGTCGATAAGTTGATAAAATACGGGGCATGCAGTGACAGGATAATGCCATTGTCGCGCGCGGCCTGACCAATTTTCTGCGCGGTGTCCGTACCGATACGCACGCCGCGCCCGCACTGATATTCATACGCCGTCAGCCCCATCTGCGCCAGCCATGCCGGTGCGTCCACAGTCGCATGAAAACCTGCGGCTGCAAACGACGCCGCATTGCCCGCAGGTCCGAATATTGCTTCCATTTCATGCCTTCTTTCATTTTTTAACCATTTGGCCGCACAAATGCAGCCTTACTTAGTGTACTCGATTTTTCACTGAAATGCAACGCGATCGGAGGAAAACAGCATGGAAAACCAAAGAAACTGGATCATTGCCGCCGCTGGGACCGATGCTGTGCGCACGCGGGAAGCTGGTTTGACCTGCCTGCATCTGTGTACCCAACTTTCACTGGAAGGGCGTTTTGTCCCGTTGGCACATCCCGTCAGTGCGAACGGCGATTTCCTGGGCATCGCCGACAGCGGCGGTGTTCCGCGCGGCTGTGACCTGTTTGCCACTGAGGCAGTTTCTGCCGCGCAGGAACGCGGCTGTGCCGGCATCATGGCGGATTTTGAGCGCCCTCTGCTCCAGGAGCTGACTGCCGCCCTTGACCGCGAAACCCACCGCGCCGGTCTCCCTCTGCTCATTCCACTTCCCCTCGCGGAATATGCGCCCCACGCCTGCATCGTCGCTGACACAGCGATTTCAGGCGGCAGCCTGGAGGGACGCTTTTCCGAGCTGGTCCATCGCTTTGGTCGCGGGCATATCGCGGCCCAGCTCGTCTGTTCCTGCGCAGATTTCCCACTCCCCTGCGCCAATCCCAACGGTACGCCGTTGTCACCGGAAGCGTTTCAACAATTGTTGCGCCGCACCGGTTCGACCGTTTTTTTCTCCCGCGAACTGTGCGCAAAATACTTCACCTATTCCGACGGAGACCACGCACATTTTGTCCTGTTTGACGACGCCGATACGCTGCGCACCAAAGCGCGCCTGTTGCGCAATCTGGGCATTTCCCGCCTGCTCCTGGTTTATCCCGATGCATGCCGCATCGGATTGCTCACACCCGCACAAAAACGATGACCGCAAGTAGTTTTACCTGCGGTGTGAGAAATTTTACATGTATACAAAAAAATGCGGTATAGCCGAAACCATACCGCATTTTCCATTTTCACAAGTGCCTTACCAGATCTGATTTCCCTTGCTGTCCATAAACGAACGCTTGCAATAGCGGCACTCGAGCACCGGTCCAAACAGCGGAAGCGGTTTATGGCAGTTCGGGCAACGCCATTTGACCATATTGATTGCGTAAAATACAATCACGCACGCAATCGCGACATAACCCAGGCGGTTTGCAATCACATTGTTCGCATCCTGCACCGCAAAACTGATGATGCACGCGATGACAACCAGTGCAATACCCGCCATCAATACATAAAATGCAAGGCGATGCCATTTACGGTATGGTTTTTCTTCACGGAAGGGCGTTCTTGCCATATACAATCTCTCCTGTTACTTTTTTCTTTTTATTTTAACACATTCCCCCGCAGGATGCAACGCACTGCACTGCGATTCATGCAAAAGCAGAACCGTTTAGCAGCAGTCGCAGGAGTTGCCGCTATTGCAGCCACAACCGCCGTTGCAGCCACAGCCATTGTTAGAATAGCTGGTGTTGGAGTAACCGAATGAATTGTTTCCGCAGCAGCAGAAAATCAGGATAAGGATGATAATCCACCAGCAGTCAAAACCACACGAATTGTTGCACATAACAAATTCCTCCTGTTTCATGATTTCATTCCCATAGTATTGGGTGGACAGGTTGGTGGTGCAGGAAACCCGAAGTTTTTTCTAAAAATATCAGCCCGCCCCGCTGAAGCGGAACAGGCTGATATCTATTCTGCTGTTGTTTATTCACCGAATTCAAATGGATCCGTCGCCTTCATATGATAGCACAACTTCATCAATGAATCGGAAAAATGCACGTTTTCTACCGGAACGCCGAGATCGTCCTGGCGCAGTGATACATTGGAAAAATTCCAAATACCGCGTACACCACAGCGCACAAGACGTTCAGAAACCATCTGTGCCTGGTCAGCGGGAACGCACAGCACCGCGATATCGGGGCGCTCGCGCTCACAGAACATCTCCAATTCATGCAGCGCATGCACTGGAATGCCACGGAAATCACGACCAATCACCTCAACCGACGTGTCAAATGCCGCAATCGGACGCACACCGCAAAATGAAAAATCAAAATTGCGAAGCAAGGCACGCCCCAGATTTCCGACGCCCAGAAGGACAGCCCGCTGACTGCCGGCAACGCCAAGGATACGCTCCAGTTCGACAATCAGTTTGTCTACACTGTATCCATAACCCTGCTGACCGAAGCCGCCGAAACAGCTCAGATCCTGCCGGATCTGTGACGCATTCAAGTCCATTTGCGCTGCCAGATCTTTGGATGAGATTCGTCCGACCCCTTCATTTGCCAGATGGCGAAGTGTACGATAATAGCGCGGCAGACGGCTGATGACTGCCTTGGATACATGCTTTGCGTTTTCCACAGATAACCCTCCTGCGTTCGTTTGCCCAATTACAGAGAAGCTTCCAGAGTCTCACGAACAGCCTTGATGAAATCTTCCGTATTGAGCGGGGTGACATCCTCGAGCGTGGTGATCAGCGCGAGGTCTTTTGTCATCTTACCAGATTCTACCGTATCAATGCAAGCCTTTTCCAGTTTGTCGGCAAATGCGGACAATTCTGTCAGACCATCCAACTCCCCGCGCTTGCGCAGTGCACCTGTCCAGGCAAAAATGGTTGCAATCGAGTTGGTAGACGTCTCTTCACCGTTCAAATGCTTGTAATAATGGCGCTGTACTGTGCCATGGGCTGCCTCATATTCATAGACGCCCTTCGGGGAAACCAGAACGGAGGTCATCATGGACAGCGAACCATATGCGGTCGCGAGCATATCGCTCATGACGTCGCCATCATAGTTCTTGCATGCCCAAATGTAACCGCCGTTGGAACGGATGACACGGGCAACTGCATCGTCAATCAGTGTATAGAAATATTCCAGACCGAGCTGCTCAAATTTTTCTTTGTATTCCGTATCATAAATTTCCTGGAAGATGTCTTTAAACGTATGGTCGTACTTTTTGGAAATTGTGTCCTTGGTTGCAAACCACAGATCCTGTTTGGTGTCAACCGCAAAGTTAAAACAGCTTCTGGCAAAGCTTTCGATGGAAGAAGTCAGGTTGTGCATGCCCTGTACAATGCCAGAACCTTCAAAATGATGTACCAATTCACGGGTTTCACTGCCGTCTTCCGCAGTGTATACCAATTCCACCTTGCCTGCTCCCGGGATCTTCATCTCAGTGCTTTTATATACGTCGCCATACGCATGACGTGCAATCGTGATCGGCTTAATCCAGTTGCGCACATAGGGTTCAATACCCCTGACCAGGATCGGCGCACGGAACACCGTACCGTCGAGGATCGCGCGGATGGTACCGTTTGGGCTTTTCCACATCTGCTTCAGATTGTACTCGCCCATACGCGCTGCGTTCGGCGTGATGGTCGCGCACTTGACGGCAACGCCATACTTCTTGGTCGCCTCCGCAGAGTCTACTGTGACCTGATCGTTGGTCTTATTGCGGTATTCCAGACCAAGGTCGTAATACTCGGTCTTCAGATCGATAAAAGGGCAGAGCAGTTCCTCCTTGATCATCTGCCAGATCACGCGAGTCATTTCGTCGCCATCCATCTCAACGAGCGGTGTAATCATTTGAATCTTTTCCATAACGGATTGTTCCTCCTATCTGTATCGAAGCGGCTCAGAAAAATCCATGTTCTTCTCGAACCGGCATTCGATTGCGTTACTTTGGGATTGCACCCTTGTTTGTTTGCATTCCGCATTGAGAAATCCTGCAAATTCGCCCATACACCAAAAAAGTGGCGTCCCACTGTTCCTTTGGTCACATACGACAGGCACGATCAGGCAAAAATCAGGCGGAATTTGAAAAACCATTTCTATACTACACCTTTTTGTGCAACTTTTCTACCTCTTTGCGCGTTTTTTTGCAATTCCGTGCTTTTGACAGATTTTTTCCGAAATTTCTGCCGTGGCAAAGGCATTTTGCCAAATCGTTCCTGTGTTTCCTGCAAGAAATTCATAGTATGCCTGCGCACCGATCATCGCAGCATTGTCTCCGCACAAGCTGAGCGGGGGCATATAAAGGGATGCTCCAACTCCTTCTGCCATCGCTTCCAGATCCGCACGCAGACGGGAATTGGCCGCAACGCCGCCAGCTGCTACCAGCGTGCGCACACCGGTCTGTTCTGCGGCAAGCTTCAGACGCGGTACCAGCGTATCACTGACTGCCGCTGAAAATGAAGCCGCGAGGTCATGGATGCGGATGGATTCCCCCTTCTGCCCCGCATTGTGCGCCAGATTGATGACTGCTGTTTTGAGACCGGAGAATGAAAAATCCAGCGGTGCGCCATCGACATGGGAGCGCGGCAGCACATATGCCTTGTCGTCGCCGCCCTGTGCCAACTTGTCTATTTTCGGGCCGCCGGGATAACCGACCCCCAAGACACGTGCCACTTTGTCAAAAGCTTCGCCCGCCGCATCGTCGCGCGTACCCCCTAGAATTTCCATATCCGTATAATCGCGCA
This sequence comes from uncultured Butyricicoccus sp., assembly GCA_944384655.1. Lineage (GTDB taxonomy): Bacteria > Bacillota > Clostridia > Oscillospirales > Butyricicoccaceae > Butyricicoccus_A. The sequence goes on along the minus strand of CALWUF010000052.1, from coordinate 11,395 downwards.
CCAACACAATCATGGAAGAGCCACCTGACGCCGACAGGCACAAAAAGGGCGGTTCCAGCTCCGGAAATGCCAACAAATTCGCTGCAATATGTCCACGGATATGATGAACCGGAACAAAAGGCTTGCCGAGCGACCAGGCCAGTGATTTGGCATAATTTGCACCAACCAGCAGTGCGCCGATCAGACCGGGTGCGCAAGTCGCCGCAACCGCATCCACATCAGCAAATGTCATGCCCGCCTCACGCACTGCCGCCTGCGCCACTGCACTGATCGCCTCGACATGCCCGCGACTTGCAATTTCGGGTACAACGCCACCGTACAGTGCATGTTCATCCGCCTGTGAGTTGATGATATTGGAACAAATTTTTCTGCCGTTCTCTATGACCGCCGCCGCAGTCTCATCGCAGGACGATTCAATTGCTAAAATTTTCATAAAATCTTTTATCCAATCTATTTCTTTTCATATTTTCGCTCAATGTGCATATACGCAATGATGAGTGCAATGGTTTCAAATACTGTGCCAAGCACAGATAAAAGAATCAGCGCCGACGGCTGCGGGACAAGCAGTGGAAGGCCAAGCGCACAAAAGATCGCGGCATAGATCAACCACAATACACCCACCGCCCGATTGTATTTTTTGACCGGCTCCATCTTTGGCGTTTGGATATTTGCCCAAAACCCAACCTGTTTTTTTGAAAACAAGCACCAGATACCAATACCGAAAAAGATCAGCCCGCACAACAGCCAGATCAAAAAACCCATGTATTGTTCGATCATGGCGAGGTCTCCTGTGTATACACAGTCATGAGCACTGCATCCTCTGTCGGATGGGAATAAAAGTTCCGACGAGTGCCCACCGGCGCAAATCCACAGCTTTTGTACAGCGCAATCGCAGGCGCATTTGAAGCGCGCACTTCCAGTGTGACAAACGCAAGGTCAGACGATTGCATGAGCAATGCCTGCACAAGCCTGCGTGCGATGCCGCGCCGGCGGAATGCAGGTGCAACTGCAACGTTGGCAATATACCCTTCGTCCAGCACTGTATGGCAACCAATATAGCCCATTACGATACCCCGCTCATCGACTGCCGTCAGAAACCGTGCGCAACGGTTATCCAACTCCTCGCGCAGCCCATCCTCTGTCCACGGGTCGGCAAAACAGGCGCGTTCCATTTCTGCAACCGCACATACATGCTCCGCTCCAAATGGGACAATGTGAATCTCATTCATACCAATCCCTCCACCTGTGCGCGAATGGTTTCCACACACCGCATATATGCCTCTTTTCCCATGCCAAACGGATCGTCAATATCCTCCATCGCATGAATTTTGTGCGCCTGCTTCGGATGTTCCTCCGCCAGATGGTATGCGATCGCCGCTGTCACACACCACACGGTCTGTGCCTTTTCCAGCATGGCAGCGGATATCTGCCGCGAACGGTGTTCCCGTATCATGGGCGGACACACTTCTTCACACAGCATGGCGCCTTCGTCTGCATATACCCCGGCACTATACGCCGGCTTTCCACAAATGCGGCGGTACAATGCCGCTGCCAGCGGCGCACGGTAAACATCATTGATATCGACAAACAAAATCATCGTTACCCCTTTGCCGCATACCAGTCCCTGCCCCAGGCAGCGTCCGCACGCAGCGGTACAGCCAGGGTGCAAGCTGCTTCCATTTCCTCTTTGAGCAGTTTCATCGCCGTTTCAATTTCATCCTCCGGTGTTTCAAGAATGAGTTCATCGTGTACCTGTAAAATCAGGCGGCTGCGCAATTGTTCTTTTTTCAGGCGGCGATACACACGCACCATGGCAATTTTGATAATGTCTGCCGCTGTACCCTGTATCGGTGTATTGAGTGCAGCGCGTTCACCGAATGACCGGATATTGAAATTCTTTGATTTCAACTCCGGGAGATAACGCCTGCGCCCAAACATCGAACACACATATCCATCTTCTTTTGCCTGCCGTTTGATGCGCTCCATATAGTCGCGCACACCGTGATACACGGCGAGGTACTTGTCGATATATTCCCCTGCCTGTTTGACAGAAACGCCGATATCATTTGCCAGCGAAAAGGCGGAAATGCCGTAGACAATCCCGAAATTGACCGCCTTGGACGAACGGCGCATGGACGGCGAGACTTCATCGGGCGGCACATGGAATACCTGTGATGCGGTTGCCGCATGGATATCCATACCGGAATGAAACGCATCAATCATCGCCTGATCATTCGCAATATGTGCCAGTACGCGCAGTTCAATCTGCGAATAGTCCGCATCGACCAGTACACAACCCTGCTTTGCGGCAAACATATGCCGCAGTTCACTGCCCAGTTCCTGACGGACAGGAATATTCTGCAAATTCGGATTGACCGAACTGAGCCGTCCGGTCGCCGTTACCATCTGCTGGAACGTAGAGTGGATGCGCCCATCCTCTCCGATGACTTTGAGCAGTCCATCGACATATGTCGATCGCAACTTGTTCAATTGACGGTATTCGATTACCATACCGACGATGGGATGATATCCTTGCAATGCTTCAAGTACGTCAATATTTGTGGAATAGCCGTTTTTTGTCTTTTTGATGATCGGAAGTTTCAGCTCATCAAACAGGATCGTACCCAGGATTTTCGTGGAGTTGATGTTAAATTCTCTCCCGGCCTGCTCGTAGATCCGTGCTGTCAATTCATCAATGCGCGCACGCAACGTCTCACCAAATGTGCGCAGTGCATCTGCATCCGCCTGAAACCCATCATGCTGCATAGATGCGAGCACCATTTCGAGCGGCAGCTCAATGCCATAGTACAAATCGTGCATACCCTCTTCATCGATTTTGGGTCGGATGATCTCCTCCAACTGTGCCACAGCAGCAGCATGGGCGCACAACGTCTGTGTGGCTGTCTCCGCTCCGCCGAGCGGAGAAAATGCATCTTCCTCCTCATAATCCGACGCGGGCGCCAATTCACGGTTGAGATACCCCAACGCAGTCTTTTCCAGCCCATAACCATTTTCCGTAGGATTGAGCAGGTATGCGCCAAGCGCAGTATCAAAGGCAAAATCCGCCGCTTCAATCCCCTCTGCCAGCAGTGCAGTCAGATATGGCTTGCCATCGTGCACAATCAGGGGATATGCTCCGGAAAACAGTTGTTCGAGCAGCCTATGCCAAGCCTGTGTGCCGATTTGATCCGCACGCAGCACATAAGCGGTATCACCTGTCAACACGCACAGTGCCGAAAGTGACTGCGGTGCAGTCAACACAACACGTTCTTTCCCTTGGATGGCAGCAAGCAATTGTTCCCCGCTTTGCAGCGCAACACAGGCGATATTTTTTTCCGGTGCAGCCTGTTTCACCGCCTCCGGTGCGTGAAGATTCAACCGCGTGATGAAATTTTTAAATTCCAATCTGGTGAACAAATGGTACAACGCTTCTTCGTCCATCTGTATGGGCGGCAAATCCGCTACATTTGTCTCCAGCGGTACGTCGCGCACAATTGTGACCAGATGCAGGCTCTTCTCTGCGCTCTCCCTGCCCTCAAGCAAACGGGTTCGCTGTCCCTTTTTGATAAACGGATCGTCGATGTTGTCATATACCGCCTGTACTGTGCCAAATTTTTGAATCAATCCCATCGCAGTCTTTTCCCCGATGCCGGGCACGCCCGGAATGTTGTCCGACGTATCACCCATCAACGCCTTGAGATCGATCATATGGATGGGGTCAAAGCCATATTGTTCGCGGAAAACTTCTGGTGTATATTCCGTTGTGGTGGTCTGTCCCCGGCGGGTGACGGCAAGCAACACGGTCGTACCGCCGCCGATGAGCTGGAGTGAATCTTTATCCCCTGTCACCACCATACAGATATCCCCGCGCTCATTCGCCTGCCGGCTCAGTGTACCGAGCAGATCATCTGCTTCAAAGCCCGGCTTTTCCATCCGCGGGATACCCATCGCGTCGAGCACGTCACGGATGAGCGGCAATTGCTGCGCCAGTTCGTCCGGCATCCCCTTTCGTGTGCCTTTATACTCTTCATACTCTTTATGGCGGAATGTCTTTTCCCTGACATCAAAGCAGACAACAATACGATCCGGCGTGTACTCACTTTGCAGCTTGAGCAGTGTCGCCACAAAGCCATACACTGCATTCGTGAATACGCCCTCATGATTGTTCATCAGGCGCACGCCGTAAAATGCACGGTTGAGCATACTGTTGCCGTCAATTACCATCAGCTTCATTCTTCGCCCTCCTCACATAATAAACAGGTTTATTATAGCATGTCCCTTGTATGGATTGCCAGTCATACCGGAAACAAATCAGACGGAATTCCTCTCTGATCAGCGCATCCTTTTGACATCACACGCGTTTTACAGGAAATATGTTGTTTTTGTGTTCCAAATTGACGCATTGTTTTGCGCTTGGTATAATAGCTTCATTCGAACCTGTCAAAGAGAGGAAGTTGTTTCGTGCGTCTGCTCCGCATGCTGCGCCGGTTTGGCAGTTCCGCTGCCGCAGCGTTTTGGATTCCCTGGCTGTCGCTTTTGCTGCCAGAACTTTTTATCTATACTTATACCGACATTTCCATCTTTTCGCTCATCTTTTCTGCTGTGTGGACCGGTGTATTTGCCGCTTTTTTATTTCTATTGCCGCGCCTGCCTGCGCGCATGCTATTTGTTCTGCTGTATTACCCGGCGGCGGCGCTCGCCATTGTACAGACCGGCTATTTTGCGATATTCGGCAGGTTCATGTGGCTGACTGGTCTGGCTTATTGGCGGGATGGTGCAGCATTTGCAGGCTCCCTATTCGATTACCTGCCTGCCGGATTTGTCCCAGCGGCAGCGCTCCTGCTTGTATGGGGTGCAGTCGCGTGCCGCCTGCGACCAAAAACGACAGGAAGCCGCGCAAAGTTTCTCCTTGTATCCTTGTGCAGCATCTCGGCAATCGCCACGCTGCCATATCTGCTGGATGCAGCCTGTGCAGAAGATTCCCTGTCACGTGGTCTGGGTACCGATTACTATGCCGGAAAATCCCTGCGCCGCGCCTATGATCTGATGTATGACGCGCATAAAGTTTATTCTCTGTGCGGGCTGTACCATTCCGCTGGGCGCGACATCTGGGTACATCTGGTCGAACCGCAACTGCCCGGCAACAAATCAGAGGAAACGCAAAAACTTGCGCGCATTGAATCGTATTTTGCCGAACGTGAACCCGCTGCCCAAAACCAGATGACTGCAAAGCTGGCAGGCAAAAATGTACTTCTCATCCTGATGGAGAGTGCGGATGACTGGGCAATCCGCGAAGACGCCACGCCAACCCTCTGCCGCCTGATGCGCGAAGGCATCAACTTCACCAATCTGTACACACCGTTATATGGCAGTGTGCGCACATTCAATACAGAATTTACGATCAATACCGGTATATTCTCCCCGACTGACGGCAGTCTGACGTTTACGTACTGCACGAATGATTACTCCCAAAGTCTGCCCAATATCTTTCAATCTGCGGGCTATTCCGCAAATGCATTTCACTATAATTCTCCAACCTTTTACAGCCGCGGGGTTATGGAACCGGCGATGGGCTACCAAAACTATATCTGCTATGCCGACTACACCGAATACGGCAATCAATTTTCCCGCGAGCTGTATGAAGATACATTTGTTCTGACCAATTCCGACCTGCGTGCACAGTTGCTGCCGGACAAACCATTTTTTAACTTTATCATTACACGCAATGCACACATGCCGTATTCCTCACAGGATTCCGTGAGCAAATATGCCTTGGAAAAGTATCCACAGTATGCAGACGCGGATGAATGTGATGAAGTCGGCTATTATCTGGCAAAAATGAAGCTGTTGGATGACTTTTTTGCGCAGCTTCTGGACGAGTTGGAACGCACCGGTCAATTGGAAAATACCGTCATTGTCGGCGTGACCGACCATTATTCCTATTCCATGAAGGATCAGGAGCGCATGCGTGAGCTGTCCGATGTACCGGTCGATCTGATGGTCGAAAAAACGCCGTTTTTTATCTGGTCGGCAGATCTCGAACCGATGACCGTGGACAAGGTGCTCAACACAAGCGATATCGCACCGACACTGCTCAATCTGTTTGGGCTGTCCTCAGATACCCAGTACATAGGACAGGATGCCTTTGATCCCAATTACTCCGGCTATGCCATTTTCAGCGATGGGAACTGGATTGACGCCAATGTTGTATACCAGGACGGTCAGGTCATCCATGAATTTTCCGACGGTACCGCAGCACAGACGGACATCGCACAAATGAATCAAACCGCACAGGATTTTATTGAAATCAACAACCTGATCCTGGAAACCGATTACTATTCCAAATAAAAAAATACACCATAGACCACAGCGAAAGCGCAGTCCCTGGTGCGAAAGAAAAAACAATAGCTCAGGGCGTATCCGGAGGATGATATGCCCTGAATTTTTATATTTTATAGAAAATGAAAATTTAACTGATTTTCAATTCCAGCCGCAGCCGGTCAGCGACCATGGAAATAAATTCACTGTTGGTCGGTTTGCCTTTTGTGCCCGAAACAGTGAAACCGAAATATTCCTGAAGCGTGTCTACATCGCCGCGATCCCAGGCAACCTCAATCGCATGGCGAATGGCACGCTCGACACGAGAGGATGTGGTTTTGAATTTTTTTGCCACAGTCGGATATAATATCTTTGTGATCGCATTGATGGCTTCCATGTCGTGAATCGTCATGATGATAGCTTCACGCAAATACTGATATCCTTTGATATGCGCCGGTACGCCGATTTGATGGATAATGTTGGTCACGCGCATTTCAATTTCCAGATCTTCATCCGGTACCCGCACCGCCGGTGTGCGCGAAAAATTACGTTGTCCGCCATAGCGTCCGACCCGTTGTGTAAGCGCCTGCAAATCCACGGGTTTGCGCAGATAAAAGCTGACGCCAAGCGCATTGCATTCCGCTGTCATCTCCTGTGAGGCAAATCCGCTCAGGATAAAAATAACCGGCATTTTCGCCGGTGCAGCATCATTCAGCTCGTGCAGGACGGTCAATCCGTCCACACCTGGCAACATCGGGTCAAGCAACAATACATCCGGCATACAGTCCAATATATGTTGTGCAAGCCCTTTTCCTTCTGCGAATGATCCAACTATTTCTATGCGATTGTCATGTGTCAACGTTTCGCCGAGCAATTTGCGAAACTCTGCATCTTCGTCGGCAATCAGCACCCGAATTCTGTTCTCCATGATGTCATTCCCTGCCTTCCAGCATATCCGTAATTATTTGCCGTGTTTACGACGGTTTTAGATTACCATATTTTCAGAATTAAGACAATGAATTTTACTCATTTATTCATAAGAATCGTCCGACGGCATTCCTGTTTTTAGGCTGTCTGAATTCTGTATTTTTTGTCAATTTCATAATTTATTGCGTGAATTTTGCATTTTTATGTCAAATTATTTCAAAATCAGGGGTATGATTTTCGACACGAAGTACTTTTTTTATTGAAATAAACCACGCAAAAGGAAAAGCTCACCTCAATGGCGAGCCTTTCCCTTTTTCCTCTTATCCTGCAGCCTCGAGCATTTTCTCAATCGACACGCCAAATCCCCGCGCCGGATTGTTCACCAATACATGCGTGACCGCACCGATCAGCTTTCCATCCTGCAAAATCGGGCTTCCGCTCATGCCGGGCACAATGCCCCCGCTTTTTTCCAACAGCGCCGAATCCGTGACAGACAGGGTCAGGGAGCGTCCATCCTCCGCGTCCACCGTCACCTTTTCAATCATAACTTCATAGCGTTGCGGTGTATCTCCCGACACACAGGATAAAATCTCCGCCTTGCCGGTGTGAATCTCCTCTTCCGTTGCCGTTTCTACGGCATTTTCTTCGCAATATAGCGTATGATCCGTCAGTGTTCCGAAAATACCGCATGCCGTATTGTCATCCAGTTGCCCAATTTCCCTGGAAAATTCATACGTTCCAATCAATTCGCCCGGTGTGCCCGCCTCGCCTGCGACAACACCGACCACACTTGCAGGTACAATGGAACCCGTGTCCAAAGGCATCAGCGCTCCGCTGTCAACATCACTGACCGGATGACCGAGCGCACCAAATTCCCCACTCTCTGGATCTGCATACGTCAGTGTACCAATACCCGCCATGCTGTCGCGCACAAGAATGCCGATCTGATACGTGCCGGTTGTCTTGCTCTTGACCGGCTGGACAGACACGGAAATATCCGTATCTCCACGCAATCCGGTGAATCGGATCGGATTGCCGCCGCTCTCCTGCACGATCTGCGCAAGCTGACTGCTGGATGAAAGGGCTTGCCCATTTGCTGTCTGCAAAATATCTCCGACTTCCAATCCCGCCTGCTCACCGGGGCACACCTTTCCCGCCGGGCTGTCCACAGTTGTCATGGCTGATGCCACAATGCCTGCTGCCGTCATGCGCACGCCGACCGGAATCCCCAACGCGACCAGCTTGCGTGACGTCGCCTGTGCACACGGCGACATCACGCAGACAATCAACAACACCGCACACCATTGTTTTCCCATTTTTTTCCGCATTGCATCCTCTCCCTTCTTTTTTATCGTGACCGCAAGACGGCAATCGCATTCATGCGTTTGTCTGGATATGCGGGCAGAGTCTGTACGACCTGTCCGCCGCTGTCCTCTGATGGAAGAATCTTTTTTTGATTCCATATTGTAACAGATATTTAAAAAATCAGATGACACAATCCAATCTCAAGTGTATAATAAAATCATATCGAACCGACAATCATTTGGCTAATTCGGAAATGATCGGTCAGAAAAGAGGATTTTTATCATGCGGGTAGCAATTATAGGATCACGATCTGTCACAATGGATTGTTATCCGAAGATATTACCATATATTCCACGCGGAGCAAGTGAAATTGTATCCGGCGGCGCTGACGGCGCAGATTCTCTTGCAGCGAAATATGCACAGCATGCCCATCTTCCCTTGAAAATTTTCCGTCCGGACTATGCATGCTTTCACAAATCTGCACCGCTCCAACGCAACATTGAACTCGTCCGGTACTGCGATTACGTATTGGTCCTGTGGGACGGCAAATCACGCGGAACCGCACATGTCATTCACACATGCATCCAGGAATATACCCCTGTCCATGTGCTGATTATCCGAGATGGAGAACTGGTACAGACGCTGTTCGGACAAAAGGACGGCTATCTGCTTTCCCCGTTCCGCGACTGATCCCAATGCAAAAGATCGAAGCTCAGCCAGCTATGGCTTTGCTCCGATCTTTTTTCATATTTCACTTAACTTTTCGCTCTTTCGCGTTCCATCAATTCCTTAATGATCTGCGGATATTCCTTATCCAGTTTGTAGAACAGCATGACCAGAATCATAATTACACCGAGAATGCTGACGCCCCAGATGAACATATTCGAAATGGTCGCCAGTGCAGATTCGGATTGAACAGCCAATGCACCGTTATAACCGGAAGCTGCCATAATCGCGCCAATCAATGCGTTGCCAATGCCCTGTCCGAACTTCTGACCGGAAGTGGATGCCGCCTGGATCGCACCTGCCGTGCGCACGCCGGTTTTCCACTGACCATATTCAATGGCATCTGCAATCATGGTGAAAATCAATCCAAGGATCGGCGTCATGCCAAGACCGCGCAGCAGACCGCCAACTGTGACAACAGCAACGCTGCTCGGCGCTACCAGAACGATCAGCGAACCCGCAATAATCATCAGCGCACCGATGATGCACCAGTTGCGCTTGGTGGTCCAATGCATCACCTTGCCCAACAACAGGGTTGCGATGATTGTAATACCGTAGCATGCCGTATTTACATTTCCGATGATGGACATATCGCCAATAATCCACTTGCAGTAATATGTAGTGACGGTTCCGGAGAAGGTCTGATACATTGCAAATGAAACGAAGAACAGGAACAGCATGATAAAATACTTGTTCTTGAACAGTGCCGGAAGTGCGATTTTCAGAGGAACTTTTTCCTCGCCGAAATCGTCGAGAACCTCTACGCGCTCACGAACCGATGCGAAGCAGAACAGCATCAATGCTGCAGCGCCAATCGCATAAATGGCAGTCAGGATAATCCAGTTCTGCTGATTGGTATCGCCGCCGTTTGGCATATACTTCAAAATTCTGGTGAATACCAGTGTGATCAGAATGTTGCCGATCGGGCTCATCGCCATGCGGATGATGTTGATATCCGCACGCTCTTTCTGGTCACGTGTCATATATGTCATCGTGGTTGCAAACGGAAGCTGGAACATCGTATATACAACGGTCAGCATCAGGTTGTACGTAATGAAGATGTAAATGGCCTGCGCCATTTCGCCCACCTGCGGGACAGTCATCATCAAAATCGCTGCAATCGCATACGGGATGGACATACGCAGCATCCACACACGGGCACGTCCATATTTGGAACGCGTCCGGTCAATGATAAAGCCCGCAGCAATGTCAGATATGCCGTTAAATACCTGGGAAATACCGATAATCAGACCGATAATTGCCGCATTGACGTGTACAACGTCGGTATAAAACGTAACCAGCAAACTGGTTGCAATGGTGAAGACAATGTTGGTAGAAATCTCACCGCAGCCAAATGCAAACTTCTCAAATCCGGATACGCGATCCTTTTTTATCAGCTTGCCATATCCATTTAAATCCATAAATCTAACCCTCTCTCTTATTCATCCTGTTGTTTTTATTTGCTGATGGTGGCCTTGAGTGCATCGATGGAAGTCTGGAGACCAGCTTCTACGGTCATGGTGAGATCTTCCATTTCGAGGGATACATAGCCGTCGTAGCCCATCATCTTGCAGACGGAGAAGAATTCCTTCCACCACTGCAAGTCACGACCGCAGCCGACTGCTACATAGTTCCAGGTGCGCTCGGCAGAAGCGTCAACCGGCAGGTTTTCCAGCAGACCGTCAACGTCAGCTTTGTAGCGTTCAATGCGTGCGTCCTTGCCGTGGATATAGAAGATCTTATCGCCGAGTGCACGTGCAGCGGCAATCGGTTCTGCGCCCTGCAGCATCAGGTGAGACGGATCGAGGTTCAGACCGAGTACATCGGAATCTTCACCCACAACTTCACACAGCTTGTTAAAGGTGCGGACATTGTGTACCAGTGCGCCCGGGAATTCTTCGATGGCGATCTTTTCAACGCCATTTGCCTTTGCAATCTTGCAGGTTTCCTTCCACCATTCAGCGGCAACTTCCCACTGATACTTTACGCCTTCAACCATGTAGTTGAAACCGTCATATTCCGGCCAGGATACAGTGGATACAAACCAGTTTGGTGTTTTGTCGCCCGGTGCGCCTGCCGGCAGACCGGACATGGTGACAACAGTCTTAACGCCCAGCTT
>CALWUF010000051.1 GCA_944384655.1 uncultured Butyricicoccus sp. | reverse complement strand
AAAACACGCCCGGACTGACGAATTTGTTGGTTGGCATGTGCGGCATAGACGATGCAATACAGCACCTTCCCAATGGTCTTGATTTGATTGCTGCGGGTGATATTCCTCCGAATCCATCTGAATTGCTTGGTTCCCCTAAAATGGAACAGGTTTTGAACCAGTTGGAAAGCAGATATGAATATATTATTTTGGATACACCACCAGTTTGCACGGTAGCAGATGCAGTGATTCTTTCTAAGATTACCTCAGGTACGGTTTTGGTTGTGCGTCAGGGGATTGCAACACGGGAATGTGTCAATGAAGCGCTGGGGAAATTGGAATTTGCGAACGCCAAAGTTCTCGGCATTGTGATGACCGGGGCGGTAAATGAGAAAACAAAAAGTTATCGTAAAAACTATCGCCGTGGATATGGATATTCAAACAGCTACGCCAATGCAAGTAGTGCAGATCGATAATCCATAATGGAAGTTGTTGATGACTTTCAGTAATTGTCGCGACGCCGCATTTCTATGCCGATAGCAACACAAATGTCTGCTGCATTGGAGGCAAAGCCGGCAACCGATCAAGCTGTTTAAAAGCGGACAGGCGCATTTGCTTGGATCGGATTGTCATAATCTCACGAGCAGATCACAGAATTTGTTGGCGGGTCGGACTGTCTTAGAGAAAAAGTTGGGTCGGCAGTGTTTGGATCAGATCGATGAATTGGGAGCATTATTGTTGAGAGAGGATATATAAAATGCGGAAGGTTTTTTGGATTTTGGGTTGCATAATTCTTGCAGCAGGTCTATATGCAATGGATTGCTGGCAGGGATATCATCAGGAGATGGCATCTCAGCAGTTAAAGCAAGATAATGCAGAAATTCAAAAACTGATCAATGAAAAAGCTCAATTGGAAAATGAGAAAGGACAAGCGCAGCAGGAACCGGCATCGCAGACGTCTGAGACAACGAGAGCTGTTTTGTGTTTTCTTTCTCCGAATGAGGCATTTTATACTGAAATTTATCCAATTGTAAGTAACACAGTTGATACCGGTATTTTGGTATTGGAAAATGGGAAATTACCGGGAGATACTGATTATATTTCAACACAGGATTTTTCCACATTGATGGATCGTGGATGGACTTGTGCTGTTTCTCTCGAACGGGATGCCGACAATGCCCAATGGCAGACCAATATTGAAAATTATTTGGCTGCATTGAGCAACCGCGTTTCGACAACACCAACCGTATATTATTTGACTTCGGGGAATTGCAGTGAAACGGATGCGCAGATGTTGAAAACGCTTGGATTTGAGACGGTTCTTTGCCATGGACAGCAGACGGCAAAAACAGTGGGAGATATAAACATCGTTGAATTATTTGGATACAATGATTCAAATGTTCAAACCAGCGTATCAGAGAGCGAAAGCAACTGTGCATTAGAGATTCGGGTAAGCTGGGATTCATCAGATCCTGCGCGCGTGCGGTATACGGAAACGGCATTGCATAACTTGTTGGACAACACCACAATTGCTTTTCAGGGATTGGATGACATGATTCATGGACAAACTGTCACTCAAACACAAAATGCAGATGAACGGATTTCGGAAATCAATGAACAGATCGCAAGTATATATCATTGATACAAAAATTTAACCTGAGATAACAACGGCTGTATTTTATTGAAAGCAGTGTATAATAAATGGATGTCATACAGTTTTGGCGTTTATGAGGAGAGAGTCACATGGTATCGGCACAGATGACGGTAATGAATTCAAAGCAGAGAAATAGCAGGCAGGTACATCTTGATCGAGATGAATTGTTGTTTGCCAAGAGGAGATATTGGATACTTCGAAGAGGACAGGATGTTATATTTTCCGGAATGGCTTTGATTCTTCTTTTTCCTATCATGCTGATGATTGCGGCAATCATTTATATTGATGATCCGCATGGAAGTCCGATTTTTATGCAGATTCGCTGCGGCAGAGATGGCAAACCGTTCAAATTCTATAAATTTCGCAGTATGTGTGTGAATGCAGAAGATAAATTGGGTGCATTGCTTGAAAAGAATGAAATGGATGGTCCAGCATTTAAAATGAAAGATGATCCGCGTATTACGAGGATTGGACGATTTATTCGGAAAACAAGTATAGATGAATTGCCGCAGCTTTGGAACATTTTTAAAGGGGACATGAGTATTGTCGGTCCCAGACCGGCGCTTCCACGAGAGGTAGAGCAGTATAATGAATATCAGCGTCAACGTTTGTATGTCCAGCCGGGATTGACTTGTTATTGGCAGGTTCAGCCGCGAAGAAATGACATCTCGTTTGAGGACTGGATCGATATGGATATTCGGTACATACAGGAACGCAGTTTTTGGGTGGATTGGAAAATTATACTTCAAACATTTGGTGTTTTATTTCGTGGAGAAGGCGAATAATGGGTCGAATACGAAGATATAAAAACATAACTGGATGTTCTTGGTTGTTTGCGTGCATAAGAGATGAAGCGGATGGATGCAAATCTATCCGCTTTTTTGCGGAATATTTTTTATAATATAAATGAGGGGATACAATGAAAGGTATCATTTTAGCGGGAGGTTCTGGAACCAGACTATATCCGCTTACAAAAGTAACATCAAAGCAATTGCTTCCGATTTATGATAACCCAATGATTTATTATCCATTGTCAGTTTTGATGAATGCAGGAATCCGCGATATTCTCATTATTTCTACACCGCAGGATACGCCGAGATTTCAGAATCTTTTGGGCAATGGCAGTCAATTTGGCGTGAATTTGACCTATGCCCTCCAACCTTCACCGGATGGTTTGGCACAGGCTTTTATCATTGGTGCAGAATTTGTCGGCGATGATACGGTTGCCATGGTGTTAGGAGATAATATTTTTGCCGGGCATGGGTTGAAGGAACGTCTCAGAACTGCTGTAGAAAATGCGGAACATGGCAAGGGTGCGACAATATTTGGTTATTATGTCGATGATCCGGAACGATTTGGCATTGTAGAATTTGATGCGGACGGTTCTGTGATTTCCATTGAAGAAAAACCTCAAAAACCAAAAAGTAATTATTGTGTGACAGGTTTGTATTTTTATGATAATCGCGTCCTTGAATATGCAAAGTTGTTGAAGCCGTCCGCACGTGGTGAGCTGGAAATCACGGATTTGAACCGTATGTATCTGGAGCGGGGAGAATTGAATGTGGAATTGCTTGGACAGGGATTTACCTGGCTGGATACCGGGACGCATGAAAGCTTGGTAGACGCGACTAATTTTGTCAGGACAGTGGAAACACATCAACATCGCAAGATTGCCTGTCTGGAAGAAATCGCTTATCTGAATGGTTGGATTGATCGGAACGCTGTGCTCGCAGTCTATGAGACGTTGAAAAAGAATGAATATGGACAATACTTAAAAGATGTGCTGGACGGCAAGTATATGGATGCTCTGCACGGATAAAAACAGATATGTTTTAAGGAAAGGAAACCATTGCTGTATGACTATCATTGTTACTGGTGGCGCTGGATTTATCGGAAGCAATTTTATCTTCTATATGTTGGGCAAGTATTCAAATTATCGCGTGATTTGTTTGGATCGGTTGACATACGCCGGAAATTTGTCTACTCTAAAACAGGTGATGGATCATCCCAACTTTCGTTTTGTGAAAGCGGATATTTGTGACCGGGATGCAGTATACCAACTGTTTGAGCAAGAACATCCGGATATTGTTGTCAATTTCGCAGCAGAAAGCCATGTGGATCGTTCCATTGACCAGCCAGATATTTTTTTACATACCAACATCATCGGTACGGCGACATTGATGGATGCTTGCCGGAGGTACGGCATCAGGCGATATCATCAGGTATCCACGGATGAGGTATATGGTGATCTGCCCTTGGATCGTCCGGATCTGCTCTTTACCGAGGAAACGCCTATTCGTACAAGCAGCCCATATTCGTCTTCCAAGGCGTCTGCCGACTTACTGACCTTGGCATATCACCGCACGTATGATCTGCCTGTCACCATCAGCCGCTGTTCAAACAATTACGGTCCATATCAGTTCCCTGAAAAACTGATTCCATTGATGATTGTCAATGCTTTGAATGATAAACCGTTGCCTGTTTATGGCAAGGGATTGAATGTCCGCGATTGGCTGTATGTAGAAGATCATTGCAGAGCAATTGATTTGATTCTTCATAAGGGACATGTGGGTGATATCTATAACATCGGCGGACACAATGAGATGAGAAATATAGATATTGTCAAGCTGATTTGTAAACATCTGGGAAAGTCAGAATCCTTGATTACTTATGTTGCCGACCGCAAGGGTCATGATATGAGATATGCCATCGACCCGACAAAGATTTTCAATGAATTGGGATGGTTTCCTGAGACAACATTTGCAGATGGTATCAAGAAGACCATTCAATGGTATCTGGATAATCGCGCGTGGTGGGAGGATATCATTTCCGGCGAATATCAGGAGTACTATGCAAAAATATATGGGAACCGCTGATGGGGGAGGCAGTTGAATGAAATTTTTTATAACCGGTGTCGGTGGGCAGCTTGGATATGATGTCATGAACGAACTGGTCAAACGAGGACATGAAGGGGTAGGCAGTGATATCGCCCCGGAATACAACGGGATCATGGATGGTACGCCTGTCACTACCATGCCCTATGTTTCACTGGATATCACAGATGCGCAGGCTGTTGAGAAGATCATAGAAGAAATCAAACCGGATGCAGTGATCCATTGTGCGGCATGGACGGCTGTAGATTTGGCGGAGGACGATGATAAGATTGAGATGGTCCGTGCCATCAATGCCGATGGTACACAGAACATTGCGAATGTCTGCAAAAAACTTGGTTGTAAAATGACCTACATCAGCACCGATTATGTTTTTGATGGACAGGGTACAAAGCCATGGCAGCCAGATTGTACAGATTATAATCCGCTAAACGTATATGGACAGACCAAACTGCAAGGTGAACTGGCAGTACGTGCTACACTGGAAAAGTATTTTATTGTGCGTATTGCCTGGGTATTTGGCATCAACGGCAAGAATTTTATTCAGACAATGCTTCGAGTTGGAAAAACACATGAGGCTGTGCGTGTGGTCAATGACCAGATCGGAACGCCAACATATACCCATGACCTTGCGCGTCTGCTCATCGATATGAATGAAACCGATAAGTATGGATATTATCATGCAACCAATGAAGGCGGATATATTAGCTGGTATGATTTTACACGGGAAATTTACAGACAGGCAGGGCTGAAAACGGAAGTGATTCCGGTGACAACAGAAGAATATGGATTATCCAAGGCTGTGCGTCCATTTAACAGCAGATTGGATAAAAAAAAGCTGGTGGAGGCGGGATTTGAACCGCTTCCGACTTGGCAGGACGCATTGAACAGATATTTAACATCATATAAATCATTGCAAGAACAGGGGGATACATATGGGTCAGATTCAAGTAACAAAATGTCCGATTGAAGGATTATATATCATTGAGCCTACCGTACATGGAGATAGCCGCGGCTATTTTATGGAAACGTATAACCAGAAGGATATGCATGAAGCCGGATTGGATATGACCTTTGTCCAGGACAATCAAAGTCTATCTACAAAGGGAGTTCTTCGTGGGCTGCATTTTCAAAAACAATATCCACAGGGAAAACTGGTGCGCGTCATCAAAGGCGCTGTATTTGATGTGGCAGTTGATCTTCGTTCGGACAGTGAAACGTATGGCAGATGGTATGGCATCGAGCTGACGGAAGAAAATAAAAAACAGTTTTATATTTCACAAGGCTTTGCACATGGTTTTCTTGTATTATCAGATACAGCGGAATTTTGCTATAAAGTGACAGATTTCTATCGTCCGGAAGATGAAGGCGGTCTTGCGTGGAATGATCCGGAAATTGGAATTACCTGGCCACAATTGGTCGGCGAATATACTGGGAGTGCATTGGCCGCAGGATATCATTTGGAAGATGGTACAGCATTGAAGTTGAGTGATAAAGATCAGAAGTGGTTGGGATTGCACGATACCTTTCAGTTTTAACGGTCAATTTGCGGAGAAATACCATGCAGCATGTATTTATTGTCGGTTCTAAAGGAATACCAGGGTCATATGGCGGCTATGAAACCTTTGTGGACAAGCTGACAGAATATCATCAAAATAATTCTGAATTTACCTATCATGTCGCCTGCAAGAGTACAGAGCCAGGGGAGTTTGAATATCACAATGCACGGTGCTTTCAAATAAAAGTCCCCGATATCGGACCGGCACAGGCAATTTATTATGATGTGGCGGCGTTGAATGCGTGTTGTACATACATCAAAAACAATCATATTGAACACCCC
Organism: uncultured Butyricicoccus sp.; assembly: GCA_944384655.1. GTDB lineage: Bacteria > Bacillota > Clostridia > Oscillospirales > Butyricicoccaceae > Butyricicoccus_A. The sequence goes on along the minus strand of CALWUF010000051.1, from coordinate 27,434 downwards.
GTTGTCTATATCCTTGCCTGTCGGATTGGTCCATTTGCTGCGCATTTCTATAAGAAAATCCATGCTTTGGGTGGCGTTGTGTATGTAAATCCGGATGGACATGAGTGGATGAGGGCAAAATGGAGTGCACCTGTTCGGAAATACTGGAAGATATCCGAAGGGATGATGGTAAAACATTCAGATTTGCTCATCTGCGACAGCAGGAATATTGAAGCATATATTCACAACACGTATGACAAATATCAGCCCAATACGACATTTATTGCATATGGTGCCGAAAATAGAAAAAGTAATTTGGCTGATGATGATCCCAAATTGCTCGATTGGTATGAGCAGAAGGACCTGACGTGCAAAAACTATTATCTGGTGGTCGGTCGTTTTGTCCCAGAGAATAATTTTGAAACCATGATCCGAGAGTTTATGAAATCAAACAGCAAAAAGGATTTTGCCATTATTACCACAGCGAATCAAGTGTTTTTAGAGCAGTTGGAAAAAAAGCTGCATTTTCAGGCAGATCCCAGAATCAAGTTTGTCGGTACCGTCTATGATCAGGAATTGCTGATGAAAATCCGGGAAAATGCATATGGTTATTTTCACGGGCATGAAGTGGGCGGCACAAATCCGAGTTTGCTGGAAGCGCTCGGATGTACAGACTTGAATTTGTTGCTGGGCGTTGGCTTTAACAGGGAAGTTGCGCAGGATGCGGCGATTTATTGGAATAAAAAGAAGGGGAATTTGGCGGCATTGATTGACCGGGCGGATGAACTCAGTAAGCAGGAAGTTGCTGCATATGCCCAAAAAGCAAGAAAGAGAATTGCCTCAGCATATAGCTGGGATTTTATTGCTTCCAGATATGCCGAGGTCTTCTCGGAAATTCGGTGATAAACATGATGGAAAAAAGAGTTGAATGGGTAGATATTGGAAAATATATCTGCATTATGTGTGTCCTGTTATCACATTTGCAGAGCGGTTCTGAAGGCTTACATAAATTTTATGGACCGTTTTTTCTCGTTGTTTTTTTCTTCCTCTCTGGATATGTGTATACACAGCCGAAGCGTTTTAAAGAACATCTTATCAAAAAAATCAGAGGTTTATTTGTTCCATGGCTGATTTTCAGCAATTTCAACATCTTACTTTCCGCTGTTGTGACGTTGAAAGGGGAACGAGATACCCCCAGGGAATTGCTTTTTAACTTTCTTCAAATTCGCGGATGCGGAGATGGCATTTGGTTTGTTGCGGCTTTGTTTGTAGCGTTTATTCCGTTTTATTTTGTGATTCATTGGAATCAGCCGCGAAAAGCAATCGGCATATCTATTTTATTATCCATTGTTTCTGTGATGTATACACGGGTTGTTCCAGAGGATTTATTTCCCTGGGGAAATAATGCATTGCCATGGCATATAGAATACATGTTTCAAGCGATGCTCTGGATGGTGCTTGGCTATTATTTCAAACAGTATGCTGAAAAATGGTTTGATGATAAAAACACCTTAATCAATCGATGTGTTGTTTGGATTGCATATTTGATTGTGGCATATATCCCTGACCCGATGGGATGGGGGATTGTATTCGTCCAATATGCGAGAAACCTGTTGGGGATTGTTGCGGTTATTTCGTTGTGTAAGGTGTTGAAGAGCAATCGCTACATCAATTTCGTAGGTGCAAATACATTGGTCTATTTTGCATTCCATGGAAAGGTATATGCGGTCATTGAAAAAGTTTTAGAAAAATATGCAGGTGCACTGTATTCTATGATTCTTGCAAACCCATTGCTGTCAAGTTTGCTTGCCATTATGATCGCATTTGTTATGTCATTGATTCTGATCATTCCGGCGGAGATCATCAACCGATGGTTCCCGTGGATGTTGGGCAGAAAGAAACGATAGTCGTTTAGGAGAGCAGTCGAAAGGGATGGTGATAAACATGAGCAATGTGCATTTAAAAGGGAAGACAATCGTTGTAACTGGGGCTGCTGGATTTATTGGCGCGAATCTGGTCAAACAGCTTTGTGCGAAGATAGAAGATATAACTGTGATTGGCATCGACAATATGAATGCATATTACGATGTGAGCTTAAAGGAAGAAAGATTAAAAGAGTTATCTCAATATTCTTCTTTTCTATTTGTGAAGGGGAATATTGCGGATAAGCAATTGATTCATATGATTTTTGAAACATATCGGCCGCATGTTGTAGTTAATTTGGCTGCGCAGGCGGGCGTTCGATATTCCATTGAAAATCCGGATGCCTATATTGAATCGAATTTGATTGGGTTTTATACAATTTTGGAAGCCTGCCGCCATAGTTATGATAATGGTGCACCCGGTGTAGAACATTTGGTATACGCTTCCAGTTCTTCTGTCTATGGTTCCAATCAAAAGATTCCATATTCCACAGAGGATAAGGTTGACACCCCGGTGAGTTTATACGCTGCCACCAAGAAAAGCAACGAGCTTTTGGCTCATGCATATTCCAAACTCTACAATATCCCGTCTACAGGGCTTCGTTTCTTTACGGTATATGGTCCGGCTGGTCGTCCGGATATGGCTTATTTTGGTTTTACTGACAAGCTGCGGCAAGGCAAGAGCATACAGATTTTTAATTATGGCAATTGCAAACGTGACTTTACCTATGTGGACGATGTTGTCGAAGGTGTTATCCGCGTGATGCAGAAAGCGCCAGACAAAATAAAAGGAGAGGATGGGTTGCCAATACCTCCATATGCCGTCTATAATATCGGTAACCACAGTCCGGAAAATTTATTGGATTTCGTGGATATTCTCCAACAGGAATTGGTTCGCGCAGGTGTACTGCCGGAAACATATGATTTTGAAGCCCACAAAGAATTGGTTCCGATGCAGCCCGGTGATGTACCGGTTACATATGCAGATACGACGGCGTTGCAACAGGATTTTGGTTTCAAACCCAGTACCAGTCTGCGTGACGGTCTGAGAAAATTTGCTGAGTGGTACAAAGCATTTTATATGTAAAGGAAAAATTCATGAATAAAGATTTGAAAATTGCCGTTGCTGGTCTCGGCTATGTGGGCATGTCGATGGCAATCCTGATGTCCCAACATTACAAAGTATATGCTGTAGATATCATGCCCGACAAAGTGGAGAGGATCAATCATCGTAAATCCCCGATTCAAGATGAATTGATTGAAGCTTATCTCGCTGAGAAACAATTGGATTTAACTGCAACGTTAGACGCTGAACAGGCATATAAAGATGCTGATTTTGTGGTAGTTGCCACTCCTACCAATTATGATTCCAAGAAGAACTTTTTTGACACATCTGCTGTGGAAACAGTCATCAAACAGATCTTGATGTATGCACCGCAAGCCATCGTGATCATTAAAAGTACCATCCCGGTTGGATATACGGTCTCGATTCGCGAGAAAATGGGCAGTGAGAACATTCTTTTCAGCCCTGAATTTTTACGTGAATCGAAGGCGCTGTATGATAATCTGTATCCAAGCCGCATTATTGTCGGTACAGATATGAATAATCCTCGTTTGGTTGAAGCGGCACATACGTTTGCTGGATTGCTTCAGGAGGGGGCTATTAAAAAAAATATTGATACATTGTTCATGGGCTTCACCGAAGCCGAGGCAGTGAAGTTATTTGCCAATACATATTTGGCCCTGCGTGTCAGTTATTTCAATGAATTGGATACCTATGCAGAAATGAAAGGATTGGACACTCGACAGATCATTCGAGGGGTATGCCTCGATCCTCGCATTGGAAGCCATTATAACAATCCGAGTTTCGGATATGGTGGATATTGTCTGCCGAAAGATACCAAGCAATTGTTGGCAAACTATGCGGATGTGCCGGAAAATCTGATCGAAGCCATTGTACAGAGCAATCGGACAAGAAAGGATTTTATTGCAGATCGTGTGTTAGAAATTGCCGGTGCATATGAGGCAAACAGCAGTTATGATGCAAATCGGGAAAAAGAAGTGATTATCGGTGTATATCGCCTGACCATGAAAAGCAATTCAGACAATTTTCGTCAGAGTTCTGTTCAAGGTGTCATGAAGCGCATCAAAGCAAAGGGAGCGGTAGTGATTATTTATGAACCGACATTGGAAGCCGGCGGGACGTTCTTTGGCAGTCAGATTGTCAATGATCTCGATACATTCAAAAGAATGAGTCAAGCTATCATTGCCAATCGGTATGACAGTTGTCTGGATGATGTAAAAGAGAAAGTATATACACGCGATATTTTTCAGCGGGATTGAGAAGAAAAAGGAAGTACAGAAGAGACATGAAAATTATCATTGCAAATTACCGGTATTTCATTGCTGGCGGACCGGAAAAATATATGTTTAAATTCATGTCCGCTGCGCAGAAGATGGGCATAGAAATCATCCCATTTTCCGTTGATAACCCACAAAATGAAAAAACATCATATAGCCGATATTTTGCAAAGCCTCGTGCAGATGCTTTGATGTATTCCGATACAAAACATTCGTTGAAAAATTTGATTGGCATGGTTCGTGCAACTGTCTGGAATTATGATGCAGCTCATAGATTGAGAAAACTGATTCGAGATACCAAACCGGATGCTGTATATATTTTACATGAAGTCAATCATCTGTCGCCATCAATTATCCGGGCAGCGAAAAAAGAAGGTGTCCGCGTCGTACACAGAATTTCTGATTTCTTCATGTTTTGTGCCAAATATGATTTCTTGTGTGAGAATGAAATTTGTGAGGCGTGTATACATGGCGATTACACCAAAGCAATACGGCATCGCTGTGTAAAAGGCTCCAAAATGGGAACGTATTTGCGAATTTTTGCTATGAAGCTGTATAATAAAATACATATTTTTGATGAAGTAGATCAGTATATCACAACTTGTGAATTTTCCAGAAATAAATTGATTGAAGGTGGCATTGCCCCGGAAAAGATCACTTGCGTTCCGACATTTATTGACAGCGTATCGATTCAACCGTGTTATGAAAACGATAAGTATTTTCTTTTCCTGGGCAGAATGGCGCACCAGAAGGGTGTGATGTATGCTATTGAAGCCATGAAATATTTGAAAGAGTCGGAATATGTGTTGAAAATCACAGGAACAATTTCAGATTCTTCCGAAGATCAGGTCATTTGGAATGCTATTGTAGAAAATGGTTTGGAAGAAAAAGTCGTATTTACAGGCTTCAAACATGGTCAGGAGCTTGCGCATTTGATTGATCGATCCACATGTGTTGTTTGTCCGGCAATCTGGTATGAAAATATGCCCAATACAGTCATTGAAGCCTATGCCCATGGCAAACCGGTGGTTGCGTCAAAAATTGGAAGTCTTGCTGAAATTATCGTAGATAATGAAACTGGTATGTTGTTTGAACCCAAAAATTCAGCACAATTGGCTGAAAAACTCAGAAAATTCATTCTCGACGAAGGATTGAGCCAAGAACTCGGAAAAAAAGCGCGGAAAAAATGTGAACAGGACTATGCGGAACAAAAACATATGAATCAAGTCCGAAAGGTTCTGGAGGGTTGAGGGAACAGATCATGAAATGGAAGGATATCATTTTGCATCCGGAACGCATCCTGTTTTCCATTGGGATGCGAGGAGGATTTCATTTTCTGGATGACCGCACGTATCTCAAGTTGATGTATCGCTGCATGTTCGGAAAAAAATTAAATTTGGATCACCCTGTGACATATAATGAGAAATTGCAATGGTTAAAACTGCATGACCGCAATCCACTGTATCGCACATTGGTTGATAAATACAAGGTAAAATCATATGTTGCAGGGCTGATTGGAGAGAAATACATCATTCCGACACTTGGCGTATGGGATTCATTTGATGACATTGATTTTGACCGGCTGCCAGATCAATTTGTGTTAAAATGTACGCATGACAGTGGGGGAATTGTCATTTGCAAAGATAAAAAACGATGGAATAAGCAAGCTGCCAGAAAAAAATTAACCCGTGCTTTGAGAAAAAATTATTATTGGATTGGAAGAGAATGGCCCTATCAGGATATTCGACCTCAAATCATCGCTGAACAATATATAGATGCGTCACATGTAAATGTCGAAGCTGGCAATGAGTCAGATCCTTTTACTGGTATTCAGGATTATAAATTGTTTACATTTCAGGGAAAAACAGAGATCATCTTGGTATGCAGCGACCGATTCGGCAAAGATGGATTGACGGAAGATTTTTTTGATGTGAATTGGAACCATTTGGATATCCGGCGTTTAAAAACACAGAATTCCCATAAATACATCCGAAAGCCCCAAAATCTGGATGTTATGTGCCAGCTTGCCTATCAATTGGCACACACAACAAATTTTGCACGGGTTGACTTTTATGAAGTTGATGGTACAGTTTATTTCGGAGAAATTACATTATATCCAGCCAGTGGCTTTGACGGTTTTGAGCCGGAGGATTGGGACTTTACATTGGGACATATGCTTACATTGGACTTTGTGCAATAGATTGCAGGAAAGGGGGATATGAGATGAATGTCGTTGTTTTGCTGTCTACATACAATGGGGAACTGTATATAGAAGAACAGATTGAAAGTATTTTAAATCAAAAGGATTGTGCCGTGACGCTGGTTGTAAGAGATGATATGTCCACGGACAAAACATGTGATATATTGGAAAACTATAGCAGGCAGGGAAAGCTGCAATGGTATCGAGACGGAGAAAATCTTGGCGCGGCAAAAAGTTTTATGAATCTTTTGATTTATGCGCCGGAAGCGGATTATTATTCTTTTGCCGATCAGGATGATGTTTGGAATTGTGATAAATTATCTCATGCCATATCCGTCTTAGATGGAAACATACAACCGGCGGTATATTATGCAAATGCTGCACTGGTTGATGGGCAATTGCATTCATTGGGCGGTACGGTTTATCATGGTGAGCAAAGACCTTCTATTTTGATGGCATTGTGCAGTTGTAATGTATTGGGATGTACCATGGTGATCAACAAGGCGCTGGCTGATATCATACGATGTGGAAAATCACCGCAAAAGATATTGATGCACGACAATTATATCTGTGCAGTGTGTGCGGTATGCGGTGGGAGCATATTATATGACAATTATGTCAGTATGCTGTATCGGCAACATGGAAACAATGTAATAGGCGCAAAGATCAATCATTCAGGTTTATCCAGAGCCAGAGAAAAAGTCAAATGGATTACACAAAGGCGTACCATCTCCATTGGAGATCAATGCGCCGAACTGTTGAAAATCGTTGATGGAATGAGCGAACAAGGACGCCGGTATGCACAAATGGTTGCAAAATATCGGGATAGCGTGGCGGCGAGAATGCAATTATGTGCGATTTTGATCACCCTTGTAATAAAAAAAAGCGCGACAAAACATGAACTTTTGAATGCAGTTAAAATATTGTTTGGAAATGCATAACAGAGTTTTAAGATCAATCGTAATGCAAAATGAAGTGGATGACGGTTGAGGTGTTTGAGTTGAGAATAAGAATAAGAATTAAAAAAAATGATTTTATAGATATTGCATTGCTGGCGTTGATATACTTTCAGTTGGTAATACTGGAATTTTTAGGATATCGACTGATTTTAAATAAGATTGTAGTCGTATTGATTTTGTTTCGACTGATTTTTTTAGCGGGCAGACAGTCTCAGGTCATTTTAGCGAGAGCTTGTGGATTGATGGTTTTATATATATTGAGTTCTCTGCTTTCGGATACATTTGTGTTTGCAAATGTGCAAAGTAATTTTCTGATGCAGTTCTATCCGTTTGTGTATGCGTATTATATTTATTTTATATGTAAAAACAGACCGGCGCTTATCGATTCATTGCTGGAAAAATGCTTTCTTTTATTCAATATTACCATGATTATCAATCTTATTGTCATGAGTATCCAGATTGCCATTCCATATTCGATCAATGCTGTAAATTTGAATGATACCAAAAATAAGCTCGTGTTTTATGAAGATCTGATTTCTGGATTGTTCGCATATTCATCTACACATGTTGTTTGTTTGTTTACTATTTTTATCACATTATATAATTTAGCATATAGAAAGAAAATACATAATCATATACTGCGAAATATCCTGACACTATATTGCGTTGTGCTTACGGCGATGGCGATAATCATTGCACTCAACAATGATAACAAAGCACTTTTCCTGTTGTTTCCATTGGCAATCCTGGTTTACTGGCTTGGAGATTCTTCTCATGTACTACGCAAAAAAATGAATCGGATTGTTCTTTTGTTGTGTATAATTCCAATTATGCTTTGTGTCTGCTATATGATAATTCCTGCGTTTCGTGAGTTTTTGGATAAGAATGTATTCATCCTGTTTGATATCATGTATGATGCCGTGTCCATGGGAAATTCAGCAAACGGAAGCAAAGAACGAATATCTATGATTTTTGATGCGATCACAACACCGTCCACCTGGTTCCTCGGGACTGGGTTTGGAAGCAATTATTTGTATAAAAGTGGATACTTGGGATATAACCATTTTGGTCAGGCAGATTTGGGCGCATTTCTTTTTTTGGGCGGCATATGGTATGTTATTTTACAATTTTCGTGTTATCTGAGAATGGCAATGGGCATTATATGTGGAGTCAATAGAAAAGGAAACACAATATTGACGATCTGTGTATTTGCCATTCTGTTTTGCACGATGGCATATACCCAGTGTTTCACTCAGACCAACACCGTCACCAGTCTGCTGCTGATTATATTGGCTTTGCGGATGAAATACCAGAGCCAACTTCCAATGAGTCGAAAAATAGGGCTTGATATTTCACAACCAGTACGCCGCAGAAAAAAACGTTTCCGTAAAATAAAGGTATAGAAGAGATCATACAGATGAAATCATATAAAGAGAGCAGTCAAAGCAAAAATTTGATGAAGTTGAATGCATATTATCGGGATAATCGCTATGCAAATAAAAATTATATGCGACTGTTCCGAACAAAAGAAAAGCTGTTGGAATTTATAAAACTTCTTCGTGATATTGCAACCATTCACAGTCAGGGAGCGGAAAAAGTCTGGTTGAAAACAAAAGCGTTTTTTCGTCCCATGACCGTGAGGGATCACCGCCTTCCATATTCTTTTGACCATACATATGAATTGGATTATCAATCCACGGGAAAAATCATACATGGTAAAATAGCGGTCTATACTTCTATTTTTGGAAACTATGATCCGCTCATTGAACCGTTATATCACAGCGAAAAGTGTGATTATTATGCGATTACGGATCAGGATATTCCAGAAAATAGTATATGGAATAAACTTGACGTTGGTTCGATTCCAGGCTTTGAAGATATGGATGGCTATCACAAATCAAAATTCTGCAAAATGATGCCACATATCCTTTTTCCACAATATGAATATTCTATTTGGGTGGATGGAAACATACAGATTGCTGCGGATATGGTTCCGCTTGTCGATCGTTTGGATGAAGAGCACATCATGGGAATGTTTCAAAATCCGCTGCACGATTGCATATATACAGAAGCGAGATTTAATATATGTCAAAATAATGCGTCTATTGAAAAAATTCGCAATCAGATGAGCGCTTATAAAGCGGAAGGGTTTCCGGAGAAGTTTGGTTTGAGAGAGTTTTCTGTTATTGTGAGAAGGCACAATGATGAAGAATGTATTCAAATGATGCAGGATTGGTGGAAACAGGTGAATACCTATACCATGAGAGACCAACTCAGTTTTCCATATGTTTTATGGAAGCATGGGAAAACCATTGATTTCATTCAGCTTTTGGGATCGAACTGGAGATGGAATCCGAGATTTATTTGTTACCCGCATAATTGGCATATTATGTTTAAGAAATGATATGGCGGGAGACCATCTATCAACGAATGTTCAGGGAAATTTGATTGTTCATGCAATGATTGGAAAGGTTTGGGAATGAACGACGTAAAGAAAAATATTGCGTATAATTTGGCATATCAAATATTGGCCATTGTTTTACCGCTGATCACAGCGCCATATCTCTCCAGAGTCATCGGGGCAGAAGGTGTGGGTATTTATTCTTTTTCTCACTCTATGGCACTATATTTTACATATATTACACTGCTTGGATTGACCAATTATGGAAACCGGGCAATTGCAGCCGTGCAAGATGATTATGAAGAGCGATCCAGATTGTTCTGTGAGATATACTGCATGCAGCTTATCTGTTTCGCAGTAAGTATTTCTGCATATTTAATTTATACATTTTTCTTTTCGTTGGATAAAATGGCAGCCCTTATCATGACATGTACGGTTGTTTCCTCGGTCTTTAATATCAATTGGTTTTTCTTCGGAATGGAAAAATTCAAACTCACGGTCGTCCGTAATTCTGTTATCAAGGTGTTAACTGTTATTGCTATTTTTGTCTTTGTGCGTGACAGGAATGACATCTATGTTTATGTCGGGATTATGTCTTTGGGATTTTTGGCAAGCCAGATGTATCTATGGCCCTTTTTAAAGAGCATGGTACGCATACAGCGACCCAAGTTAAAGAATGTTGTAGCGCATTTCAAACCGAATCTTATTTTATTTATCCCTGTCATTGCGATTAGCATTTATAATATCATGGATAAGGTGTTCCTGGGGTATATGAGCACGATGGAACAAGTCGGTTATTATGAGAATGCGGAACGAATTATAACCGTTACAGTCGCTACGATTGCCGCCATTGGAACAGTCATGTTACCTCGGATATCCGCGCTCGTTGCAGAAAACAAAGCAGATGAAAGCAAGCAGTATTTGGACAAAACAATGCTTGTGGTGCTGGCATATGGCAATGCAGTCATGTTTGGGGTTTTTGCCGTCGCAAAAGAGTTTTCGGTTGTCTATTATGGAGAAGATTTTATCCAAACCGGCGTAGTTATGTGTTATTTGGCAGTCACAGTTGTATTTCGAGGGTGTGCCAATGTCGTTCGGACGCAATATTTAATCCCCAATAAGAAAGACACCGTTTATCTCATTTCCGTGATCCTGGGTGCTATCGTGAATCTTATCATCAATCTGTTATTAATCCCTCGATTGCATGCGGTCGGCGCTGCGATTGGAACCATTTGTGCAGAGACGGTGGTGTGTATGTACCAGATATTGTGTGTAAGACATGCACTCAGTTTGGTAAAATATGTGAAATGGGAATTTGTTTTCGCGATGATGGGCGTTGTCATGTTTTTGTGTATCCACTTTATGCCGGTTCCGGAGAATGACATATTGGCGTTGGGACTGCATGTAACGGTTGGGGCGGCAATCTATATATTTTTGGCGGGATTGTATATCATCAAGCGAGAAAAATTTAATATTGTTGATATGAAAAAGAAACGCTGATTGACAGAAAAGTCCAAAATCAGTCGGATACCTGTGGCAATCCGATGAATGTTGTCATTTTATCATCAAAAAGTACGAGCAGCAAACGGGGAATATACATACCGAGTGACAATAGCTCTTGACAAATACACAACGTTATGCAATACTGTTGAATATAGTTATCAAAACTATTTTTCGTGAGGGACGAACGATGAGAGAAAAAAAGACGGCAATTCTTGTGGATTCGGGTTGCGATGTTCCGCAGTCATTTGTACAACAATATCAGATCAAGGTGCTTCCGCTTCGCATTTCTTACGGGACAGAAAGCCATGCGGACAGTGTGGAACTTGCTGCTGAAGTATATCGGCGTTTTCCAGAGCAAATTCCACATACTTCTACGCCGGTCATGCAAGATTTTTATACTGCACTGGAAGATCTCAAGGAACAAGGCTATGAAAATATTCTCGGTGTGTTTATTTCGAGCAACTTGAGCAGTACCTGCCAGACAGCAAAATTGGTGTTAGATGAGCATCCGGAGTTCAATTCGTTCGTATTAGATACGAAAAATATTTCAATCGGCGCCGGACTGCTTGCGATGTGGGCGGCGGTTCAGTTGGAACAGGGTATTTCTTTTGAGGAAGTATGTAAGAAACTTCCGATGAAAGTCGCAGATTCCAAGGTATTTTTCTATATGGATACATTGGAATATTTGCGCAAGGGCGGGCGTATCGGCGCCGTGACATCGGTTGTCGGCAGCCTGTTCAAGATCAAACCGATTATCTCATGCAATGAAGAGGGCATTTACTATACTGTGGAAAAAATCCGCGGGGCAAGAGCTGGCATCAGTAAACTTATTGAACATGCAACAACAAAGGCTGGCGGCGGTTCGGCATGGCTGGCGTTGATGAATGGTGCGGCGGCAGAAACTGCGGCGCAGGTCAAGCCAAAGTTGCAGGAGGCAATTCAAAAGGGCAAAATTATAGTGGAAGGTCAGATTGCAGCTTCGCTGGCGGTGCACACGGGTCCGGGTTTGTTGGGTATCGGCGTGCTTGCAAATCCATAACAAAATTGAACCATAAACATCAGGCACGTGTGAAAGCGTGCCTTTTTTCATGTACGGTTGCACTTATACAGGTCAGATGGGGCACCCGTTCAAATGACAGGAGAAATGTATGATTATCAGGACGTATCAATCAATGGATGGTAAATCATTGGCAAAATTATTTTATCAAACAGTTCATACAGTCAATGCGGCGGATTATACAGACGAACAGTTGGATGCATGGGCATCGGGGGAGATGGATTTACGGGAATGGGATCGATCACTGTCAGAACATATTACACTGGTCGCTGTTCAGGACGGTTGTTTGATCGGCTTTGGTGATATCGATTTAACCGGGTATTTGGATCGATTGTTTGTGCACAGAGAGTATCAGAGACAAGGGATTGCAACAGCCCTTTGTGATCGTCTGGAACGATCTGTGGATGTGAATCAAATCATCACGCACGCATCCATTACGGCCAAGCCGTTTTTTCTTGGCAGAGGCTATCGTGTGATTAGGGAAAATCAGGTGATTCGCAATGGAATTGCGCTGACGAATTTTATCATGGAAAAATGTTTGTGATTTTTCGATAAACCAAATGGACAAAAATGGAAATTAAATGAAATTTGCGTTATATACATTGATGCGAAAAGTATAGTATGGTAAGCTTTTGTCAGTGATAAATCGGAACAATTCTGTTTGGAAAAATGAGATTTTACCCATTGCGTCCGGGAAAGGAGCGTAATATGGAAAAATATCGAATTTTGTTGTACCGTTTGAGCGCCGCACTGCTCGCCGGAGCGATGGTCTGCGGGCTGTGCGCCTGCCGCGGGGAAGATCAAACGGCGGAATTGCCCGAGCTGGGCGCAACCGATCTGGAATATACGCAGGATCATGTCAGCGGGACACTGTGCGACGGCGTCAAAGTGGACGCCGAAATCCCCGATATGAGTGAGATCTCCCAGTATGACATCGTGCGGGTACAGATGTCCCTCCCAGACGACGACGTATTGGAGGACATGAAAACCTTCTTCTTCTCTACCTGCCAGGAGGATATCAAAGAGGAGTATGATGAACAATTCATGCACACCAATTATTACACCGAGGAAGGAAAAGCAAGAACGAGAAATTTTGCCGTCATCAAGTCTCCGGGGTTTCAATATGTGTCCTGGACAAATGTGGTGGATTTTACCGAAACGTCTTGGTCGTTCAGTTATGATTTGGCACGCACACCGGAAAGCAATGTTGTTTTGCAGGTGAGCACACCGGAGGATCGGGATTTCATGAGCCGGGAGGAAGCAGTGCAGACGGTTCTTCAGCAGCTAGCCGAATGGGACCTGCATCCAGTCGGGGAAGCGGAAGTCTATTCGATGGACGGGGATCTGATGAACGAAGTGGTAGAAGATGAGGTGGCGCGCGGACTTCTCGACTACACAAAGTGGGATCGGGACAACCTGGACGCCTACTTCATGATATTCCAGACCGGATATCAGAACATCCCGTACACCTTCTACGATGTATTCTTTGGAGACAAGGGCACGAACGCAGCGAGATTTGACATCATATATACCAAAAATGGAATCGTCTCGTTTGAATATGCGTTTTGCCATTACAATCTTTTAGAGACAATCGAACAGCACGACCAGGTCATCACACTGGATCAGGCGATGTCCGCGGTGAAACAGCACTATGAAGAACTGGTTCTAACGGACGATGTTTACATCCATCACATCTACTTTCAGTATGTCCCGACCCAACCGGACATGGAAGAAGGGACGAGCGTCATGGTTCCCGCCTGGGTGGTCCAGCCCTCTTTTATGGACAGCAAACAGGAAGAGAAAAATTTTGACCCGATCTTTATCGACGCTATCACCGGCGAGATCCTCTTGTCGTGAGAGGCAAAGAATGGACGCCGTGATGCGTTTTTGAAACGCGGCACAGGAGACGGTTGTACAAATATCTGAATGGTTGTTATGATGTGTCCGGTTGGGTGGACGGTTCCCGGGGGACGGCGGATGCAGTTCTCCGGGATTGCTTTTTCCGCGTGAAGACAGAACAGGGAGGTGTGTATGAAATTGATAAAAAATCTCCGCATCGATGCGGAGCGGGCGCTGTGCGGCAAGGCTTTTTGGATCGCTTTGCTGTGCACGACGGCCGCCTGTTGGATGAATTGCAGCTGGGACAATATGGACAACAGTGTTGCGGACATTGTCAGCCTGTTGGCGTTTGGCAGCCACATACAGTTGGTGTTTGTCTGCGGAGCCATTCCCTATGCGGCTGCTTACCTGCACGATCAAGAGTATGGATATATCTATTCGCTGGTGGTGCGCAGCAGCCTGCGCAGTTATCTGCAATCCAAGGTCATCCTCACAGCTTGTTCCGGTTTTTTTGCTGTGTTTTTGGGAAAGATTTTGTTTGTTCTCATGCTGTTGCTGCGGTATCCTATGGTTGACGGCATACCTGCATCCGAACAAGGGATTGCGCTTTGGATTGATGGAAAACCGTGGCTGTATTTCGCAGCGGATGCAGCGATCTATGCCATTGCTGCGGCTGGCTTTGCTGTCATGGCGCTGATTGTTTCGCACTACACGCGCAATGTCTTTGTAACGATTATGTCGCCGTTTGTCCTGTATTTTATGTTCTCGTCTCTGGCGCAAATCTTACAACTGCCAGCGCTGTTGTCAGTCTGTACCATGACGATAGGCGTGATTTCCATTTGGGAAACGGAACCGCTGATTACATTTGCGTACATCCTGTTCGCCTGGACTGTGCTGATCTTAGCGGAAGGTCTGTTGTTTATATGCTGTGCAGAAAGGGGGTTTTATCGTGGCTAGCCTGCGCTGTATGACCAATCAATTCCGCAAATGGAGCAAGAGCATGCGCATATGGATGGTTTTCATCCTGTTTATTGTGTTTGCCTCCCTCAATTTTGCGTCCAGCATCCGCATGTTTTGCCAACAGTACGATGTCGATTGCACCATCTGGTTGATGCCGCTTCTGTTGACAAAGCTCAATCACCGCCTGTGGGTCATGCTGCTCCCCGTTTTGCTCTTTTGCGACGCACCGTTTCTGGACGAGCAACAACAGTTTATCATCGTGCGCACGGGCAAAAAGCGCTGGGCGATCGGACAAATTTTGTACATTTTTGCGGCAAGTGCGGTCTTCTATTTGCTTTGTACCGTTCTCTGCGCGTTGCTGTTGTTCCCTCATATTGAGTTCAGCTTGGAGTGGGGGCGCGTGCTCCGCACCTTGACGCAGTCGCATGCGTCGACGCTTGTTTCCATGGATGTTTTGCCGGAATTGGTGTTGCAAACATATTCCCCTTTGGAAGCGACTTTGTTGTGCGGGGGAATTACGTGGCTCGTGACATCATTTCTTGGGTTGTTCATTTTCTTTTGCAATCTGTGGATGCGCCGGGAAGCCGGAATCATCCTGGCGGGCGTAGTCGTCGGGTTGGGACATTTTGTGGAACAGATGGGGATGGGTATCATGTACTGGCGCCGCCTACGGTATGTTTCACCGGTTTCTTGGGTGAATTTGCAGGTAATCGGTAAAAATACAGCGGAATCCCCATCGTGGGCATATGTTTTTGCTGTCAGTATGCTGCTCAATGTTGTGCTGGTTATCGCTATCCTGCTGTCAATCCGGCGCAAGCCCATCGATGTTGTCAAATCATTTTGAGGGGAGGAACGGGTTGTGAAACAAAATATTATTGAAATTGACTCGCTTTGTAAGGACTTTAAAAACGTGTCTGTCCTCAAAAATGTGACAGTTTCTTTTGAACAAGGGAAGATACATGGAATTGTCGGACGAAATGGTTGTGGAAAAACTGTGATGTTTAAATGTATCTGTGGATTTCTTCCCATTACGTCGGGAAAAATCTATGTCCGTGGTCAACAGGTCGGCAAAGATGTGGATATTCCGCCGGATTTGGGATTGATTGTCGAATCGCCCGGATTTTTGCCCAATTACAGTGCATATCATAATTTAAAATTTCTTGCAAAGCTGAGGGATAAAATCGGTAAAGAACAGATTTATGAGAGCATTCGGTTTGTAGGATTGGATCCAGAGGATAAAAAACATGTGGGGAAATATTCTCTTGGCATGCGCCAGAGGCTGGGATTGGCGCAGGCGATGATGGAAGATCCGGATCTATTGATTTTGGATGAGCCAATGAATGGTTTGGATAAACACGGCGTGCAAGAAATCCGTGATTGCCTGCTGCATCTGCGCGAAAAGGGAAAGACAATTTTAATGGCATCGCATAATGCACAAGATATTGAATTGCTGTGTGATACGGTGTGCGAGATGGACAATGGTATTCTGACGCGTGTCAAGGGATTTGATAAAGAATGATACGATGGGGATCAAGGAAATGATATCAGGGGGCTGATTTCCTGACAGACAAAAACGAGTGAAAAGCAAGCCGCTTTTCACTCGTTTGTTTGTATTCCATTCGTTGGTATTTACAGCTTCAGACCCAATGGTTCGACAGCGCGCGCCAGAATTCCGTGAATATACGAAATCAAAATACCGTAATTGGTCATCGGAATGCCACTGTCTTCTGCATATGCAAGGCGATATTTCATTTCGCGCTCATTGAGCATGCAACCGCCGCAGTGGATGATGAGCTTATACGGTGAGAGGTCATCGGGGAATGCGCCGCCGCTGGTGAAGTGATAGTCGAGCTTTTTACCGGTGTATTGTGCAATCCAGCGCGGTAGTTTGACTGTACCGATGTCGTCGCATTGGCGATGATGCGTACAGCCTTCAGAAATCAGGACAGCATCGCCGTCCATGAGTGTATCTAAGGTTTTGACACCGCGTACCGTTTGTTCCAGACTTCCTTTATAGCGTGCAAATAAAATAGAGAACGACGTCAATGGAACAGTTTCCGGAGTATCTTTGGAAACAGATGCAAATGCCTGGCTGTCAGTGATGACCATGCGCGGCGGCTGACCGAGTTTTTCGAGTGTTGCAGAGAGTTCTGTTTCACGACAGACAATAGATGTTGCGCCTGCTTCGAGAATATCCCGGATGGTTTGCTGCTGCGGCAGGATCAAGCGCCCTTTGGGAGCGGCGGAGTCGATCGGTACCACAAGTACGACGAAATCGTTTGGAGACAGCAAGTCCCCCACGATGTGCCGTCCGTTGTTGCCTGACGGCACAAGATGTGCAATTTTTTCCTTGAGTGTAAAAATACCTGTACCATTTGCCGCGCTGACATAGCGTATCGTTTCGGTATCCGATGGGACAGAAGTCAAAAGGTCGCATTTGTTCATAGCGATGACATGTGGGATATGTTTGGCAGCCAGGCGTGCGAGCAGTTGCGTATGCGCCTCCGTCTGACCTTCGACGGCGTCGATGACGACAACAGCCAGGTCACATTTGTTCATTACCTGCAATGCCTTATGTACGCGTTGCGCACCTAATTCGCCTTCGTCATCCAGACCCGGTGTGTCGATTATCACGACTGGACCGAGTGGAAGCAATTCCATTGCCTTGGAGACCGGATCGGTTGTGGTACCCGCGATATCGGATACAATGGCAAGGTCCTGACCGGTTAGGGCATTGATTAAGCTGGATTTTCCCGCATTTCGCTTGCCAAAAATACCAATATGTACGCGTTCAGAGGAAGGAGTGGCATTCAGCCCCATTGTAATCACCTCATCATTTCGAGATTTCCCCCTTATTATACAATGGAATTGCTGAGCCGTAAAGGGCAGTTATCTGACCTGCTGCTGTGCCAGAGAACCGGAGCGCAGTTTGTACCCGGCAGATGGCGGACGTGGACGGTATCGTGGACGTACCAGCAATCCGGCGGATGTGCCATATTTTACTCTGAAATCATGCTGCTGTTTCAATTGTTTTCACCCATAATATCATATCCAAAATTCCAACGAATATTCCGATTGTATTTTGCGCACACTGTTTCCGGGTGATATTGTGTGAAACAAACGGAAAAAACAGTGATTTTAGTTTCTTTGGGTTGTTGGGGCTATCCGTTGCTCGAGTATCTCTGGCGAGGTTGGTCACACTGGTCAATGGCGTTGGCGGGTGGCGTGTGTTTCGGTTTGCTCGGACGTATTTCGGACAAGTTGCATGGGAAAAGTTTACCCGTGCGTTGTGTGGCAGGTTCTGCAGCGATTACAGGCGTGGAATTTATCTTCGGCTGTGTGTTTAATTTGGCATTGGGCATGCGTGTTTGGGATTATTCTGGTGAACTGTTCAACATTGCGGGACAAGTGTGTGCACGGTATAGTATGTTGTGGTTTTTTTTGAGCGCACCGCTGATGGGGCTGGCAGATCGACTTGTGGTGCGCGACAGAAAATCAACTGCACCTGCGCTTTCCTCTTGCAACCAGAAGCAAATCAGCATATAATGACAAGCATAGACAGCGAAAGGAATGAAACAGCATGCTGCTTGCAATCAATGCACAAAATTCAGCCATTGCCCTCGGCTGTTTTGATGAGGAAGGGAATTTGCGCGCGGTGGCGCGCATCGCGGCGGAGGCAACACATACAGCGGATCAGTATGCCTGTCAGATTGACAGCGTATTGCATCTGCGCGGCTATGCATCAGCAGAAATTTATGGGGCCGTATTGTGTTCGGTTGTGCCGTCGCTCAATGCGGCATTGCACGATGCAGTGAAAATTTTGTGTGGTTGTGAAGTGGTAAGTGTATCATCCGGCGTCAAAACTGGTTTGAGCATTCAGACGGAAAATCCGCGTGCATTGGGCAGCGATCTGGTATGTGTGGCAGTGGAGGCAGCAGCACAGAACCGTCTGCCTGCACTTGTGGTAGATATGAATACGGCCACGACATTTACTGCGCTGGACAGTCGAGGCGTGTTGGTTGGCTCGGTGATTGCACCCGGTGTGCGTATTGGATTGGAGGCGCTGCGTGAAAAGGCTGCGCAGTTGCCATCGATCAGCTTAACCTTGCCACAACATCGATTGCTCGGCAAGAACACGGTTGATGCGATGGCATCCGGTGTGCTCAACGGCGCTGCAAGCATGGTTGACGGTATGATCGGCAGATGTCGGGAACAGTTGGGGGACGGGTTGACCGTATATCTGACCGGTATGGATGCGCCGCTCATTGCGGGGCGTATGCGTGAGCAGGTACGGTGCATAGATGACATGGTTTTATACGGTTTATACCGGATTTGGCTCAAAAATCGAAAAAGATAACAAAATCCGCTTACAGCTACACGGTTTGGTGTGGCTGTATTTTTTTGTGCGGATGGGTTGACAACTGTGTATATTCTGTATATACTGTATATATAAAATATATACAGCATAGGTATGGAGGTGAATATGCATGGCCATTGTGCTGTCAACCTCTAGCGGGAAACCCATTTATGAACAGATCACCGAACAAATTAAATCAGAAATTCTGATCGGTGTACGGCAGGCAGGTGAACAGATGCCATCGATTCGCACGCTGGCCAAAGATCTGCGTGTGAGTGTGATTACAACAAAACGTGCATATGAGGAGCTGGAGCGGGATGGCTTTGTGGAGACAATACCGGGACGGGGGACTTATGTTGCGCTTCAGAATCGGCAGGCGTTGCGTGAGGAACAGTATCGACGCGTAGAGACAGCACTGCTCGAGGCGGTTGAAATTGCAAAAGGGGCGGGCATCACCGAGGAAGAAATGATCGGTTGTCTGCATGAACTGTATGGAGGCAAAGATATATGAACGCATTGGAAGTGAATGGGATGTATAAGACATATCCCGGATTTACGCTGAAGAACATCAGTTTTTCGCTGCCGATGGGCACGATTACCGGACTTGTTGGACGCAACGGCGCGGGTAAAACGACTACCCTAAAAAGCATCGTCGGCGCAGTGCATCCGGAGGGCGGCAGCATTCGCATTTTGGGTGAGCAACCTGGTGCAGATGTGATGCAGCATGTCGGTATGGTTTATGACGAGTGCTGTTTCAGTGAGCTTTTAACGGTGAAAAATATGGATTGTGTGTTTCGATCGGTGTATGACAATTGGTCATCCGATATGTTTCTGGGTCAATGTGAGCGCTACGGTCTGCCGATAAACAAGAAAATCAAGACATTTTCACGCGGTATGAAACAAAAGCTATCCATCGCAGCGGCATTGGCACACAGCCCAAAGTTGTTGCTGCTGGATGAACCAACGGGTGGGTTGGATCCCGTCGCGCGCGGTGAAATTTTAGATGATCTTTGGGAGTTTATTGAGGATGGACAGCATGCTGTGCTGTTGTCCACCCACATCACAACCGATCTCGACCGCATTGCAGATCGTATTTTGATCCTATCCGATGGAAGTTTGAAACTGGATGAGAACAAAGACGTTCTGTTGGATGAATATTGCATACTCAAAGGAAGCCCGGATCAGTTGGCACAGATTGATCGAGCTGATATTTTAGGATTGCGGCGCAGGACCTATTCGTTTGAGGCGTTGTGTAAAGACCATGCGGCAATGAGGAAAAAATATCCGGATCTGGTGTGCGACCGCACAGATATTGAACAGATCCTCGTGTTGTTGGAAGGGGGAAAAGAAACATGCCAGGTCTGATCAAATACGATTTGCTGCAAATCTGTTGCGGTGTGAAAGGCGGCTTTGTTGCCGTATATTTGGTATTTATCGCTGTGCTCAGCATGGTCAATGACATTGGGAGTATCGTTTCTTATATGTTTGTTTTTGTCAGCGCAATGTTTGGTATTGCATCGTTTAATTATGAGGAAACGTATCACTGGGATCGCTATACAGCGGTGCTGCCCGTAAATATCCGGCAGTTGGTTCTGGCGCGGTATGGCTCGATAGGCATATGCATTGCCGCAGGCGTTGTGTCGAGCATCGTGTTAGGAGCTATTTCATTTGCCTCACAAAATACCGGGTTTGATTTCTCACAATGGACGATGTCGTTTTTATTTAGCTTGTTGGGGGCTATGCTGTATATGGAGCTTCTGGTTCCGATCATGTACCGTTTTGGTCCTGAAAAAGGACGGATTATCATGCTTGTCCTGTTCATGGCGTTCTTTGCAGGTTTGGGTGCATTTGGTGCGCTTGTGGAAAACGCAGCGTTGGAGCAGCTCGCTGTGCTCGATATTTCGATGAAATACATTATAGCAGGCAGTGTGATTGCCGTGCTCGCACTGCTGCCTGTGTCGGTTGGCATCTCTGTCAGCATTCGGGCAAAAAAGGAATTTTAATCAAGCGGGGAAATATGTCAGGAGCTTGCATAATTGTTTGCAATGGACGTTTTGCTGTGATAAAATGATTTTGTCCAATCAAAGCGCCCCATAACGGGAAATTTTCGTTATACCGGATCAATCGCTGCGGAGCGCATGAGGAAAGCAGAGTATTTATGCAAGTAAGGAAGTTTCAGTATTGAATCAAATCATTATCCGTCCCGCGACAGAGGCAGACGCCGAGGAAATGCTGGGATTGTATGCGCCATATGTCATTCACACTACAGTGACAAGTGAATATGAGCCGCCAAGCCTGGATGAGTTCCTTGACCGCATTCGCACATATACTGCGAAAATGCCATGGCTGTGCTGTGAAATTGACGGGCAAATTGTTGGCTATGGCTATGCGTCTCCACATCGCAAACGCGCTGCGTATCAGTGGTCCTGTGAGACTTCAATTTATACGCGTATAGGCTATCAACGTTGTGGTATTGCATCTGCACTGTATACTGCGCTGTTTGAGATTTTGGCATATCAGGGGTATTATAGCATCTATGTGGGCATTACTTGTCCCAATCCGCGCAGCATGGCGTTTCATATGTCCATGGGATTTGAGCGTATGGGGGCGTATCACAACAGCATGTATAAATTTGGGCAGTGGAGGGATGTCATCTGGATGGGGAAATCCTTGCGGCATCATGACGGTGCGCCGCAACCTACGATACCATATCCGGAGATTCAGGACAATGCAGTTTGCCAGGAAATACTGGCACATGCCGTGGGATTGGTACATGAACCAGGAGAGGAGCGGATAGAAACATGAGTGAACCGCTGTATCTCCGGTTGTATCGCCAAATTCGAGAGGAAATTGAAGCCGGACGGCTTGCACCTGGGACACGGCTGCCATCGATCCGACAAATGACGCATGATTCCGCAGTCAGCCGTACCACAGTGGAAACTGCCTATGAACATTTATGTGCGGATGGCATTGTCAATTGTATCCCACAGAGCGGCTATTATGTCAACGATATCCCACATCGCCCGCCAGCCTGTCAGACCGTTCAACCCGAACCGCAGCCGGAACTGTGCCAGTATGATTTTTCGGGTCATCGCATGGATCCGGAGCTGTTTGATTTCGATATTTGGCGCAAGTTGTCTCGTGCGGTTATGATGGACAGTGATCCGTTCCTCGGTTATGGTGAAAATCAAGGGGAACGCGCACTGCGCGAACAGATCGCGCGTTATTTATCCGCCGGACGTGGTGTATATGCTACAGCAGAACAAGTTGTTATCAGTGCCGGCATTCAGAGCCTGCTCGGTATTTTGTGCGAGATATTTGATAAAAGCCGTCAACGCATAGCCTTTGAGGATCCTGGTTTCCGCAAAGGCTTTCGCGTGTTTGCTGACCATGGCTATGACACGGTATTTATTCGCGGCGGTGCATATGGCATTGATTTAAATCAGCTTACACAATCGCAAGCAAATATGCTGTATATTTCACCATCCCATTCATTTCCATCGGGTACCAGCCTGACCCATCAGAAACGTGTACAATTGCTGCAATGGGCACAGCAGAACAGTGCTGTCATCTTCGAGGACGATTATGACGGCGAACTGCGTTATACAGGAAAGCCGCTCGCAACGCTTTCTGCATTGGATTCGGGTGGAAATGTTATTTATCTGGGCGCATTTTCCAAGCTGTTGCCACCGTCTATCCGCATCAGTTATGCCGTGCTTCCATCCCGGCTGCTGCCGTTGTATCGCGCCGTGGCTCAACATTATAATCAGACATCCAGCACGATGGAACAGTTGACCATGGCTCGTTTCATCGAAGAAGGGCGGCTGGAAAAGCAGGTGCGCCGTCTGCGCCGCATTTATGCATATAAAAATGCGCAGATCGCAGAAGCTTTTGCAGAACATTTTGGCGCTCGCGCTACAGTGCGACCGAATGATACCGGATTACATGTCATTGTTTCATTGGCAGGACATGGAAATGCAGAGAAGATGTGCGAACAGGCCCGACAGGTCGGCGTTCGCGTTACGCCGATGTCCTCGTATCAGCTTGGGCAACAACGCACGCATGCCGCAGTGTTTTATCTGTCCAGCGCAGGTATTTCCAAAGAGGATATTGAACCGGCAGTGGCACAATTGCGTACCATTTGGATTTGATTTTGTGGGGGATATTTCATATACAGAGAGGAGAGGACCATTTATGGCAAAAAATATACATCAGAACCATCGTGCACGCATGCGCAGTCGCTTTCTCGAACATGGATTGGATAATTTTGCCGATCACGAAATATTGGAACTGTTGCTGTTTTTTGCCATGCCCCGCGGAGATGTCAATCCACTGGCGCATCGTCTGATTGAGGAATTCGGTTCATTGGCAGGTGTGCTGGAGGCATCGCCTGTCGATATCCGCCAAGTAGGCGGCGTGGGGGACTCTGTCTCCACGCTGTTGCATCTTATGCCATCGCTGTTCAAACGGTATCAGATGTCCAAACTCAAAGGGCAGCAGTATAATACAACGGAAAAATTGTCCAACATGCTTATCGGTTATTATGCAGATAAGCCGAGGGAAACGGCAAGTGCTGTCCTTCTCGACAACCATTGCCGTCTGATCCGCATCTGTGAAATCGGAGAGGGCAGCGCTTGTGCTGTAAAAATCAGTGATCGGGAGCTGTTAAAAGTGGTTTTGCGGTACAATGCCGCGAATGTTGTGCTCGCACACAATCACCCACGTGGAGAATGCCTGCCTTCCCGCGCCGATATCCATGAAACGGCCCGTATACGAACGTTGCTCCAACAGGTTGAAGTGCGTCTGGTCGATCATATTATTGTCACAGAAGATCGATGGACATCGCTTTGCAGCAGTCAACGTATTGCGTATTGATTTCTAAAAAGAGCTTCATGATTTTTCTACAAATTGAGGGGTGGTTCTATCCTTAGAACCACCCCTGCTGTTTTATAACACCGGCTCAATGACGGATCGGAAATACCGGTCCAATTCCTCCGGTGTCTGTTTCATATGTCCTTTGATCCACCACAATACCATTTCCACGAAGCTGCCGGAAATATGGTTGATGAGAAAGTCTTGAGGAATATCCGGATTGGTTGTCCGGTTTTGATTGATAAATTGAGTTCGTATCAACTCATTCAGGCTGTCTTTGAAATACCGCAGGAAAAGATCGCTGCTTTCGCAGGAAAGCAGACCGAGAATATTGTTGTCATTTTCCTGCAAATGCTGCAATAGATGGCAGAATACCGACTCTGGTGCGCTTTTGTCGGAATACAGGCCATGAGTATGCGTGCAGTCCATCGCGCTGCCGATAATATGCCCGAAAAGTTCCTCGCATAAGGTTTTCAGCAGAGCATCTTTTGTTTCAAAGTGAGCATAGAAAGTCGTGCGTCCTACATTGGCGGTATCGATAATTTCCTGTACGGTGATTTTACTATAGCTCTTATCTGCCAAAAGGGTGCTGAATGCGGAAAAAATGGCTGCCCTTGTTTTCTGCTGTCGTCTGTCCATAATAGCTCCTTCCGTACAATCCTTTCATCATGTTCCATACGGAACACGCTGACGATATTATCCATTGTATTTCATCATATTCTTATCTACAATAAAAGAGAACAATTTGTTCGTTATTAAATATATTGTACGGAGAATGCAGACATATGTCAAGCACAGGATTGTTTGTAACAACCATAAAGATCGGAGGGGTTACTGTGTTAAAAAAAGTCAATGATTTTCTGTCTGGGATTCCCATGACAATTGTTGCCGGTGTGTTTTTGTTGTTGGATTTCGTTCCGCATCTGATTGAGGAATTTGGCGGAGCAGCAGTACATTTCAGTTTGTTTCCCTTTGACCCCGCATGGGTGACGATTGTTATCAGCGGCATTCCGCTGCTCTATCTGGCGGTATGGAGAGTGATCTACAATACCGGAATCAGCAAAATTTCGTCCGCGCTCCTGATCTGTATTGCCATGTTCGCGGCAATTTGGATCGGGGATCTGTTTGCAGCAGGTGAAGTTGTATTCATTATGGCAATCGGAGCAATTCTGGAAGAAGCTACGACCAATCGGGCAAAAAAGGGATTGAAAAAGCTCATCAGCCTTGCGCCAACAAAGGGGCGCAGACTGAAAGGCGGCGAGGAAGAAATGATACCAACCGAGGAGATCCGGCAGGGCGACATCCTGCGTATCCTGCCCGGTGAAACCATTCCGGTAGATGGAAAAATCATAAGCGGCGAAACATCTGTGGATCAGTCAATTATGACAGGTGAATCCCTGCCGGTTGATAAGGGCGTGGGGGAAGAGGTTTTCTGCGGTACGATCAACCGGTTTGGTGCGATTGATATTTTAGCAACAAAAGTAGGTGAAAACAGTTCTTTGCAAAAGCTGATCCGCATGGTACGGGACGCGGAGAACAAGCAGGCCCCCATGCAGCGTATCGCTGATAAATGTGCAAGCTGGCTGGTGCCGGTTGCACTTTTCATCGCAATAGGCGCTTACATCGGGACCGGGAATGTTGTTACCGCAGTTACCGTATTGGTTGTATTTTGTCCCTGTGCACTTGTATTGGCGACGCCTACTGCGATTATGGCAGCCATCGGTCAGGCGACAAAGCACGGTGTGATTATCAAATTCGGCGAAGCCCTTGAAAAAATGGGGAAAGTGGACACGATTGCATTTGACAAGACTGGTACGTTGACCTATGGACGTTTGGAGGTCAGCGATCTCCTCTCCTTTGACAAATCCGTCAATGAAATACAACTGCTCTCTCTGGCTGCCTCTGCCGAAGCGAAAAGCGAGCATCCGCTGGGCAAGGCGATTGTAGCCTGTGCCGTGTCGAAAGAAGTCCCAGTGATTGAATCGACGGTATTTAGAATGACAACCGGCAAAGGTGTTTATGCAGAAGTGGAAGACCGCCGCTTGCTTTGCGGTAGCGAGAAATTTCTTGCAGAACATGGCGTTTCGATTGATGGTATGGTTGAGTCCGCGCTGGAGCGGCTGCGTACACAGGGAAAAGCATCTATTCTTGTAGCAGACGGGAAGCAATGTAAATGTATAGGTGTAATCGCTCTTTCGGATGTGCTGCGGCCGGAAGCGAAAGCTATGGTTTCCCGTCTGGCTGAAATGAAAACCCGAACTGTCCTGCTGACCGGTGACAATCAAAAGACGGCGGATTATTTTGCAGATCAGGCAGGAATAGCTGATGTTCGGGCAGAACTGCTGCCGGAAGAAAAAGTGCAGAGCATTGAAAAATTACAGGAAGCGGGCGGTAAGGTTTGCATGATTGGGGACGGCGTCAATGACGCTCCAGCTTTGAAAACTGCCGATGTCAGCGTTGCGATGGGGAGCATGGGAAGCGACATTGCGATTGACGCTTCGGATGTCGCCCTGATGAGTGACGACATCTCAAAAATCCCGTATTTGAAGAGGCTGTCTAACGCAACAGTCAAGACAATTAAGGCGAGTATTACCTTGTCTATGTGCATCAATTTTGTGGCTATTATCCTTTCGCTTGCGGAGGTTTTAACGCCTACTACTGGAGCATTGGTTCATAATGCCGGTTCCTGCTTTGTGGTATTGATTGCAGCATTGCTGTACGACAGAAAATTTGAGTGAAAATACACACATCCAGCCAGGTCCGTCAACGGCGGCGATAAAATTGTGAGCTGAAGCAATATTCAAGGATTAAACAATTCGTTCACAAAAGAGGGGATACCAAAGCTTTCAAGTTGACAAAGTCTATAAGATTGAATGTTTTTAAAAGGATTTATGGCTGAGCAGAAAACTTCGTCATTTTGCGCGGTTTTCCCATAGAATCGGCTTGACAAAGTTTTTCATACCATGATAAAATAAGAAAAGTATAATTTCATAGTACGATTGAGGCGCGGTTTTCATCAGTACT
>CALWUF010000050.1 GCA_944384655.1 uncultured Butyricicoccus sp. | reverse complement strand
CTTTAGACTTGATGAAGCAATACAAATCTAAAACGGGCTCTAAACGTGCGTTGTCAAAACTCATGTTTGACTGCCTGCTCGATTGCAATATGACCATTCGGGTGCTTTCTCAAAATTGATTTCCGTGCAACCATACAGATGTTGCATGACAAGTGCCACACGATCAGGAGAGAAAAGGGATATGTAAAAACTCCCGTCCCGCGATACGCGGGACAGGAGCCGGCTTTTGAGATACCATTTGAGAACAATATGAAATGATTATTTGCCAAGGGCAGTTTTTTGTGGAACAACGGTATCTTTGTTGTAGCAGGCGAAGGTTTCTTCGACCAATGTTTTGTCAGGCGCTGGAGTAAACAGACTGATGATCGGGACAAGCACCAGACCCGCAACCATAGCCAATGCGCCGCAAATAATGGGGGATTGGAGCAGGGCAGGGAAACTGGAACCAAACAACATATTGGCGATCATCAGAGCGCAGGCAAAGAAAAAGCAAACCCAGCAGGATGCTTTTGTGGTGCGTTTCCAATACAGACCGTATAGAAATGGCGCAAGGAATGCGCCTGCGAGTGCGCCCCATGAAATGCCCATGAGCTGAGCGATAAATGTGACATTGCTCTTGTATTGAATGATTGCAATGATGGAAGAAATGGCAATGAATACGAAGATAAATGCACGAATGCATAGAAGCTGTTGTTTCTGGTTCATGTCCTTCATGAATGTCCCTTTGAGGAAGTCCATGGTCAGTGTCGAGCTGGAAGCCATGACGAGAGAAGACAGCGTAGACATGGACGCGGACAGGACAAGGATAACAACCAGTGCGATGAGCAAAGGAGACAGATTGGACAGCATGGTTGGAATGATCGCGTCATAGCCATCCGCAGCGATGTCGATCTGATCGGAGAACAGGCGTCCAAAGCCGCCGAGGAAATAACATCCGCCGGAGACAACCAATGCAAACAAGGTAGAAATGATCGAACCTTTTTGAATGGCAGCTTCATCCTTGATGGCGTAAAATTTCTGAACCATCTGTGGCAGACCCCATGTGCCAAGGCTGGTCAGGAGGATGACACCGAGAAGGTTGAGCGGATCAGGACCGAAGAATGAGGCAAAGACGCCGGGCTGTGTGGAAACGGTCTCATCGGAAACTTCAGCGAGACTGTGAATCGCGCCCATAAAACCATCTTTGCTTGCCAGAACCGCCGCGATGACAGCCACAATGCCGACCAGCATGATAATGCCTTGAATAAAATCATTGATTGCTGTTGCCATATAGCCGCCTGCGATGACATAAATCGCGGTCAAAACGGCCATGAGAACAATACAGATCGAATAATCGATGTTAAATGCCATGCCGAACAGGCGGGACAGACCGTTATACAGCGAAGCCGTATACGGAATTAGAAAAATAAAAATGATAACGGATGCACCGATTTTGAGCGCAGGGCTGTCAAACCGAGTGCCGAAGAATGCCGGCATGGTTGCGGAGTCCAGATGCTGGGTCATAATGCGTGTGCGGCGTCCAAGGATCACCCATGCCAGCAGAGAACCGATGAATGCATTGCCGATGCCGATCCACGTAGAAGCGAGACCATATTTCCAGCCGAATTGTCCTGCATAACCGACAAAAATAACGGCAGAAAAGTAGGATGTACCATAGGCAAAAGCAGTCAGCCATGGACCGACGGAACGTCCGCCGAGGACAAAACTATCGACATCAGTCGCATGTCGGCGGCAGTACAGACCAATGCCGATCAAAACAGCAAAATAGATGATAAGTACCAATAACTTCACAAAAATCCTCCCTTTTCACGAAAACTGCCTGTCCATCTGCGCCGAGAAGAGCAGCCGATCGAACACAGCACATATACTTTAACACATAAAAGCAGTAAAGTCAAGTGGAACTATGAATTCAGAAAAACACAGATTATGTGCCACAGTAAAAAACAGCACATTTTTGCAATGATTGAGCACAAATATGTAATGCTTTTTTGATGAAAATATAGTACCATATGTGCGTGCAGTTGCAGATAAGAACAACTGCCTGTGCATCCCGTGTCAGGCGGAAAAATAAGGTATTCAGGAGAAAATGTATATGAAAAAGATAAAATTTGGTGTTGTTGGCATCGGTATGATGGGAAAAATGCATATTACAAATCTCATGCGCAGCCCATATGCAGAGGTTGTTGCTGTGTGCGCACGTACAGAAAGCAAGGTACAAGCGGTACAGGAGGAATGGAATATTCCGTTTGGCTATACAAATGTAGCTGACATGGTCGCAAATCCTGAGATTGACGCCATTGTTATAGCGACCGGTGCGGATGCGCACAAGGAGGCATGCCTGACCGCCTGCCATGCGAAAAAACATGTGTTCTGTGAAAAGCCACTGGCAAAGACGTTGGAAGATTGCGTCGAAATTGAGCAGGCAGCGGCAGAAAATGCAGAAAAGTTCTTTACCGTGGGCTTTATGCGCCGGTTTGACCCGTCCTATGCAGAGGCAAAGAGTAAGATCCGGGAAGGCGCCATCGGCACGCCGATCTTATTCAAAGGTGTTTCACTCGATCCGGCTTCTGTTTTGCCGGGACATCTGGAGGGTGTCAAGAAGGGCATTTATGTCCCGTGGTTTATCGAGATGGGCAGTCATGATGCAGATCTCGCGCGCTGGTTTCTGGAGAGTGAGCCGGTGGAATCGTATGCCACAGGCGATGCCTATGTGTGCACGGAATTGGCAGACTACAATGATTACGACAATGGCTTCTCCTTGACCCGGTTTGACAACAATACAACTGCCTTTATCCAGGTCGGCAGAACTGCGACATGCAGCCATGTTGAGAGTGAAATTGTCGGCACAAAGGGTACCATCCGCGTGAACAGCGTACCGCGTAAAAATTATGTCTCCTCGTTTACTGAGGCAGGCTATGTCGAAGCATGCCAGGAGAGCTTTCTTGCGCGCTGGCGCGATGCATTTGAAGCGGAAATAAATGATTTTGTCGATTGTGTCCGCACGGGACGCAGACCGGAAATCACTGCACATGACGGTACAATGGGGCTGAAATTTTGTTTGCAGCTACATCAGGCATATCTCGATGGAAAAAAATAAATCAATGCGGATATATCCCCCAGCCTGTTTACAGGCTGGGCATTTTTGTATAGCACGGTGGTTTTGTGGTATACTATTTGGAAGGAAGAAACATCGGAGGGAATGGTTTTGAAAAAGCTGTTATTTGTCAATGCATGCGTGCGGCGAGACACCTCACGCACCCAACGTCTGGGTCGGGTTTGGATCCATCGACTGTGCCGGGAACAACCCTGTGAGGTGGAGGAGGTTATTCTGGAAGAAGAAGCGCTGAGCGGTTTGGATACCGGTTCACTTGCCCGCCGTGACCGCCTGCTCAACGAGGGTCATTTGGAGCATGAAATGTTTCGGTATGCGCGCGAGTTCCGCAAAGCCGATGAAATCATCATTGCTGCGCCATATTGGGATCTGAGCTTTCCAGCCGCACTGAAATGCTATCTGGAGGCAGTTAGTATAGTCGGTCTGACCTTTCATTATCGGATGGATGGCACACCGGAAGGACTGTGCCGCGCAAAGCGCCTGACCTATATTACCACAGCGGGCGGTTTTATCGGGCAAAATAATTTTGGCTATGAGTATATCCGTGGGCTTGCCGAGTTGTTCGGCATTGAGGAAATACAGGAATTCCGCGCAGAAGGGCTGGATATTATAGGCGCGGATACGGAAGCAATTTTAAAACAGGCGGAAACAGAGCTTCTGGCATAATCAAAAAGATAATATAAAATGACGTTTTCCGACAGGTTATTCCGGAAAACGTCATTTTCATTTTATCTGTCCAAATTTTTCGGTTTGCGCTGGAAAATCATGTCTTTCCATACAGTCGGGTGTAGCAGGATGAGCAGTGGGAACATCTCCAATCTACCCGCCAACATGTCAAACATCAGTACATATTTGGAAAATGCGGAAAAGTGCATAAAGTTCTGTGTCGGACCGACCAGCTCCAATCCGGGTCCGACGTTATTGATGGTTGCTGCTACGGCGGCGAAATTGGTGACCAAATCCTTGTTTTCAAATGAAATTGCAAGGACAGAGAAGGAAAACACAATCATAAATGTGATAAAGTACACATTGGTTGCACGCACAACCTCATGTTCGACAGGTTTGCCGTCCACCTTGACCTTGCGGATGATTTTGGGATGGATATACGAACTGAGTTCCTTGAAGACGGTCTTGCACAGGATGACCAGGCGGGACACTTTGATACCGCCGCCGGTACTACCCGCACACGCGCCGATAAACATCAACAGGACAAGCATCGTCTTACTTGCCTGCGGCCATTGGTCAAAGTCTGTGGAGGCAAAGCCGGTTGTCGTGATGATGGATGAGACCTGGAATGCAGCCTGGGTGATCGCGTCGAATACGCTTGAACACATGTGACGGATGTTGAATGCAATGACAGCGACAAATGCAACGATAATAAGGAAATAATAGCGCACTTCCTCCATGCTGAATGCTTTTTTGAACTGGCGGAACAGCAGGAGATAATAGGCATTAAAATTGACGCCGAACAATGCCATAAAGATCGTGACAACCCATTGCAGATAGGTGGAATAACTTGCCATGCTGTCATTTTTGATGCCAAAACCGCCGGTACCTGCCGTACCGAAAGCGGTGCACAGAGAATCAAACAGCGGCATCTGTCCGATCAGCAGCAAAATGATCTCAATGATGGTCATGCCGATATAAATGGCGTATAACAAGCGAGCGGTATAGCGCATTTTGGGCACGAGTTTGCCGACGGACGGACCAGGGCTTTCTGCACGCATCAGGTTGATATTGGAGCCGCCGCTCAGCGGCACAATGGCCAACAGGAACACAAGCACACCCATGCCGCCGATCCAGTGCGTAAAGCTGCGCCAGAACAGTGCACAGTGAGACAATGCTTCTACATCGCTCAATATGCTTGAGCCGGTCGTTGTAAAGCCGGAAATGGTCTCAAACAGCGCATCCGTAAACGATGGAATCTCCCCACTGAGATAGAATGGCAGGCAGCCGAACAGGCTGAGGAAAATCCAACTCAATGCGGTGGCAACACAACCTTCCTTGAGATAAAAGACATTGCTTTTGGGCTTGCGCAGGGACATTGCCGTGCCAATTGCGATACATAGCGCTGCGGTCAGCACATAATAGATTCCTTGAGATTCCCGATAGATAGCTGCTGTCAGGCAGGGAAGCAGGAGAAGGGCGCCCTCAATTTTTAATACATAGCCCAGGATATAACGAATGATTGATTTATTCATGGTCCAGCGTCACCCTAAAATATTTTGAATATCTGTCAGCCCCTCATGTTTGGTGACAATCATAACCGTATCCCCGACCTTGATGCAATCCTGTCCGGTGGGGATCAGAATGCGGCCATTGCGGTTGATGCATGCCACGAGCAGATTTTTCTTGAGGGGAAGATCCTTGAGCGTACAGTCTGTTACAGCGGAAGGCTTGTCCACACGGAATTCAATGGCTTCCACACGGGAATCAAACAGGTGATACAGCGTTTCAATATTGCTGTTGGTAGAGTTTGTCTTTGCACGGACATAGGCAATGATGGCCTCTGATGTGATAAAACGCGGATAGACAACACTGCCCAAATCAAGCTGGCTGATCACATTGTTGAACGTAATGCGGTTGATTTTTGTGATGACCTTGGCATTTGAGACCTGCTTGGCATAGAGTGTCAACAGGATGTTTTCTTCGTCGATGCCGGTCAACGCGACAAAGGATTCCGCATACTCAATGCCTTCTTCTTTTAATAGTTCTTCATCTGTTCCGTCGCCGTTGATGATAATTGCCTTGGGCAGCAGGATACTCAGTTCTTCACAGCGGGCACGATTGATTTCAATGATTTTGACCTCAATGCCCACATGAAGAAGATTTTGCGCCAGATAATAAGCGCTTTTCCCCCCGCCAATAATCATCGTATTTTTGACACGGTTGGTTTTAAAACCGACGGTTTCAAGGAACGAACGTGTCATTTTGCGCGGTGCAACAAAGGAAAGCACGTCGCCTTTCGCCATACGGAAATCGCCGGAGGGAATATACACTTCTCCCTCGCGTTCGATCGCACAGATCAACACAGCATTGGTGATGTGCTGACCAAGATGGGCGATCGTCATGCCATCGAGGATGTTGCCTTCGGGGATTTTGAATTTAATCATCTCTGCCTGTCCGTGTGCGAAGGAATTGACCTCCAGCGCAGTCGGCAGATAGAGGATACGCGCTGCCTCGCGGGCGGCTTCCAACTCCGGATTGATAATCATAGCGAGACCGAGGCGGTCGCGCAGATAGCTGACCTCTTTGCTGTAATCCGGTGTGCGCACGCGTGCAATGGCAGAGCAGTCGCCCACGCGTTTTGCAATTGTACAGCACAGCAGATTCAATTCATCTGAATCAGTGACAGCAATCAGCAGATCGGTGTTCTCAATGCCGGCTTCGATCTGGACACTGTAGCTTGCGCCATTGCCGACGATACCCATGATGTCGTACAGGTTTGCAAGTTCGTTGATTGCCACGGCATCCTGATCAATGATGGTGATGTCATGTCCTTCGCGGCTGAGCTGCTGGACAAGCGTTGAGCCAACTTTTCCGCAGCCCACAATAATGATTTTCAGACCCTGCGCAGCAAGCACCTTTTTCTTGAACATGGTTCGGTTTACCTCCTTATCTGCCGATCCGGCAGAGAAAATGCAGAACATTATCAATCATACTATACCACTGTGTTGCAGAAAAAGCATCAGCAATCTGCAAAATTACGTGTAAATTTCTTGCTACAATATGCGGAAACCCCAGTATGCCATTCACGCCCAGGGTAGAAAAGGACAAAATGTAAAACTTGTCAATTTTCTAGAAATTAGGTATAATAAAACTGTACATTCAGGCAAAAAGGGAGGAAATCGTATGAACAAGAGAAGGTTGGCAGGGTGTATGAGCGCTGTTTTTCTGCTCACAGGCGCGACGGCTGCGCTTGCAGTGGACAGCGGCGCTGTATACAGCGACAATGTGGGGAAACAAGTACCTGCATTTATCCAACAAATGACGGAAGAAAAGGGAGCCACCGGTGGTTCCTGTGGTACAAATCTGACCTGGCAATTGGATGATGCCGGCACACTGACCATTTCCGGCACAGGTGAGATGGCAAGTGATTCATTCGGTTGGGAAGAGAGCAGCGCAGCGATTCAAAAAGTGGTCGTCACAGAGGGTGTAACCAGCATTGCGCCATATGCATTTGCCTGGTGTGAAAACCTGACGGATGTGACCCTTGCAGACAGCGTACAATCGATTGGTGAATCTGCATTCAATGCATGCTACAGCTTGAAATCCATCGAACTCGGCAATGGGCTGACAACAATTGAAGATTGGGTATTTGAACGGTGCACAGATCTGGAGCAGATCCGCATTCCGGCGGATGTGCAGTCGATTGGACGGGGAGCGTTCAGCGAATGCGGCAGTCTCAAGCGCATATATTTTTATAGCGCTGCGCCGGCGTTTGGCGATGATATTTTCGAGAATATAAAAACAACGGTGTATTATCCCGCAGACGAAGCCGGCTGGGATGCCGTCACACAGGGAAATACATATGGCGGGACGGTTTGCTGGCGCAAATGGAATCCGGATCGAGTGATTGTTCCGGTAGACGAGGTGTATGACGACGTGACGCAGCAGGATTGGTTCTATGACAAGGTGCAATATGTCTATGACCACGAGTTGATGGTCGGTGATCAAAACCTGTTTATGCCGAACGATTCCCTAACCCGTGCGATGGCGGTGCAGATTTTGTATGCAAATGCAAAAGCTTGTGGGACATATGAGGATGTGACCGGTAAAACATTTGATGACGTTACGCCCGAAGACTGGTTTTATGATGCGGTACAATGGGCGAGCGGCAAAGGCATCACATCCGGTACAGGCGATGGGAAATTTGATCCGAATACAGCCGTTACACGCGAACAGTTCGCCGTGTTCTTATATCAAGATGCAGGTGCGCCATTTGTCGGGGGTACAATCCGTTTCCCCGATGCGGATTCTGTGTCTTCCTGGGCAAAAGATGCCACCCTTTGGGCGATTCGGAGCGGGATTATAAGCGGCAGTGATGAAAATGGTACACTGCTGCTGCGCCCCCAGGGCAATGCAACCCGTGCAGAAACCGCTACCATGTTGATGAAATATCTCGAACCATCCGGTCCGACTGCGCTGACCAGCAGTGATGAAACCGAGGAGGAACGCATGGCACGCATCTTTGGCGACGGTGCGACCACGCGCAAATATTCGAGTGAAGAAGAGGCGGAACAATTTCAGACCTATGTCACGGTAAAGGTGTGGGATATCAACTCCAAAGGCGTGAAGTATACAAACACCCTGCGGTTTAGAATTCATATTGCACTGGCGGACACCATCGAACAGATCTTTGCGGAGATTTATGCCAGTGGGGAACAGTTCCCGATTTATTCCATCGGCGGATATTCCTGGCGCGGGGATGATTCCAATTCGGAATATTGTCTTGGCACGGCATTGGATATCAATCCAAATGAAAATTATCAGTGCAAAAATGATGGAACAGCATTGGTGGGATCGTATTGGAAACCCGGGGAAGATCCATACTCCATTCCGGAAGATGGAATTGTTGTTCAGACCTTTAATAAATATGGTTTCCGCTGGGGCGGTACATTCAGAAATTCAAAGGATTATATGCATTTCTCCTATTTTGGCACATGAACAGAAACATGGGCGCGTTGCAAAATAAGCCCGTTTTTTCATAATCTCAGACGGGCTATAAAGAACATATCCAAAAACACGAAAAGGCGCAGATGTCCCATGAAATGGGGCTCTGCGTCTTTTTGCTGTCGCAGGTCAGAAAATGTATAAAACACAGACCGTTCACATAGACATGAAGCACAACGTCATGTCGGGAGGGGAACTATGTGAAGGGACAGCCGGAAGAACGGGCCGTTATGCTGGCACAGT
>CALWUF010000049.1 GCA_944384655.1 uncultured Butyricicoccus sp. | reverse complement strand
TGGTCAAATTGCACCGGTTTACTCCATTTCCGCCGGTCTGGACTATCCCGGCATCGGACCGGAACATGCCATGCTGTTCGATTCCGGTCGCGCTCAATATGTCCCCGTCACCGATGAAGAAGCAGTTCAGGCATTTGAATATCTGTCTCGCACAGAAGGTATTATTCCTGCCATCGAATCTGCACATGCCATTTCCTATGCATGTAAACTGGCGCCTACCATGTCGCCGGATCAGATCATTGTCATCAATGTTTCCGGTCGGGGGGACAAGGACGTTGCCGCCATCGCCCGTTACAGAGGGGAGGATATTCATGACTAAAATTGCAGATGCTTTTGCAAATGGCAAAGCATTTATCCCATTTTTGACCTGTGGTGATCCCGACCTGGAAACCACAGAAAAACTCATCCGCGCCATTGCTGATGCAGGCGCTGACCTGATTGAACTGGGTATTCCATTCTCTGATCCAACAGCGGAAGGTCCGGTTATTCAAGATGCAAATCTGCGTGCATTGTCCGGCGGAGTGACCACGGATAAAATTTTTGATATGGTACGCCGTGTGCGCCAGACGGTCACCATCCCCATGGTATTCATGACCTATGCCAATGTCATCTATTCCTATGATGCGGATAAATTCCTCAGAACTGCTGCTGAGATCGGTATAAACGGTATTATTGTGCCGGATGTACCGTTTGAAGAAAAACAGGAATTTGAACCGCTGTGCCAAAAGTATGGTCTGGCACAAATCTCCATGATTGCGCCCACGTCACATGACCGCATTCGTGCAATCGCAGAACAGGCAGACGGTTTTCTATACTGTGTTTCCTCGCTCGGCGTCACGGGCACACGCGCCAATATCACCACAGATATCGGCGCAATGGTTCAGCTCGTCAAGGAAGTCAAGGACATCCCATGTGCGGTCGGCTTCGGTATCTCCACACCGGAACAAGCGGAAACCATATGCCGTCAGGCGGACGGCGCCATTGTGGGTTCAGCAATCGTCAAATTGATTGCAGCCAATGGTCGCGACAGCATACTGCCAGTTGCAGAATATGTGAAATCCATGAAACATGCGTGTGATCGCGCCAATTGATTTCCTGTCTCCAATTTGATACACTGACAGTGCAGGAGCATATTCCCTGCGCTGTTTTTTTATCGAGAAAGGATGGTTCAAATGAAGCTGACTTCCCTGCTGGAAAACACCTCGAATATACCGGGAATTCAATCGCGTCACGGTCTATCGCTGTATTTAGAAACTGCATCGCACCGCATGGTATTTGATTTCGGTCCGGATGATGCATTTTTGCACAATGCCGCAGCGTTGGGAATAAACATAGCGGAAGCTGATCTCGCGTTCTTGTCGCACGGACATTATGACCATGGCGGCGGATTGCCCGCATTTCTTGAAACCAATACGTATGCTCCCGTTTATCTGCACAAAAATGCCTTTATTCCGCACTGGTCATCCAATGTTCGATATATCGGACTGAAGCAATCCCTGAAAAGCAACCCGCGCCTCCACTTTACGAACGGTGTGACACATCTGGAAGATGGTCTGACACTGATTTCCGGCGCATCCGGTCGCCGTTTTCTCACAACTTCCGGTGCGAGCCTGCAAATGGAACAAACCGATGGCACACGCCTGCCAGACGATTTTTCCCATGAACAAAGCCTGATTGTCGAAGAAGGCAACATCCGCCTGCTCGTGGCAGGCTGTGCACACACTGGCATTGTCAACATCATGGAGCAGGCACAGCAGGTCATCGGTCGTCCTCTGACCCATATTGTCTCAGGATTTCATCTGTGTCAGCCTTCGCGCGGCATCAACGAACCGGAAGAAAACGTCCGTGCAATTGCCGCGGAACTCCGGCGCTCTCCAGCACAGTATTTCACCTGCCACTGTACTGGTCTGCCGTCGTATGAAATCCTGCGCCGTGAGTTGGGCGCTCAAGTGTCCTACCTTTCCGGTGGGATGCAAATCGTGCTTTCCGATGACTAATTCTGCGTATTTTGCATTGCTTTTTTGTTAACAATTACATGGTTTACAGTTTATTCACATTTTAATTTGTATATTTTTACAACAAAGCGTTGAACAATTACAAAACTCTGTTAATTTTCAGGCAAAAACACCTGATTTTTTCAATTTTTCGTTGCAAATGTCCGCTATTTTGTTGTATAATATTCCTGTTTGGTGGCGGTGTTTTTCGCCTGAATTCTCGTCATTTTCACCAAAATCGATGAACTTCGGCATTCCACCTCTCAAACTGTATCTATTTGTCATCTTTTATCTTTACAAAAGGAGCTGATACACTGTGCCAAAAAAACTGAAGATCACAGAGACCGTCCTGCGTGACGCCAACCAGTCTCTGTGCGCGACTCGTCTCCCAATGTCGGAATTTAAACCGATTTTGGAGACCATGAACAAGGTTGGTTATCATTCCGTCGAATGCTGGGGCGGTGCGACATTTGATTCCTGCCTTCGTTATCTGAACGAAGATCCATGGATCCGTCTGCGCACCATCCGTGAGCTGATGCCGGATACCAAATTGCAGATGTTGCTTCGTGGTCAGAACATTCTGGGCTATAAGCATTATTCTGATGACACCGTGCGCGCATTTGTCCGCAAGAGCGTCGAAAATGGTATCGACATCATCCGTATCTTTGATGCACTGAACGACATGCGCAACATTGAAACGGCTGTTGACGAGTGTCTGAAGGCCGGCGGCGAAGCGCAGGGCACCATTTCTTACACCCAGTCCCCAGTGCATACGCTGGAGAATTATGCAAAGCTCGGTAAGCGCATCGAATCGCTGGGCTGCACTTCCCTGTGTATCAAGGATATGGCGGGCGTTATGAGTCCGCAGGAAGCATTTGACCTGGTCACTGCACTCAAGTCCGAAGTGAAGATTCCGATCGTTGTTCACACACATGCTACGACTGGTCTGGGTTCCATGACGTATCTGAAGGCTGTTGAGGCAGGCGCTGAGGTCATCGACTGTGCAATCTCCCCGTTCGCTGGCGGCACATCCCAGCCGTGCACCGAAGCAATGGATCATGTCCTGACGCAAATGGGCTATGAAACCGGTCTGGACAGAGCAGAAATGCACAAGGTCAATGAGTTCTTTGAACCGATCAAGAAGGCATATGTCACCGAAGGTAAGATCAACCCGTTCGTCATGAACGTCAACACCAATGCCCTGCATTATAAGATCCCGGGAGGCATGCTGTCCAACCTGATCGCAAACCTGACTGATATGAAATCTCTCGATCGCCTGAACGAAGTTTTGGCAGAAGTTCCAAATGTCCGCAAGGATATGGGATATCCCCCGCTGGTTACCCCGCTGAGCCAGATGGTTGGTTCACAGGCTGTAAACAATGTCCTGATGGGTGAACGTTACAAGAACATTACCAAGGAAATTCGCGCGTATATCCGCGGCGAATACGGCACCTCTCCGGCACCGGTCAATCCGGAATTGATCAAAAAGGTCATGGGCGATGAAAAGCCGATGGAAGGTCGTTACGCTGAAACTCTCAAGCCGGAAATTCCGGAAGCTGTCAAAAAACTGGGCAAGCTGGCTACTTGTGAAGAAGACGTTCTTTCCTATGTGGCTTTCCCGCAGCAGGCAGAAAAGTTCTTCCAGTACCGCGAAGAGCACAAGGGTATGAAGGTAACATATTCCATCCAGAAGGTTGAAGACTAAGGAGGGGCAACAATGAACATTGGCGTAGGCGAAGCGCTGTTGATTTCTCTCTGTGGCTTTGTGACGGTATTCATCCTTCTTATCTTCCTGATTCTCGTCCTCATGGTTGTATCACGAATTGTGATCGCAATTGAAGGCACGGGCAAAGCTACCGCTCCGGTATCTGCTGCACCTGCTGCCGTTCCGGAAGAGAAAAAAGAAGCAAAGCCCTCCAAGCCGTGGGATGGCAAGCTGCAGCTCATCGATGTCGATGAGGAAACTGCCGCTTGTATTATGGCCATCATCAGTGATGAGACTGATATCCCACTGGACGAGCTTCAGTTCAGACGCATTCAGGCGCTTTAATTGGGAGGTACAAACAACATGAAATATATTGTAACGCTGAATAACAAACAATATGAGGTCGAAGTAGAAAAGGGCAAAGCTGTTGCCGCTTATATCGGCGAAGCACCTGCTCCGGCTCCGGTGGCCGCCGCTCCGGCACCCGCTGCCGCTCCAGCTCCGGCTCCTGCTCCAGCACCCGCTGCTGCTCCGGCAGGCGCAGGCGATCCCGTCACCGCCCCGATGCCGGGCACAATCCTTGATGTCCGCTGCCAGCAGGGTCAGTCCGTCAAGGAAGGCGATATCCTGTTCATCCTGGAAGCTATGAAAATGGAGAACGAAATCTTCGCCGGCAAGGACGGTACAGTTACTTCTGTATGTGTATCCAAGGGCGCGTCGGTTGATACCGGCAGTGTTCTGTGCACCATCTCTTAACGGAGGTTGTGTATAATGGATTTTTCTTTCACTACCGTCCTCGGTAAGATTCTCGGAGAATCCGGCTATGCAGGCTTTTTCATGGATGGCGGTTGGAAAAACCTGCTTATGATTCTCATCGCATTTGTCCTGCTTTATCTGGGCATTGCAAAGAAATTTGAACCGCTGTTGCTCGTCACCATTGCCTTTGGCATGTTGCTCGCCAATCTGCCGGGTGCAAATATGGTTTCCAACTCAGAAACAGAAGGGTTGCTTCACTATTTCTACTATGGCATCAGATGTGATATCTATCCCCCTCTGATTTTTCTCGGCGTCGGCGCCATGACAGACTTTGGACCGCTGATTGCACGTCCTTCTTCTTTGATCCTCGGCGCTGCCGCACAGTTCGGTATCTTTACTGCATTCCTCGGTGCACTGTTGTTATTTGACTTCCCCGTCAATGTCGCTGCTGCAATCGGCATCATCGGCGGCGCTGACGGTCCGACTGCTATCATGGTTACATCCAGATTGGCTCCGGAATATCTGTCGGCAATCGCAATCGCGGCCTATTCATACATGGCGCTCATCCCGCTGATTCAGCCGCCGATCATGCGCCTGTTTACCCGCAAACAGGATCGCAAGATCAAGATGGAACAGCTTCGCGAAGTCTCTACCACGGAAAAAATTGTTTTCCCGATCGCTGTTTCAACCTGCGTAATCCTGCTGCTGCCGGATACCGCTCCGCTGATCGGTATGCTGATGCTCGGTAATCTGTTCCGTGTCTGCGGCGTGACGGATCGTCTGTCCGACACTGCACAGAATGCACTGATGAATATTGTCACCATCCTGCTTGGTCTGTCTGTCGGCGCTACGGCAAACGCTGAAACGTTCCTGACGGCTCAAACGCTTCAGATCATCGGTATGGGTCTGGTTGCCTTCGCATTCTCTACCTTCGGCGGCATCATTTTCGGCGATCTGATGTGCTGGGTTACCAAGGGCAAAGTCAATCCGCTGATCGGTTCCGCAGGCGTGTCCGCTGTACCGATGGCTGCACGTGTTTCACAGATCGAAGGTCAAAAGGAAAACCCGTCCAACTTCCTGCTCATGCATGCCATGGGTCCGAATGTTGCCGGTGTCATCGGTTCTGCTGCGGCGGCCGGTTTCTTCCTGAAACTCGTCCCAATGCTGATGGGCTGAGTTCTTCTACAAATTCAAGTCCTCTTCTGCGTTTTGCGGAAGGGGACTTTTTTTGCCCGCAAATAGGATCTGTGTTACAATAATCGTATCATAAATACTACATGATATCGAAGGGAGACTCCGCCATGAAATACGATTTCACTTCTATTTTGGATCGCTGCGGTCAGGATGCCATTGCCATCGATGGTCTTGGAACGATGCCCGGCTTTGCCCCCGATGTACCGAAGGAAGGCTTTGACATCATTCCAATGTGGGTCGCAGACATGAATTTCCCCACTGTCCCGACCATCCCTCAGGCGATTGTTGCGCGCGCACAGCACCCGGCATTTGGTTATTTCAGCCCAACCAGGGAATATTATCAGTCTATCATCCAATGGCAGGAACGCC
Source organism: uncultured Butyricicoccus sp. (assembly GCA_944384655.1). Lineage (GTDB taxonomy): Bacteria > Bacillota > Clostridia > Oscillospirales > Butyricicoccaceae > Butyricicoccus_A. Next base: position 1,471 of record CALWUF010000049.1, on the reverse strand, counting down.
GCAACGGCGTCATCGGCTTAACATCTGACTGTATTGGCTATGAAAACGGCGTGCTTGGCTGCGTGATCTCCGCGTTGACCGCATTTGCTTCCCCCGGGGATGCTGTTTTACTGCACAGCCCGACCTATATTGGATTTACCAACAGCATCGAAAACAACGGCTTTCATATCGTACACAGCCCACTCAAACTGGATGAAACTGGCATCTGGCGCATGGATTTTGACGATATGGATGCAAAAATCAAACAGCATCGCATTCATACGGCTGTTTTTTGCAGTCCTCACAACCCAACGGGACGTGTTTGGGAACGCTGGGAACTTGAAAAAGCTATGGAAGTTTATCGTGCCAACGACTGTGTCGTAATTTCAGACGAAATTTGGTCCGATCTCCTGCTCTCTGGTCACAAGCACATCCCGACCCAATCGGTCAGTGAAGACGCAAAAAACCGTACCATTGCTGTTTATGCACCGAGCAAGACATTCAATCTCGCCGGTTTGGTTGGCAGCTATCATATCATTTACAATACCTATCTGCGCGACCGCGTGCGCGCCAAGAGTGGAAAATCACATTACAACAGCATGAATGTGCTGTCCATGCACGCGCTCATCGGTGCATACCAGCCGGAAGGATATGAATGGGTAGATGAATTGTGTCAGGTGTTGACGGAAACTGTGACCTATGCCTGCAACTTCATTCACCAGCATTTTGATGGAATCCAGGTCAGCAAACCACAGGGGACGTACATGCTGTTTCTGGACTGTACCGAATGGTGTAAAACACATGGAAAAACCGTACAGGAGCTACAAAAAGCCGGCTGGGATGTCGGTGTTGCCTGGCAGGATGGCTGTATGTTCCAAGCGCCCTGTTCCATCCGCATGAATCTTGCCCTTCCCCTCAGCCGCGTACAAGAAGCCTTCCGCCGTCTGCACAAGTATGTTTTTACTGTCTGAACAAAGAGAAAAACTCCGCCTGCTTTCAATAAAGCGGCGGAGTTTTCGCGAGATCTGTATTTTAGATAGGAGCTAGTAACAAAAAGAATTCAGAAAAATGAGGTTTTATTCCATTGTCAGCAGCTCATTCTTGAGGAAGGATTCCTTGCAGCGGAATGCAATGTTGGTGGAAGCTGTACCATCATATACATTCGGGCTGCCCTGACGACCGTTTGCAACACAATCGCAGAATTCTTCCATTTCGGTGATATATGCATCATGCCAACGGGTGACGAAATCCTGATAGCATTCATGGCATACACCATGTTCGCTCATGACTTCAACCATAGAGCTTGCCGGTACGCCTGCAATGCGCAGTGTGCCGCGTGTACCAACGATTTCTGTTTCAACATGAGAACCATGCGCTGCCGCACGACCTGCGAAGAAGAAGGCCATGGCGTCATTCTCACACTGCATCAGGCAGGAAACGTTATCGCCGTCATCCCAATCCTTGTACTGTTTGAACTCGAAGCAACCGCCGA
>CALWUF010000048.1 GCA_944384655.1 uncultured Butyricicoccus sp. | reverse complement strand
TTGCTGTCGCAGGTCAGAAAATGTATAAAACACAGACCGTTCACATAGACATGAAGCACAACGTCATGTCGGGAGGGGAACTATGTGAAGGGACAGCCGGAAGAACGGGCCGTTATGCTGGCACAGTATATGATAGAGACTGGTGCGACCGTGCGGCAGACCGCAGCACGGTTCGGCGTAAGCAAGTCGACCGTTCATAAGGATATCACAGAACGATTATATCACTTGAATTTACCCTTATACACACAGGCACACAAGGTACTCATGCGAAACAAAGAAGAACGTCACATCCGCGGCGGAATGGCAACCCGGAGAAAATATCGCGGTGAAGAAGACGATGTGCCCTGAATGCAAAAAAATACGGGAACCGAAACCGGTTCCCGTATCACTTTCCCGGCGCTTGCGCGCACAATCACCCTTCTATATGCATCAATTCATTCAGGCATTTGCCGCAGACGTTTTTCCCTTTAAAATTCATCACGCCATTTGAATTGCCGCAGAACACACAGGAAGGCTCATATTTTTTCAATATAATCTGGGAGCCGTCGACATAGATTTCCAACGAATCCTTCACCTCAATATTCAGTGTCCTGCGAAGCTCAATGGGGAGAACGATACGACCGAGCTCGTCAACTTTTCGTACAATTCCGGTAGATTTCATTGCAATCACTTCCTTATTATAGGTACAAAATTATGCTGCTAACGAGTGCGGTGTTAGCAGGGAAAGGGTGAAACTGTTATGATGAATTATCTGTGGGTCAGTCTGATGGCGCTGGCGTGTATAACAGCCGGTATCACCGGGCGTATGGCGGAAGTATCCGCCGCTGTAACCGATGGCGCACAACAGGCCATTACATTATGTCTGTCTATTGCCGGACTCATGGGATTATGGTCTGGCATGATGGAGCTGATGCAGCAGTCTGGTTTGTGTGAAAAAATCACATCGGTGCTTCGGCGACCACTTTCACTGTTGTTCCGCCGTGCATCTCATGACCGGGAAACCATGGAATGTATCGCCGCGAACGTCACGGCGAATTTGTTGGGACTGAGCAACGCAGCGACACCGATTGGCTTGCGCGCAGCAGACAAGTTGTATGACCTGTATGGGCGCAGAGGAACGCCGGATGAAGTATTGGCGTTTGTCGTGTTAAATACGACATCCATCCAGTTGATTCCAACGACTGTAGCTGCCGTACGCGCCTCGCTGGGGGCACAACAGCCATTTGATATTATGCCGGCTGTGTGGGGGGCATCCATCTGTTCGGTCCTGGCAGGGCTTGGGGCCGCGCGATTGTTCGCCCATCTGGGAAAGGGGCGTGAGCCGTGAACGCGATGTTGGTTCCACTGCTGATTGCTTTTGTCGGTATATATGCCTTGGCAAAAGGGACTGATGTGTTCCCGGTCTTTCTGCGGGGAGCAGAGGCTGGATTACACACGGCTGTGGGTATCCTGCCGACCATGATTGCGCTTTTGACAGCGGTGACCATGCTGCGCGCATCGGGATTTATTGATCTGGCAGGTCAGGCTATGCAGCCAGTACTTTCACTTGTGGGCATCCCATCGGATTGCACCGCATTGGTGCTGCTCAAACCTCTCAGCGGCAGTGGGGGGCTGGCGCTCGGACAGGAAATCATGCGTTCCTGTGGCGTAGACAGTTATGCGGGGAGAGTTGCTGCCGTTATGCTGGGCGCATCCGAGACCAGTATGTACACGATAGGCATTTACTGCGGTCATTTGCAACTGAAACGGACAAGATATGCAATTCCTGCGGCATGTGTTGCAGATCTTACAGCGTTCATTTCGGCTGCTGTTTGTGTACGTTGGCTGGGATAATCGGACAAAAGTCCCTATTTTTTAATTATATTATGCCGTAAATATGTTATATTTTCAATATAAAAATGTATGATCCTGCTCTCGAAAGAAAAATTTTTGTGATCGTACAAGAAAAGAAAACAATTTACACAAAATAATGTATAAAATATACAATTTTTTTACCGAAATTGAGTAAAAACAAAAAAACAATCGGAATTTTGACGGCAAAATTTCAAAAAAATGGAAATTATAGTCAGAAAAATTAAGAAAAAATTGCAAAAAAAAACTGAATCTGTATCGAATGAAACAGATCATGAGAAAAATTTTGATCGATCAACGTGAAAAGAGCGAAAGTTGCCATTTGTCTGTGACAAAATACGGATAAAAAATCCCCCGCAGCCAGCGCTGCGGGGGACAGAAATACGTACAAAAATTTTTTACTTGATGGTCAAGTCGCCGCCAGGAATTTCCTTTCCAAACGGACCGTCATAGGTGAAGAAGCCTTTGCCGGTCTTGACGCCCAAATAACCTGCGCGAACCATCTTTTTCAGCAGCGGATGCGGACGATATTTCGGATCGCCAGTCTCCGTGAACAGGGTGTTCATGATTGCGAGGTTGATGTCATGACCAACCAGGTCAGCCGTATGCAGCGGACCGGACTTCATGCCGGCGCCATTCTGCATTGCGAGGTCGATGTCGGACGGGGAAGCGATGCCGTCTGCATAGATACCGATGGCTTCGTTCATCATCGGGATCAGGATGCGGTTGACAACAAAGCCCGGACCTTCATTGACCTGTACCGGGGTCTTGCCCAGGGAAGCCATAATATCATATGCCTTCTTAAAGGTTTCATCAGAGGTCTTAAGACCCTTGGTAACTTCAACCAGCTTCATGATATGAGCCGGATTGAAGAAGTGGCAGCCGACAACCTTGTCAGAACGGTTCGGAACGGCGTTTGAGATCTCCGTGATGGAGAGGGCAGAGGTGTTGGTGCCGATGATGCAGTCTTCCGGCAGGATGGAATCCAGCTCTTCGAGAAGCTCTTTCTTGAGATCCATTCTCTCCAGAATAACTTCCATGACGAAATCAGAGCCGGCAGCATCTGCACGGTCAACAGAAAGCGTCAGGTTAGCCAGGCAAGCATCCATTTCTTCCTGAGACATTTTGCCTCTCTTCACGCCGCCGGCGAGGTCGCCCTCAATGCGCTTTTTGCCGCCTTCACAGAACTGCTCTTTGATATCGATCAGGGTGACAATATGACCAGCCTTCAGAAAAACTTCGGCAATGCGAGCGCCCATGTTGCCAGCGCCAAATACAGTAACTTTCATGTTTCTCAATCTCCTATCTCACATCTCTCAAGTTGACAAATGAAATTACTTGTTCTGGAAAACCTTCGGCTCACGGCTCTTATTTACAAAATGAGCCATTGCATATTTCTGATCCTCAGTAGCGAAGCATTCACCGAAGCAGTTGCCTTCCAGCTTCAGCGCAGAATTCAGGTCAACTTGCATGCCGACATTGACAGCTTCCTTTGTCAGAGCGACAGCGATCGGAGCCTGAGAAGCGATTTCCTGAGCCAGAGCAATCGCAGCGTCCATGAGTTCTTCCACGGTGTCATAGACGTCGTTGACCAGACCCATATCCTTAGCAGCCTGTGCGGTGTAGTTGCCGCGTGCGGTGTACAGCATTTCCTTTGCCTTGCCGAGACCTACAATGCGGGCAAGTCTCTGGGTGCCGCCGCAACCCGGGGTAATACCCAGACCAACTTCAGGCTGACCGAAAGTAGCATTTGCGGAAGCCAGACGGATGTCGCAGGACATGGCCAGCTCGCAGCCGCCGCCCAGGCAGAAGCCATTGATTGCAGCAATAACCGGACGCTTGAAATTCTCGATCTTCCAGCATACGCGGTTGGAATCGTTGCCAAATGCTTTGCCTTCAGCAACGGTCATGGTGGACATCTGAGAGATGTCAGCGCCTGCTACGAAGGACTGAACAGTGACGCCCTTCTTGTTGACACGGGAGGAACCAGTCAGAACAACGGCATAAACGTCTTCCATCGCTGCAACGGAGTCAAACGCCTCCTCGAGCTGTGCGTACATGTCGGTGCTCAGTGCATTCATTGCCTGCATATGTTCGATGGTAACAACTGCTACGTTACCCTTTTTCTCTACCTTTACGTCAGTCATTGGTAAAAGCTCTCCTTTTATGTCTGTGTCACGGGAGGAGGGGAAGGCAGATATCATGCCTTCCCGCTCTCGAGAATGTCGTGGGATGTATGAGGTTTACTTGCAGAGTTCGTCGCGCTCAAGGATGATGGCTTCGCCCATGCCGCCGCCGATGCACATGGTGGCCAGACCGATGGTAGCATCGCGCTTGATCATTTCATACAGCAGGGTAGTGGAGATACGGCAGCCAGCAGCGCCGATCGGATGACCCAGGGCGATTGCGCCGCCGTTTACATTGACCTTGTCCATATCAAAGCCAAGGGTGCTGTTAACAGCGCAAGCCTGTGCTGCGAAAGCTTCGTTGGACTCGACCAGATCGAGGTCAGCAACAGTCAAACCAGCGCGGGACAGTGCCTGACGGGTGGACTCAATCGGACCAATACCCATGATGGACGGATCGCAGCCTACGGAGCCATAGGAACGGATCTTCGCCATCGGCTTCAGACCATGAGCCTTTACAAAATCTTCCGAAGCGATGATCATGCAAGCGCCTGCATCGTTGATACCGGAAGCGTTGCCTGCGGTTACCGTGCCGTCCTTTTTGAATGCCGGGCGCAGACCTGCGAGAGTTTCGATTGTTGTGCCCTCACGCGGATGCTCGTCGGTGTCAAATACGAAGGTCTTTTTCTTCTGCTTGACTTCTACCGGAACGATTTCGTCCTTGAACTTGCCGGCTTTGATTGCTGCAACAGCCTTTGCCTGGGAAGCGCAAGCCAGTTCGTCCTGCATTTCACGGGTGATGCCGTACTGTTCGGCTACATTCTCCGCTGTGATACCCATGTGGTAGCCATTGAAGATATCCCAAACGCCGTCATGAACCATCAGGTCAACCATCTGGATGTCGTTCATACGAGCGCCCCAGCGAACCTTGTTGGAATAGTACGGTGCACTGGACATGGATTCAACGCCGCCAGCCAGGATGCACTGGTCATCACCGGACTTGATGATCTGAGCAGAGAGACTCATTGCGCGCATGGAGGATGCACAAACCTTGTTGATGGTCATTGCCGGAGTGGTGATTGGCAGACCTGCACCGACCATAATCTGACGACCAATGTTCTGACCCAGACCGCCCTGCAGGACGCAACCGGTGATGGTTTCGTCGATGGCAGCAACGTCAACGCCAGCCTGCTCGATAGCAGCCTTGGCAGCGGTAACGCCGAGCGTAACAGCCGGAACGTCCTTCAGGCTTTTGCCGTAGGAACCGATCGCGGTTCTCTTTGCACTGCAAATATACACATTCATTTGCCCTATTCTCCTTTTTCTCACTACGGATATGGATGGTTTTACAACAAAAGGGAAAGGATGGATCGAGTGGAATATCCATCCGTTAACCCTTTGTTATTGTACATCATAACGCCATATTTCACAAGTATTTTCCGCAAAAAAGCATGAAAAAGTTGAAAGTGTTAAAAAACTAACAATTAGATACCCATGTATTATGCGTTATTTGCCCAGCAATCAATCGTTTGCCAGACCCATTGGTTCATCGCGGAAGATGCGCTCGTCCATCAGCTTGATGGTTCCGTCTTCCTGGTATGCAATCTGCGGTGTGAATTCCATCTGATCGAGAATCTGTGTTTGCAGATCGATGCCCGGTGCAATTTCGATCAGGGTCACACCTTCCGGACGCAGTTCAAAGACCGCGCGCTCGGTGATGTACAGGACTGGTTGATGAACTTTGTTTGCATAGATACCGGAGAAGGTGATGTGTTCCACTTCCTTGACGAACTTTTTCTTTTCACCTTCCTGTACGATTTCGATCTTGCCGTCGCCGACCTTGACCTTCAGACCCTTTGCGGTGAAGGTACCACAGTAGCAAACTTTCTTTGCGTTCTGGGTAATGTCGATGAAGCCGCCGCAGCCTGCCAGACGGGTGCCGAACTTGGATACGTTCAGGTCGCCGTTCGGAGCGGTTTCAGCAAGACCGAGGAATGCGATATCCAGACCGCCGCCCTGATAGAAGTCAAACTGTACATTGTGTTCCAGAATGGCTTCCGCATTGGAGCATGCGCCGAACTGCGGACCTGCCAGCGGGATACCACCGATCGGACCGGCCTCTACGGTCAGGGTCATCTTATCAGCAATGCCTTCTTCCGCTGCAACGTTGGAGATCTGTTCCGGCATGCCGGTGCCAAGGTTGACGATTGCATCGTTTGGCAGTTCCATAGCAGCACGGCGTGCAACGACCTTGCGCTGATTGAGCGGGATGGTCGGGATGGAATCCAGCGGGACGGTGTATTCGCCGGCAGCGGAACCGTCATAGGGTACGCCGATGCACTGCATGTTGTCTTCTTCGGTGCCGATGACAACAGCGTCAACATAGATGCCCGGGATCTTGACCAGTTTCGGATCGAGAGAACCAGCCGCTACAATCTTTTCGACCTGAACAATAACTTTACCGCCGCTGTTTTTGCAGGCCTGCGCCATTGCGGTGACATCCAGCGGACCAACTTCTCTATGTACCGTGCAGTTGCCGCGCTCGTCGCAATAGGATGCGCGCAGCAGAACCGCGTCGATGGGGAAGGTCTTATACAACAGGCGCTCCTGACCTTCGATCTCGATCAGCTTGACGAGATCTTCCTTGGTGCAATCGTTCAGCTTACCGCCGCCGTTGCGCGGGTCAGCAAAGGTGTACAGACCGACATGCGTGATTGTACCGAGGTTGTGTGCTGCAATATCGCGGTACATATGCGTGATAACGCCCTGGGGCAGGTTGTATGCTTCAATCTTGTTTTGAAGAGCCAGTGCGCCCAGTCCGGGAGCTCGATCCCAGTGACCGCCGACGACGCGCTTGACCATACCTTCATGTGCGAAGTGGTCGCCGCCGGAACCCGGCGTGCCGCGCCAACCCTGACCGGCTGCATAGAACAACGTGACATCCTTCGGATGACCGGTCTCCATAAAACGCTTTTCAACAGCCTTGGACAGCGTTTCCGGGCATGCACAGCTTACGAAGCCGGAAGTTGCGACGGTATCGCCGTCGTTGATCAGCATAGCCGCCTCTTCCGGAGTTAGAACCTTTACTTTTCTCATTGGTATCATCCTTTCTCTCTGTTTTGATATCCAGAAAAAGTATTTTGTGATAAAACGATAGGCGGGAAATAAGACAACAAAGAGATGCTGTCAGGCAAGTGCGGCGATGTGCGCCGCAGCATGATCTGCTTCCACCTGATCGGTACAGACGATGCGATGCTCTGCCGAAATCTCCTCATACAGATAGGAACAGCCTGTGCAGCCGCGCAGGATCAGCAATACATCATAGTGCACGCCGTCCTCTGGATAGGAAAACGCAGCAATATCAGCGAGCCGGCTGCAAATTTGACGATATGCGGCGCCACGGTCATAGCGTGGGTTGCATCCGCCGCAGAATTTTACAGTACAGTGAAGCATACAATAACCTCATTTGGGGATTTGGGAGAGCACAGACGGACAGACAGGCACCCACAGAATTGCTCTATGAGTGCCTGTTGTCACATTATTGCCAGAATTTCAGCACCGTTTGTTCAGAATCAATCAGTCGATGCGTGCGATTGCCTTAGCAAGCTGCTTCTTCTGCTCCATATTGGACTGACGTGCAATCATGATGCGCTGTGCCTGCGGGGAGCCGGCGCCATGCATGGACTCCGGCAGGTATCCGACTGCTGCCGTACCCATGGTCAAGTTCTCAATCAGGCGAAGGACGCGCATGCGGTCTTCCGTCGGAACAGAAGCGACACCCTTGAGATACTTCTCGATGTACGGCTTGAGCTGCGGATTGCGGTAATCAGCCTCGGACGGCTGTGTAACCATCAGACCGCCTGCCAGATCCTGCGCCAAACGAGCGATGTCGTACGGGAAGCGGGTAACGTTCTGCTTGCAGACATTTGCCAGAAGCAAGTCGATCAGGTAGTTGCCTGCCTTGGTCTTGGAACCCTGGGACGAACATGCAATACCACATGCGTACAGGGTCTCGTTCAGATGGGTCATTTCGATCAGCTTGTCCTTGACATGGGAAGCCTTTGCACAGCCTGCCATTTCAACAGACAGAGCGGTAGCGCCGATCAGGACGTCGCCTACGCCGACCTTGCAGCCGCCATAGGACTGACGGTGATAGCCTGCGAAACGCTCAACGATCATGCCGGCGAACTTCACTTCGCCATTGAGGAAGATACGATCGTTTGGAACAAATACGCGATCAAAAATAACCAGTACTTCGTGACCGCCATAGACCTTGTTGCCGACGTCGATGTCGTTATACTCCTCCAGCTTGCGGGTATCGCAGGACTGGCGGCCATAGATTAAGGTGATGCCTTCGGAATCAGTCGGAACGGCAAAGGAAATTGCATAATCCTCGTCGCCTTCACGCATGGAGATGGTCGGCATGACCAGGACCTCGTGGGAATTGACGAAACCGGTCTGATGCGCCTTTGCGCCGGTGACGTAAACGCCGTCAGCGGTGCGTTCGACAACGTGCAGGAACAGATCCGGATCAGCCTGCTTGGACGGAGCCAGACCGCGGTCGCCCTTGACGTCAGTCATTGCGCCGTCAACAGCGAGGTCTTCTTCCTGTACGCGGGTCAGGAATTTGACAAAATTTTCATGATATTTGGTACCACATGCTTCGTCGATTTCATAGGTAGAAGAGAATACGGCATTCATTGCATCCATGCCTACACAGCGCTGGAAGCAGGCAGCGGTCTTCTGACCGAGCATACGCTGCATTTTAACCTTCTTAATCAGGTCGTCCGTGGACTGATGCATATGAGTGAAGCGGTTGATCTTCTTGCCGGTGATGTGGGAAGTTGCCACCATCAGGTCTTCATACTGCGGATCTTCTGCAGCTTCATATGTAGCGGCAAAGGAGTTCAGGGAAGGACGGATAACCGGATCATCTACCGGGTTCTCAATCTTCTTGCCGAACATCCACAGGTTGAGATTCAGCTTGCGCAGGGACTCAATGTACTGTTCTTTGGTCATCATAGTGATCGTAAATCCTTTCTCTCAGTCATCTCTCTGGTCAAGGGGGGAACGCACCCCTTTGAAGTGAAAACGCAGCGAGTACCGCGGACGATACCCGCTGCGTTTTACAGGCTAACGGTATTAGGATATTGCGTTATCCAGCGATTAGAAGCACTCTTTATAAACGCGCTCGGACAGTTCAATCGTCCACGGCTGAACGTAAGAGTTGGTGATCAGGCGCTGCTGGTTTGCAGCAACAGACTCCGCGAATGCCTTGATGTCTTCTTCCTTGAAGCCGTATTCATGCAGCGGCTTCAGATGCAGAACCTTCTCAAGCAGATCGTTGAGGTATGTAATTGCATTGTCAACTTCACAGCCGGTGATGCGTGCAACCAACTGCTTGAACTTGAGCAGCTCGCCATTCGGATCATACTCGTTATAGATCTCAAGGATCTTGCCGAACAGGGCGTAGTTGGACTCACCATGCGGTACATGATAGGTGCCGCCGAGCGGGAAGGACATGCCATGAACCGTTGCGCAGCCAGCCTTGAGGAAGGCGATGCCGGCGTACAGGGAAGCGGTTACGAACTCATCAAGGTAACCCAGGCGAGCATCCGGACCATCTTCGCCGATGCGGCGGAAGCCTTCGAGGATCATTTCCATTGCCTTAATGGAGAACATCTCAGAAGTGGTGGTCTTACGATGCGGCGACAGGAAAGATTCGGTCGCATGGATGAGAGCGTCGATTGCGGAAGATGCAAACGGCTTGTACGGCAGGGTCTTGAGCAGATCCGGGATCAGGCAGACCTTGTTCGGGATGATGTCGTCAGAAACCAGACCCAGCTTGGTCTCGCCGCCGGTCAGCACGCCATCCTTTTCGTCCTTGACGATTGCAACGGAAATGTTGGTAACTTCGGAACCGGTGCCACAGGTAGTCGGGATTGCGATGACATCCTTTTCATGGATAACCGGCTCACGCTTGAAGTACAGTTCATGTACAGATTCCGGACGCTTGCAGCCGAGCAGCTTGCACAGATCCATGATAGCGCCGCCGCCGATGGCAACAACACGATCATAAGAATCATATGGGATTGCGTCGTACATAGTCTGAATCATAGCCTCAGACGGCTCGCCGCCGCCGAACTTCTCCTGGAACACGAAGTTGCACGGCAGATTCAGTTCTTCCATGAACGGCTTGTAGATGAATTCATTGGTCAGAACGCAGTCTCTCTCGTTCAGTTTGAATTCCTCTGCGAATTCTGCAAAATTCGCACACTTGTAGATGGTCGGCGCGATGATGATTTCTCTCTTGTCGGCCTGGAGGGCCTTGCTAAAAGCATCCATAGTAACATCTCCTATAAAAAATTTTCTTGCATAAGAAGCCTTTTCTGGCTGGTTATCCAAAAGTCGGCGGATGTGGTCCGTTACCTTCGCTATAATTGTACCAAAAGTTGAGCGGAAGTTCAACAAAAAGTGATGAAGTTACAAGAAAAAACATCTCGACATTTTGTCACAAACAAAAGAGACATACCTAAGCCATTCAGTCTGTTTTTATTTTATACTACTCGCACAATTTTGTAAATCATTTTCTCGAAATTTATTGTGGAAAATGTTGAGGAGCTTGGGTAGGTTGTGTTAATTTTGTGCAAAACTGCTGAGAAATGCGCGGGTGCGTTCATTCTGTGCATCGCCGAAGATTTCTTCCGGGCGACCTTGTTCAACAATGACACCTCCGTCCATGAAAATGACACGATCTGCGACGTCACGCGCGAACGCCATTTCATGGGTGACGACTACCATGGTCATGTGTTCATCTGCCAGTTGACGGATGACACGGAGGATTTCTCCTGTCAATTCAGGATCGAGTGCGGAGGTCGGCTCATCGAAGAACAATACGCGTGGATTGAGTGCCAGTGCGCGGGCGATGGCGACACGTTGTTGTTGTCCGCCGGACAATTGACAGGGATAGTAATCCGCACGGTCAGACAGATTCATTTTTTCCAATAAGGTGCGGGCCGTTTGCTGCGCCTCAGATTTTGACACACCCAGCACCCGGATGGGAGCGTCTGTGACATTTTGTAAAACAGAACGATGGGGGAACAGATTGAAGTTCTGGAATACCAGACCGGCGCATAATGTAATTTCATGCAGTGTCTTGGGGTCGGCGAAGACAGCATGGTTGTCTTCTGTATGCATCATCTGCTTGCCGCAGATGGTGATTTCACCGCGGTCGGCGGTTTCCAACTGCGTCAGACAGCGCAGGAATGTGGACTTGCCGGAACCAGATGGACCGATGATCGCCACGACTTCCCCTTCTGCTACGTGCATGGAGATATCGCGCAATACCTGCAACTCACCAAAGCTCTTTTCGATGTGGTTTGCTTCTATCAGATTCATGACAGATTCCTCCTGCGATCAACGATAGTAGTCCAGTTTGGACTCAAGTTTTTTAAATGCAAACTCGACGACGGCACTCATAATCAGGTAAAAGACACCGGCTGCAATGTACGGCGTAATCGAAACATTTTTCGCGGCAGTCTTGATGGCGATATCGAATAGCTGTGGCTGCGCGATGATCTGAGCCAGTGCGGTATCTTTGACCAGTACCATAAATTCACTGCCGGTCGGCGGTATGACGCGTTTGACGACTTGTGGCAGAATAATATGGAAGAATACCTGCGTTTTGGTATAGCCGAGAACTTTACCCGCTTCATATTGTCCCTGCGGGATGGACTGGATACCGGAACGGAAGATTTCGCCAAAATATGCCGCGTAATTGATGACAAATGCAATGATACACGCAGCAAACCGGTGCGGCGTGAGACCAAACAGGAAGGACGGTGCATACATACAAAACATCAGTTGGAGCATGAGGGGCGTGCCGCGGACAATGAGCTGATAGATACGGATGATGCCACTGAGGATTTTGAAGCGGGAAGTGCGGCCGAGCGCCACAAGAAAACCAAGCGGGACAGCAAACAGAACTGTCAACAGGAAGATCTGAATGACCTGCCAACAGCCGACCAACATGTTGGGAATCATAGCGGTGAATGCGGTGGCATCCATTCCGGTGATGTTTTCGATGAATTCCATAGCGGGAGGATCACTCCTTCATTATTATAATCATATGTATTCAGCAAGGGATGAACCGATAAGCCATACTTACAGGTTCAAAATGTAAAAGGGGGCTGTCCAACGCGGACAGCCCCAGACGATCCGTTTATTCTACAGTAGTTTTGTCAGAGCCGAACCACTTGGTGGAGATTTCAGCCAGGGTGCCGTCTTCCTTCAAGTCGCGCAGCGCTTCGTTGACCGCTTCGGTCAGTGCGTCATCGCCCTTGCGGAAGGCAATGGCATAATCCTCGGCATAGAGGAAGTCGCTCAGAACGACATAATCCTTGTCGTTTTGTTCAATCAGATAGTTTGCAACGACGTCGTCCATCAGGACAGCATCGGAAGCCTTGGTGTCCAGATCCATCAGAGCAGTCAGGTTGTCGTCAAAACTGTTGACACTGGCGATCTGATCCTTGAGAACTGCGCCTTCTTCGGATTCGAGAGCTTCTTCTGCGGTGGAGCCGGACTGAACCGCAAGGATTTTACCGTCCATGTCATCAATCGCTTTGATAGAATCATCCGGACGGACAACCAATGCCATGTGGTTTTCCATGTATGGGATGGACATATTCATGGATTCTTTGCGCTCCTCGCTGACGGACAGACCGTTCCAGATACAGTCGATGTTTTTGGCATTGAGTTCCATTTCCTTGGAATCCCAATCCACCGGCTGGGTGACCAGTTCAACCCCCAATTTTTCACATACTGCGGTTGCAACATCGATATCGAAGCCGACAATCTCGTTGTTGTCGTCGCGGTAACCCATTGGCGGGAAGGAATCATCCAGACCGAGCACCAGTTCACCCTTATCCAGGATGTACTGGAGCGACTGATCGGCGGATTGCGCGCCGGAGCCTGCCGCAGAACCGGCCGGTGTGGTGGTATTGCCGGAGTCGGCGCCGCCGCAGCCGGCGAGTATGCAGACCGACATTGCCGCAGCGGCAACCATAGACGTCAACCGTTTGAATTTCATAGTGACATACCTCTCTTTTCGATATAAAATAAAAGGATATACCTGCGCAGAAGACGTTGGTGGTCTTCTGCCCGGGGCGAAATCGATTGATGCGCCCCTTCGGAATAGAATACGATACTATTTTAACATTTCATCCGGATAAATCAATAGCACAACACAATAAAAAACAACGGAGAATACAAAACTGGTGGGTACAATCGGTTGTCATACCAAAAATCTATGCTATAATAGAGAAAACGTCCAAACCCAAATTCAAAAGAAACTAAGGGGACCATCATGAAATTCTTGCAGGCACAGGGACATTTTGGAGTTCTTGACGGTCAGAAAATCCGTTTTGAGGACGGTCTAAATGTACTCTATCTGCCCAATGAGGGCGGTAAAACAACATTGTGTAATTTTCTCCGCGTCATGCTGTATGGATTGAATACCAGCCGGCGCGATGGGAAAAATCAGCTTTCAGACAAGACAAAATATCGTCCGGTAGACGGGAATCCGATGAGCGGCATCCTGGAGCTGGAATGGAAAGGACGGCGTATCATCATCAGCCGTCAGACTGGAAAGGGAACGGCTCCGATGCAGGAGTTTTCCGCACATTATGCCGATACCGGCGAGGAATGCACCGAGTTGACCGCAAAGGACTGCGGACGGATTTTGACAGGGGTCAGCGAGGAAGGGTATCAATCTTCCGCCATGATCGATGGACAGGATCAGGCGCTTGCCGCTGGAGAATTGGGTGAACGTATGCTGGCGCTTTCAACGACAGGCGACAGCGCCATGATGTATTCCAATGCGGTGGCACAGCTTGATCATTGGCGCAATGCCCTGCGGGGCACGGGAAATCGCGGACGATATGCGCAGGTTGAAGCCGATATTTCGCAGATCATCCAATCGATTGGCAAATTGGATGACCTGAACAGGCAGATTGAAAATTATCAGGCCCAGATACCCGAAGCGGAACAGCGCATTGCGGAAGCCGAACAGGAGTATCAGCAGGCAACAGAAGATTTTACCCTGCTGTTTATCGCAAAGCGTGAGTCAGCGGAACGCGATGAGCGGCAAGCGCGTGAAAAGCTGGCATTGCTGCGGACAGAGCTGCCGCCCTTTGGCGTGTTGGCGGATGCAGAACGTGCAACCACACAGTTTACGGAAGCGCAGGAGGCTTACGACGCTGCAAAAGCAGAGCTGGATACCGTCACCGCCAACTATCAGAAGTGGAAGGATGATATCGATCAGACAGAGGATGATTACAGCAACAGCTCGCGCAGCCGATCAGACATTCATATCCGCGGATGGTCCATGATCCTGGCGGTTGTGCTCGGTGTGATGGCAGTGGTCAGCCTGTTCCAAATCATTCCGTTTGGTCCGCTGACACCGTATATGCCCTATCTGTTCTCCGTATTCGCTGTGATCGCTCTGGTTGTCACATTCATCGGCAGTACCGAGTCATTGGATTCTCCACCGATGGATTTCGATGAAGAACGCGTCAAGCTGGAACGCCGCAGACAGTCCGCCATCAGCCGTGAGGTGCAGACAGCGGAACATCTGAAAAAGGCGAGAGAGAGTTTTCGTGAGCAGATGCAACGCATTGCGCCGGAACTTCCGGCAGACGATGATGCCTGCGCATTGGAATATATGAAACGGCTGGATGAAAAAAAGCGCGTGTATCTCGCACGGAAGCGTGAACATGACGATCTTGCTGCGCATTACCTCAATATTTTGGACACGACCGGTCCACAGGGTGAAGCGCGGATACGCATGAATCATGCCAAAACTGCAGTCGATGAGGCGCGTCAGGCGTGCAATGCGCTGCATGAAGCGATTGCCATGTGCCGCGGTAAGTCCGAAGAAATTGGCGATCGGGAAGAACTGTGTACCTTGTGTGAACGGCTGGAGGAGGAGAAAGAAAGCATCCTCTGGCAGCTCGACGCCATCCGGCTGGCAAAAGAATCGTTGGTGCGTGCAAATGCAGAGCTGACCGGACGTGTTTCCCCGCAGATCAACAAGCTCGCACAACAGTATATGAAGACGTTGACGGCCGACTGCTATACGGCGATGCAGTTGTATACCAACTTTGAAGTGACCTGCCGCCGGGATAACAGCGCAGTGGAAATGGATAAACTCCGCCTTTCCACCGGCACACGCGACCAGTTGTATCTCGCACTCCGCCTGGCCGTCTGCAAGGTGCTGTTGGATCATGACAATGAGAGCGTTCCCATTGTACTGGACGATCCATTTGTCAATTATGACGATCAACGCGCCGCCTGCGGCATGAAGCTGCTGCGGGAAATTGCCAGTGAACGGCAGGTGATTCTGCTGACCTGCCGCAGACCCAATTGAATAAAGGAAATGCGCTTGTACGCAAATAAACCGCACCCCGTTTGTTGGACAGTATCACTGTTTGGGAAATGGGGTGCGTTTGTATGGAAGTCCACAAAAAAATAAAAAGCCGGGCGCATTGGCAACCCAACACGTCCGACTTGAATTTTCGATATTATTTTGCGTACTCGACGGCTCGAGTTTCGCGGATCATATTGATCTTGATCTGACCGGGATAATCCAATTCCGTTTCAATTCTCTTGGCAATTTCGCGGGAGAGCAGAACCATCTTGGAATCAGAAACCTGTTCCGGATTGACGATGATACGGATCTCACGACCTGCTTGAATGGCATACGAACTGGACACTCCGGGGGTTGTGTTAGCGATCTCTTCCAGTTTTTCCAGTCTCTTAATGTAGGCTTCAAGATTTTCGCGGCGGGCGCCCGGGCGGGCGGCAGAAATTGCATCGGCTGCTTGAACCAGACAAGCGACAATGGTTTTGGGTTCAATATCGCCGTGATGTGCCTGTATCGCATGAATGACATCGCCATGTTCCCGGTAACGTTTGCACAGATCCACGCCGATGTCAACATGAGAGCCTTCCATCTCACGATCTACGGCTTTGCCGATATCATGCAACAGCCCGGCGCGCTTTGCCTGGGTAGCATCGACACCAAGTTCTGCGGCGAGAATACCCGCGATGTGGGAAACTTCAATGGAATGCTGTAAAACATTCTGACCATAGCTTGTGCGATAACGCATGCGACCCAGCAGTTTGACCAGCTCTGGATGCAGCCCATGTACGCCGGTTTCCAGAACAGCGCGTTCACCTTCCTGTTTAATGGTTTGTTCAACTTCACGGCGGCTTTTTTCGACCATCTCCTCAATGCGTGCCGGATGGATGCGACCGTCAATGATGAGCTTTTCCAGTGTCAGACGGGCAATTTCACGGCGAACCGGGTCAAAACATGAAAGGGTAATGGCTTCCGGTGTGTCATCGATAATCAGATCAACACCGGTCAACGTTTCCAGTGTGCGGATGTTGCGCCCTTCCCGGCCGATGATGCGGCCCTTCATTTCATCGTTGGGCAGCGGTACGACAGAAACGGTCGCCTCCGCAACATGATCTGCTGCACAGCGCTGAATGGCGGAGGATATCATTTCACGGGCATATTGCTCCGCGTCCTCTTTGGTACGCTGTTGAATGTCGCGCAATTTGATGGCCGCATCGTGTTGGGCTTCCTGTTCGATGGAATTGACAAGGAATTCTTTGGCTTCCTCCCGGGTCAAACCGGAAATACTTTCCAGGCGTTCCAACTGCTGCTGTTTATACTGTTCCGCTTCTTCCTGGCTTTTCTGCACCTTGGCTAAGCGGCGGGTCAGTTCCTCATTTTTTTGTTCCGCTGCATCCGTTTTGCGGTCCAGCGTCTCTTCTTTCTGTGTCAGACGACGTTCGGTTTTTTGCACTTCGCTGCGGCGTTCTTTGATTTCACGCTCCAGATCAGCGCGGCTTTTGTGAATTTCTTCTTTCGCTTCCAGCACTGCTTCACGCTTTTTGCTTTCCGCAGCCTTGATGGAATCGTTAATGATACGCTTGGCTTCTTCTTCCGCACTGCCGATTTCTTTTTCAGCGATGTTTTTGCGGTAAAGGATGCCTGCGATAACACCCACAATTATGCCGGCAATTGCGGCAATAATAATACCAATCATTGTTCTGATACACACCTCCTGTTTTTGTGATTTTTTCTAAAATTTTCAGAAAGTCTCAGGTAATACCTGTGCAGGTAAACGATAGATCGCATACGTTTTCATACAAAGGCATTATTACTTATTGTAATCGTAAAATAAACGATTGTCAACAGGGGGGAAGCGGCGCACAAGTGGCGGGATATGCTGAAGAATCCAGCAATTTTGTCAATATTTTACAAAAAACATCAATTTTTTTTACAATCTCGTCATTTTACATTCCCTCTATATTTTTTTAATAAAGCATAGTATAATAGAAAAGGCAGACAGAGAACCGTGTTGTCTGCCTGCACAGGAGGGTGTTTATGAATCAATTGATACACAGGCAGGATCAAAACGGCCTGGTTTACTATACCTGCGATACCATCACCACACCGCATTTGTTTACGACCAAATTTGGCGGTGTGAGCACAGGGTATTTATCTTCGCTCAATCTGGGGTTTAACCGCGGCGACGTGCGTGAAAATGTATTGCAGAATTATCAGATTCTTGCAAATCACTTCGGTGTGCCCCGCGAGCGCATGACAATGACCAAACAGATACATGGCGATTGTGTACGTGTTGTAGATGAGCAGACCATGGGCATGGGGCTGGGACAGCCAATGAATTGGCAGACGGATGCCATTGTCACCAATCTGCCCAATGTGCCGCTGTGCGGTTATTATGCCGATTGTGTGGTTACATTGCTGCATGATCCGGTCACCCACAGCATTGGCGTTTGCCATTCCGGCTGGCGGGGCACAGCCAATGGGATTTTGGCAAAGACCGTGCGAACCATGCAGGAACAATATGGCGCACAGCCGGAAAATATGGAAGCTGTCATCGGACCATCCATTCATCAATGCTGTTTTGAAACCGATGCGGATGTTCCTGACGCGATGCGTGAGACCATGGGGCAGACCGTTGAACCGTTTATTGAACAACATGACGCAAAATATTTTATCGATTTGCAGGGCATCAACCGCATGCGTCTGGAGGACGCAGGCGTGAAGAAGATTACAGACAGCGGTTTGTGCACAAAATGTATGCAGGATGAGTTCTGGTCTCACCGTGCAACCCATGGCATGCGTGGCGTACAGGCGGGCATTATTATGCTGGAGGCAAAACAATCATGAAGGCAAAATATAAACTTGCAGCGGCGCTTGCCGGTCTGTTGTTGCTTGTGGGATTGATCGGCTGTGACGGCAGCAACAACACGGACAACGGCAGCGGGCAATCGGATGATGAAACGGCCGTGGGTCAGGCGGCAGACAATGTACAGGCTGTGGATTCGTTCACACTGGCGTATAATGAAACGGATGGTCTTGATCCACTGGCATGCACTTCGCCGGAAAACCAGTTGATTGTTCAATTGTGCTTTGAAAGCCTGTTTGTGCTCGACAGTGAGTTTCAGCCGCAAAAGGTGCTGTGTGATTCGTTGGAACAGACGGACAGCCGGGCATATACGCTGAAAATCCGTTCCGATATAAAATTTCATTCCGGGCAGACGGTGACTCCGGAAGATGTGGTCTTTTCACTGAACAGCGCGCGGTTGCGTGAGGATTCGACATATCAGGATCAGCTTGCCTGCATTTCGTCGGTCAAATACAGCGGCGATGAGATTTATATCGCGCTCAATCGGGAAAATTCCAACCTTGCCGCACTGCTCGATGTGCCGATTTTGCGCAAAGATACGGATGAAGATGAGTGCCCGGATGGTTCGGGTCCCTATCAGGTCGCAACCAGCGACGGCAAGAAATGTTTGCTTCCGTTTGAACAGTGGAGCGGTGGAAAGATTGGTTTTTGTGAATCGATTTCGCTGTTGTCTGTGTCCGACAGCGCGGGCGCACAAAATCTGTTGAACAGCGGAGAACTGTCTCTGCTGATGCAGACAGAGGCGGAACAGACCCCGGCACAGGGAGGAACGCATACTGCCAGCGTTCCGACAACACGTCTGCATTACCTGGGTGTCAACTGTGATATGGAACCCTTTGACGATGCGGATGTGCGCACGGCGCTGTCGATGCTGCTCGACAGGGAGAGCATTGTACAAACCTGTTTTGCCGGACGCGCGGATGCGACAAGCCTGCCAATCGTTCCGGCGCCAAAGGATGTGGAAATACCGGACTACAATAGGGAAAAAGCGCTCGAATTGTTGGAAGATGCAAACATTTATGACCGCGATGATGACGGTTTCCTGGATGTCAGCCGAAGCCGGCAGTTCAAAGTGGAAATCATTTACAATGAAAAATACAGTACAAAGGGCGCTGTGCTCCAGCAATATGCGGAAACATTGACCGAAGTCGGAATTTTGACTGAAATCAAGCCGTTGGCGTTTGAAGAATGCCAACGAGAGTTGCGCAATGAATCCTTTCAGTTATATTATGGTGAATACAAAATGACCGCTGATTTTGATCTGTCCTCATTGATTTCCGTCCAGGGCGAACGCAATTTCAGCGGGTACTATGACCGGGATATGGAGGACGCGATCGAGTGGCTCGCCTCGTATGAGCAAGAGGAAAAGCAGGATGCACAGGAAGAATATGCCGAATGCTTTGCAGAGCAGACGCCGATCATCCCCATTGCATTTGAACGCACGCTGCTCTCCTCGACGGATGCCTTGCCCGAGCAGTTCAACCCGTGGCCGGATCAGATTTTCCATGGCATTGAAACATGGTCGGCATCATGACTGCGTCAAACAGACAGGACGAAAACCGGCAGGAGCAATCCTTCCGGTTTTCTGTGTACAAAAGCACAGGCTATCCACGGGATGGACAGCCTGGATATTATTTGCAATGTTTCGGTTGAGCGGCTCTGCCGTTATATTTCTGAGTGGCAGAGGGCACGCCATTTTCAATCAGTTCAGATACGGCAAGTACGGCGCGATTGATTGCATCGTTCATGTCCGGCAGTTCGTCCGCTTTGATTGTAGACAGAACCCAATCCGCAAGATCATAGTCGGGATGAGGTTTTGCTCCGATACCGACTTTAATGCGCGGGAATTGCTCCGAACCCAGTTGCTCAATGATGTTTTTGACACCGTTTTGACCGCCGGCAGATCCTTTCGGACGAATACGGAGTGTGCCGACAGGAAGAGAAATATCATCAAAAATAACCAGAATACGCTCCGGTGGGATTTTGTAAAAATCCGCAGCGGCACGCACGGCTTCGCCGGACAGATTCATAAACGTCTGCGGTTTGACCAGCAGTGCACGTTTTCCACCGAGCACCGCTTCGCCCGTCAACGCCTGGAATTTTGCGCGGTCACAGCGCACATTGTGCTTGACGCACAGTGCGTCTATCACGCGGAAGCCGGTGTTGTGACGGGTATTTTCATATTTTTTCCCTGGATTTCCCAATCCGACGACAAGCCAGTCAACCGGCTGTACAGTGGATTGGGATTTCTTTTGTTGTTCAAGTTTTGCGAAAATATCAAAAATAGACATGGGTTTGTGAATCAGCCTTCCGCGGAGAGGATAAAGTAATAAACCGGCTGTCCGCCGTTGATGATTGTAATTTCTGCGTCGGGCGCTTCTTTGTGTGCCATCTTTTCGACACGCACGGCATCTTCTTCGGTCATATCTGCGCCATAGATAATATTGATGAACGAGCAGTCTTTGCGCGTCATCTCACGGACAAGCTTTTTGACTGCGTCATCGAGTTTGCGGCTGTTGGCACACAGCTTGGATTCAAACAGGGACAAATATTCACCTTCGCGGATTTTTTTGCCGTCAAAGTCGGAATTGCGTGCAGCATAGGTAACCTGTCCGGAGCGGACATTTGCGGCTGCATTCAGCATGGCTTCACGGTTTTCATCCAGCTCGGCATCTTCGTCAAACGAAAGCATGGCGGAAATTCCCTGAGGGATATTTTTGGTTGGAATGATGACCACGGTCTTGCTTTCGCACAACGGGACGGATTGTTCCGCTGCCATAATAATATTTTTGTTGTTGGGCAGGACGAAGACGACCTCTGCGGGGACGGCGTCGATGGCGCGCAGGATGTCGTCCGTAGAGGGATTCATGGTCTGACCGCCCTGGACCATCTCATCGACCCCGAGGTCTTTGAATACGCTGACAAGTCCATCGCCGGCGGCGACAGATACAAAGCCATATTTCTTTTCCGGCTCTGCAATTTTGCGTTCTTTGCTCTCCAGGTTCGCCGCTTCTTCGACAATTTTGGCCGAATGCTGCTGACGCATATTCTCAATTTTTATGGTGAGCAATTGACCGAATTTCAGACCGGCTTCCAGCGCCTCATTCGGACGGTCCGTGTGTACATGCACTTTAATGATATCGTCGTCATCGACGACAACCAGGCTGTCGCCAATGCTGTCGAGGAATGAACGCAGACGCTGGACATTGCGTGACTTATCGCGGCGCTCTGCGATAAATTCCGTACAGTAGGTAAAAGTGATATCTTCTTCTGCAATATCCGAGAAAGTGGCGCCGGTTTTTGACGATTCCGGTTCAGCCGCCGGTTTGCGCTCTTTGTGCACGCCATTGTATGCGTCATACATACCTTCTAAAATGGTGACGAACCCAAAGCCGCCTGCATCGACAACGCCGGCTTTTTCCAAAACCGGATTTTGCTGTGTCGTCTGTGCCAACGCTTCATGACCCTTATCAATGGCTGCACGGAGGATTTCTCCACAGTCGATGTCCGGATTGGACTGGCATAATTCCAGCGCATGCTGAGCGACAACGCGGGAAACCGTCAAAATCGTGCCTTCGGCTGGTTTCATGACCGCTTTATACGCTGCCTGTACACCTTCATGCAGGGCAAGTGCAAGATCCTGACCTTTGGCAGATTTGCACAGTTTCAATTGTTTGGACATGCCGCGGAACAACAGCGACAAAATAACGCCGGAGTTGCCGCGCGCACCGCGCAGCAATGCGGATGCTGTCGCAGCGCTTGCCGATGCGAGATCGGGGTTGCTCAGCTTGGATACCTCGTTTTTTGCTGACGCCATGGTCAACGACATATTGGTTCCGGTATCACCGTCCGGAACAGGGAATACATTGAGTTCATTTACTTCGTCTTTTTTTTCTTCAATGGACAGTGCGCCTTCGACGATCATCGCGCAAAATAGCTGTCCGTCAATCAGTTTCGACAATGAAATTGCCCTCCTTTTACATGCTCACACGCAAATGCGTGTGTCGATGGACAGCTCACTCAGTCCGCCCGAATGGCATCGACATAGACATCGACATTTTTGACATCAATACCGGTCATTTTTTCGACATTATAACGGACTTCGTTGATAATGGAACGACAAACCGTTGCAATATTGACGCCATGCTCCACAGCGAGATGCAAGTCAATGTTGACGCCGCCATCTTCTGCTTCGGTGATGCGCACGCCGCGCGACATATTTTCGCGGCGCAGCAGATGCGCAATGCCATCGGAGACAGAACGGATGGTCATGCCTTTGACGCCGAAGCAGCTCATGGCCGCATACCCCGCGATATCCGCCAGCACTTCCGGTGCGATATTGATAAATCCGAGATCGGCTTTAATCGTCATCACAATTCCTCCTCTATAACAATTCGATAACCACATTTCTATCACAATGGAATGCAAATTTCCTGATGGATGTTTACACAATAAATCATTCTTATTTTATAATATTTTTGCACTTGCGACAAGGGGATTTTACAATTGCGCTCGATGAAGTTTTTGTTATCCGGCATATCAAATAGAAATGTCTGGTAAGCGTATCTATGTCCGGCGTAAAAAACAAACATTTGTTTGCTTTTTTGCATGGAATTCGATAAAATAAAAGTATTCAGAAAGGACCGATGAGAAAGGATGGGGTATCATGCGGTTGATTTCCGAAAAACAGAGGCAGATTTTGACATTTATCCGCAAATATACAGCCAGGCAGGGATATCCGCCATCTGTGCGGGAAATTGCAGCAGCTGTTGGATTGCGTTCGCCATCGTCTGTGCATGCGCACCTCAAGCGCCTGCGTGAGATGGGATATCTGGAGAAAGATGATCACAAGACACGTGCGATTACATTGGCGGGCAGTGGTGCGCCGGGCGGCGACGCCGTACCGATTCTCGGACGTGTGACCGCAGGTATGCCCATTCTTGCCGTAGAGCAGGCGGAAGGTGTGCTGCACGTCGATTTGGATGGCAAATATGGCGATTTCTTTGCTCTGCGTATCCGAGGTGATTCCATGACAGGCGCGGGTATTCTCGATGGAGATTATATTGTCGTGCGCAGTCAAAATTATGCGCAGCACGGACAGATTGTCGTGGCGATGATTGAAGATGAAGCGACTTGTAAGCGGCTGGAAAAAAAGGACGGGCATATCTGGCTCATGCCCGAAAATCCAGCATACCGTCCGATTCCAGGCGACCATGCCTACATTCTCGGCGTTGTCGCCAAGGTTGTACGCACCTATCCGATATGAAATTACAGGATCATGTCCGCTTTGTGCGTGGAATCGGACCTAAAAAGGCAGAGTTGTTGGAAAAACTCGGCATTATAACGCTGGAAGATGCCATACAGTGCTATCCGCGCGGGTATGAAGACCGCACGCAGATCACGCCCATCCGACGGTTGACGGATGGAGAAAAACAGTGCGTGCATGCCATTGTGGGCATGCTGCCCAAAACGGCGCATATCCGCCGCGGCATGGATGTGACGCGCTGTACGGTCTATGATGAGAGCGGCGCATTGACGCTGCGGTTTTTTAACAATAAATATGCCGCGGCTACCCTGGAAGTTGGAAAAGAATACGCTTTTTACGGTAAGGTGCAGGTAGAAGGCGGTGGATTTGTCATGTTGTCGCCGGACTTTGAACCGGTTGGCGCGGATAACCGGACAGGCCGTATCCTTCCGGTATATCCACTCACAGCGGGGTTGCATCAACGCGATCTCTACCGTGTCACTGACGCCGCACTGGCTGCCGTTCCGGATGATCTGCCTGATTTCCTGCCGGAGAGCGTTCGCAACCGACAGGGCTTTGCGCCCATTCGGGATGTGCTGTTTGAGATCCATCGTCCGCAGGATATGCGGCAGGCACAGCAGGCGCGCCGTCGCATGGTGTTTGAAGAATTTTTTCTGTTGTCGTGCGGCATGAGATTTTTGCGGGCGCGGCGGTCGGGCAAACAGGGTGCACAATTGCGCGATTTGAGCTTGCATGCCTTGTATCGTGCCTTGCCGTTTTCATTGACTGGGGCACAGATGCGCGCGATCGAGGCGTGTACGCTGGATATTGCAGCCGGGCGACCGCTCAGCCGGCTGATCCAGGGTGATGTCGGTTCGGGCAAGACGATGGTTGCGGCGGCGCTGTGTTATCTTGCAGCGAAAAATGGACGGCAGGCAGCGATCATGGCGCCGACGGAGCTGCTGGCACAGCAGCACATACAAACGCTCAAGCCGCTGCTCGAAAAACTGGGCGTTTCATGCGGGTTACTTGTCGGCTCGATGGGCGCAAAACAGAAGCGTGATATCGTACAGGCGATGGAAAGCGGAGATATTTCTGTCGTCATCGGGACGCATGCCATCCTGAGTGACACGGTACGGTTTCACGATCTGGCTGTGGCAGTGGTGGATGAACAGCATCGTTTCGGTGTAAATCAGCGCGCCATGCTGACAGCAAAAGGGGAAAATGTCCATCTGCTCGTCATGTCTGCCACACCGATCCCGCGCACACTTGCACTGCTGATCTATGGCGATCTGGATGTGTCGGTGATTGATGAATTGCCGCCCGGACGGCAAAGAATCAGAACCTATGCGGTGGGCGAGGGCATGCGTCCGCGCATCGACGCCTTTATTGACCGGCAATGTGCGGAAGGCGGACAGGTATATGTTGTCTGCCCGCTGGTCGGGGATGGGGAGAGTGGGCGCACGAGTGCGGAGCGTACAGCCGAACGTCTGACAGGTGTATTGCCGCACCGCCGCATTGCACTTGTGCATGGGCGCACCAAAGCAGCGGAAAGAGAACAGATTATGGCGGATTTTGCGGCTGGGAGGATCGATATTCTGGTTTCTACAACGGTCATTGAAGTGGGCGTAAATGTGCCGAATGCAGCGCTGATGGTTGTGGAGGATGGCGATTGCTTTGGTTTATCACAATTGCATCAATTGCGCGGGCGTGTCGGACGTGGCAAGCGGCAATCCTATTGTGTCTTTTACGGCGCAGACCGCGGTGCAGATGCGCGTGAGAGACTGAAAACACTCGTGCACACAAACGACGGTTTTGTCATTGCACAGAAGGATTTGGAAATGCGCGGGGCCGGTGATTTCTTTGGCACACGGCAGCATGGTCTGCCGCCGATGAAATTGGCCGATCTTGCGGGGGATATGGATGTGCTTGAGCAGGCGCGATGCGCGGCAGATGAGCTTTTGACCTGTGATCCGGAACTGATCCATGAACCTGTGCTGCGGGCACGGATAGAAAAGCTGTTCGCGCAGTATGGCGAAGGGAGCTTAAACTGAAACCGCAATATACAACCGTACAGTTTGAAAAGAAGGGCAACAAAGCCGTCGGAACGCAAGTTCCGGCGGCTGTTTTCATCTTATTAAACAAATCAGTCGAAAATAATCAATGCCATGAATACAAGGTCTGTATCACCGGTATTTTCGAGACCGTGTCCGCAACCGTCCGGCGTAAATGTAACGTCGCCTGCCTGCACCGGGCGCACGGTACCGTTGTCATTGTAATCACCGACGCCGGAGAGGATGTAATACGTTTCACTTTCGTTGTGGTGCTCATGATAGCCGAGTGAACAGCCGGGCTCGATGGTGACCTCTGCATACAGACCACATTTTCCATTCAGTTCCTTTTCGCCGAGCAGGCGCTTGATGAGGATATGACCTTTGCCGCCCGCCATGTTTTCGATGCGTTCAATCTTCATTGTACGATCCTTCCTTTCGGGAGATTGCCCCCTCTGTCCGCACTGCAAAAGTTGGGATGATCCAGGGGGATAAGATATTATAAATGTAGCAGATTCTACCAGGAACATCAATGGATTTCATCAAAAATTTGGCAGGACGTATGACAATGGAAAGGGACCGCCATCAAGAAAAAAGGCGGAACGCTGCGCACAATTTCTCGTGCCGGAAGTTCCGTCTTTCTTTGTCTCTCACAATGATTGAGATTTTATTGTGTCCAGGCTTGTTTGAGCACGTCGGACAGTCCGTCCGTCTGTTCCAAGTTGCGATAGCTGAATAGGGCACAGCCATCTACGCCGTCGATATCGCGCATCAAGTTGAGCTGGCGGGAAATTTCTGCATTGCCATCCATGCGCCACGTATCGGTGTACTCCGTACTGCCAATTTTATATGCTGCGAGACCCAGAATCAGGTTGACATCTGTGCCGTCAACCTGCTGCGCCCACCAATGTGCAAGCGTGTCAAAATCTGCGGCTTCGTCGCCAATTTCCCAGTAGATCTGTGGACAGATATAATCAATCCAACCATTTTTGATCCAGGTGAGCGAGTCGGCATAGGATGATGTATAGTGTTCATATCCATTCGTATCGCTGCCGCCGAAGACGTTCACACCTTTGTTGCGCCAGATGCCGGAAGGGCTGATGCCGAACACACAGATGGGATTTTTTGCTTCTTTGTGTACCGTTTCGCCAACTGCCTGTACAAGCTGGTTGACATTGTCGCGCCGCCAGTCACTCAGGTTCAGTTCCGTACCGCTTTCGGCATAGGTTGTATCGTCCGCGAAATCTGTGGAGGGATAGAAATAATCGTCGAATTGGATGCCATCCACATCGTAATTTTTCACGATTTCTTCAACGCCGTCACAGATGAGCTGCCGCACCTCGGGAATACCGGGATCGAAATAATATCCCCCGTTGCATTGCACGACCCATTCCGGATGCTGTTTTGCAGGGGAGTCGTCAGGCAGAGCTTCAAAATCAGCGGCTGCATTTTGTCCGGCACAGATGCGATAAGGATTGACCCAGGCTTGCAGCTTCATGCCGCGTGCATGGGCTTGTTCTGTCCAGTAAGCCAGCGGATCGAAGTCATCTTCCGGTGCAGTGCCGCAAGTGCCAGTCAAATACCGGCTCCATGGGAACAGGTCGGATGGATAAAAAGCATCCGCTGTCGGACGTACCTGGAAATATACGGTATTGCAGCCATTCGCCGAGGCCTCGTCCAAAATTTCATTGCATCTGGCTTTGAGTGCGGCGGCATCGGTTGTCGGCTCGGACGGATAATCGATGGCATAGGCCGTGGCTACCCAGACCGCGCGCGTTTCAACCAGCGAAGACAGAGGACTGGTTTTTGTTTCCGTCTGTGTTTCCGTATTTTCCGTATCTATTTCCGTGTTGTCAGCGCTCGAATCCGTCTGTGTGATCAGATTGGTCAAATCAGGCAGTTCCAACGCAGCGGAATCACCTGAATACCACAGAATACCGCCGACCAGTGCGAGAAACAGCACGGTCAGCGCAAACAGTTTTTTCATAGACACCCCTCCTGTCCCTGGTCTATCTTACGCGGGACAAGGGAACATTATACGGCAAGTTGCATGATATAATCATCCATGACATATCCATTGCCGATGTCGGCAACCTGTGTGCGTACGGTTTGAAAACCAGTGGCATGATAGACCGCAATGGTATGTTCATTGTGGCGGTTGACGGTGAGATACACGCCGCATTTGCCAAGCTCACGCGCGAGTCCGGCGACAAATTCGATCATTTTGCGCCCATATCCGCGACCACGATGTTGCTTTTTGAGATACAGCTTGCTGAGAAACAACAAGGTATCTTCCGGATGTACGCCGATATATCCGATGAGTTCTGTGCCAGCGTACACGAGATAATACTGATAGCCTTCCGCAAGTTGCTGCTGCATGGCAGATGCCGATTGGAATTTTTCAACCATATAGTCCACCTGCCCGGCGGAAATGATACCGGGAAAAAATTCATGCCAGATTTCACTGGCAAGTGCAGCGAGGGTATTGATTTCTGAGTCGGAAACCTGTTGATAGGTCAATTCCATATTGATGCACATCCTTTCTATTACCATCAGTCTATCACAATTGTCTCCATTGAACAACGCGGAAGAAAGGAGAATTTTGTGAACAAATCTTTTCATTCGCACGCAAATGCGGTATACTGAACGTATCAGAAAATCACAGCCAAGGAGGAAAAGACAGATGCCGCAGTGTCAGATGTCCAAAGAATATGCGCTCGATATCGGGCATATTGACGGACGGGGGATTGCCCGCCCGTCCGCCATCATTGATTTTATGCAGGATCTCGCCACCCGCCATGCGGGGGAGATGGGGCTTTCAGAAAAGGTCGCGGAATACAACGGGTTTTGGGTCATGTCCCGGCTGAAATATAAGATCAATCGTCCGCTGCATTCGTATGAAACCGTGCGCGTGACGACATGGCCGCGTCAGATCAAAGGCGCGTCGTGGTATCGTGATTTTTCCTTTGAGACGGCAGACGGCGTGGTGGGCAGTGCGGTTACCATGTGGGCGATTGTCAACATGGAAACACATCGGCTGCTGCGTCCGAGTGCGTTGGATATCACATTCAAAGATCAGATTGTCGGAAAACCGGAAATGCTCAAGGCAATTCGTACCGAACATTTACAGCCGTGTTTTGACCGGGTTGTGCGATATAGTGACATTGATGTGAATCATCACTTGAATAATGTCAAAGCAGTGGATATTTTGTCAGATGCATTTGGTTTGGAAGAGGATGAAACACGTTGGGTCTCGCAGATGCAGGTCAATTATCTCTCCGAAACGACCTGTGGTACAAAGCTGACACTGGCACGTGGTATGGGTGCGGACGGCGCACTTTGTGTGGCAGCATTTGATGGCGAAAAGGAAAAGGTTCAATCAGAAGTGGTTTTTTCCGCATTTTAACCCGGATAGGGGGTGACAAGCATGGATTTCAAGGAAGTTCTCGAAACAGTCATTCAATATTGCCATCCAAGCCGCGTCATTTTATACGGCGAAAAGATGACAGGTCAAAATATGAGATCGGCAAACCTGTGCATTATTGTAGATGTGATGTGTGATAAAAAGCGCTTGCTGCGCCAGTTGTATCTGGAGGTCAATGCTCCATTCCCTGTGCAGTTTTTATTGTACAACACGGACGAATGGATCAACATGCGCAAGGACGCAGGAAGCTATGCGTCTGCAATTGAGAAGAAGGGGACGGTATTGTATGGCCAGACGACGAAAGGGGAGCACTGACAGCCGGTATTATTACAAATGGCTGGAAAAAGCGCTCAGCGATCTGCAAAGTGCGCGTATCCTGCTCACGTGGAGCGGGGATGAAATGGCCGTGGCGTTCCACTGCCAGCAGGCAATTGAAAAAGCTCTCAAAGGTTATTTGCTGTTTCGTGTCGGACGCCATTTTGACGGGCATAACTTGACCTTTTTGTGCCGGCAAGCGGCAATGTGTGACGATCGGTTCATTCATTATCTGGATGAGAGCGCTGCGCTCAATAACTATTATATTGAAACGCGATATCCCACAGACCTCCCATTTGAACTGACAGAAACACAGGTATATAATATTTTGACGATGGCAGAGGATATGTTCAACATGATACGGCAGGAGCTGTATCAGACGGACGATGAACCGCATGAAATTACATCTTGAAGTAAAAGATGCCACAATGGTGGAAAGGATCGCTTTCAGTCGGAGACTGCTGAAGGATGAGGATTTTGGCAGGTGAAACGCCAAACTCAGCCGAAAGAAACAAAAAATCTTTCAGTTTGTCATTTACATTGCACCAGAAATTATGTAAAATATAATGTAGGACAACACTGATAAACCATGCGTCCATTTTTTACTGAAAGCAGGAGGGTTTATCCATGATAATAACCATAACGCTGAACCCGGCGATTGACCGGACACTGATTATCGACGAGCCAATCGAGTTCGGAACAGTAAACAGCGTTTCTCAGAGTTTTGTCGAGGTCGGCGGACGCGGCATCAATGTCTCCAGAGCAATCCGTGCACTCGGTGGAGAGAGTGTAGCCATGGGATTCACTGGCGGCAATAATGGTCGTACCTTGAAAAATGGGCTGACCGCACTCGGCATCCATCACGATTTTACGGACGTTGCAGGTGAGACTCGAATCAACACCCAGTTGGTTCATCCGGACGGTAGCCATACCGATCTCAATGAACCGGGTACTGTGGTCACCGATGAGGATTATCTGCGCTTTATCGAAAAGCTCAAGCTGTATCTCGATCCGCATAATTTATTTGTTTTGTGTGGACGCGTCCCGCCTGGCATGAAGCTCAAACAGTATCTCAAAATCATTAAGATTATTAAGAAGGCGGGGTGTCCGCTGCTGGTTGACTGCGACGGCGCAACGTTGCGCAGCGTCCTGCCGTGCAGACCGGATTTCATCAAGCCGAATACGACTGAGCTTGCCAAGTTGACAGATATGCCGCGCACGCATGATCCCGAGGAAGCATTGGAACGCGTTCTGCCGCTGCGTGAACAGGGTGCACAAACCATCTGCGCGTCACTCGGTCACAACGGTGCAATTTTTGTCTTTCCGGATGAAACGCCTCTGTATATGGTGGCAGATGCAGGTCCGGCAGATAAAAGTGCCGTCGGTTCGGGCGACGCAATGGTTGGCGCAATTGCACATGCATACAATCAGGGCATGTCTAACGAGGAGCTTGCCAAGTTTGCCGTTGCCATGGGTACGGCATCTGCAAAGCTGCCCGGTACACAGATGGCGACGATGAAACAAGCCTATGAGGTATATGAAACCATCAAGGTTTACACCATGTAATACATAAAACATAGAAATATAAGAACAGCGAACCGGCTGCGGGTCAGTCGGATTCGCTGTTCTTTCTTTTTCCCAGGAATGACGAAACAGCGACACAGAAGCCGCTGAGTGCGACAAATAGATAAAAACTTACACTGCGGCTGAGCAGCATGGCGTTGTGCAGTGCTGTCGCAGGGAAAATCGCGCGGAACAGCACCAAAAATGCGCTTTCATTCGCGCCCACTGCGCCCGGAATCGGCAGAGAGGATACCGATATATACAACACTGCCTGAAGTGAGAAGAGCATCCAGAAGGAACATACCGGTAGATTGAGCGATAGATATACCAGATAAGGAATGCTGTAAAATGCTGAGATTTGCACGGCGGTGACCGCAAGGATACGCAGCAGCGTAGAGCGGTTGCGTCGAAGGTATGCGGCGCTGTGCTGATACAGTGTGAGTTGATTTGTCAGTTGCTGTTCGATGGCGACGGCCTTTTTGATGTGCAATGCGCGCAGCACCCTGCAAATGATACCAATCAGTGCGTTTGACAGCCGTTTGGAAAAGAGTGCGATCAGCGTGAAAGACAACAGTAAAATATTACAAGCTGCGCCGAATACAAACAGCCAGAGAAAATTGCCTGTACTTTGTGACAACCGTGTATATTGCAGGATAAAACCGACCGTGGCAAATGTGACAGTGACTGTTTGAAAAGAAGAAAATTGTGTGAGCAATGCAAGCGTGCCATGGGACAATGAAATGTGATCCCGGTGCATGGCATATAGCTGCATGGGCTGACCGCCGCTGGCAGACGGCGTGATTGAACTGAAAAAGAAGCCGGTCAATGCATAGCGAATGGCTTGCAGCAGTGTACAGCGGCAATGGAACAGCCGCAGACAACGGCGTAAATTGATTGCCTCGCACAATAGGAACACGCACATACATGCTGCGCCGAGCAACAACCAGTGCACCCGCACACTTCGCAGAACACCCAACAATTCGGACAGATTCTGTCCGCGCAGCAGGATATAAAATGTCAATGCAATCAGTCCGATAAACACAGCGATATGCGCCAATAAGCGCATGGGAGAAAATTTAGTGTCCATAGTGATCCACCGTATCCAATCGAAAGCCTGCGTTCAGCCAGTAGGGAAGCATGGTCTGTAACGCTGAAATGGTGTGTGAAGGCGCATTGTTTTTGCCGCGTCCATCGTGCAGGCAGATGATGCTGCCGCCACAGGTACGCTTGCGCAGGTTTTGAACCATTTGTTCTGTTGGGATATCGCGCCGCCTATCTTGTACCATGTTGGAATATTGTTGTATTACATCATTGATACAATAGTACAACAATACACGACAAAATGCAAGAGGGACATGAAAAAAGACACACCGTGAACAGAAAAAAGTTCCCGGCGGCATATGCCGCCGGGAACCGGATATTTGATAAGATAGAACGAATTGAATTATTCGCCGCCGTACATCTTCTGAAGAGCGACCAGGTGCTGATAACGAGCCGCAGCAGCCTTTTCGGATTCTGCGAACAGTTCCTTGGCACGATCCGGGAAGGAACGGGTCAAAGCAGAGTAACGAGCTTCTCCCATCAGGAACTTCTGGTAGCCTTCCTTCGGCTCCTTGGAGTCGAGGATGAACGGATTCTTGCCCTGTGCCTTGAGCTGGGGATCGAAGCGGAACATATTCCAGTAACCGCAATCGACAGCCTTCTTCATCTCGGACTGGCAGTTGGTCATGCCGCCCTTGATGGAGTGCATCTCACACGGAGCATAGCCGATAACCAGAGACGGTCCCGGATATGCTTCTGCCTCAGCGATTGCCTTCAGGGTCTGCTGCATGTTCGCGCCCATTGCGATCTGAGCAACATAAACATAACCATAAGACATTGCGATTTCTGCGAGGGACTTCTTGGCAATTGCCTTACCAGCAGCAGCGAACTGAGCGACAGCGCCGATATTGGTAGCCTTGGAAGCCTGACCGCCGGTGTTGGAGTAAACTTCGGTGTCGAATACCATAACGTTGATATCCTCACCGGAAGCGAGGACATGGTCCAGACCGCCGAAGCCGATATCATATGCCCAGCCGTCGCCGCCGAAGATCCAAACAGACTTCTTGGACAGGTATTCCTTGTTTTCCAGAACGTCAGCCATCAGCGGGCAACCGCAGGAAGCAGCCTTCTCGATCTCAGCGATCAATGCCTTTGCCGGAGCTTCGTTTGCAGCGCCGTTGTCCTTGGTAGCCAGGAATGCATCAATGGCAGCCTTCAACTCAGCAGAGCAGCGCTCATCCGCAGCAATCTGCTCGATGTTGGAGATCAGGCGATCACGGATTGCCTTCTGACCATAGTACATGCCGAGACCATGCTGTGCGTTGTCTTCAAACAGGGAGTTTGCCCATGCAGGACCGCGACCTTCCTTGTTGACGGTATACGGGGAAGTGGCAGCCGGACCACCCCAGATGGAAGAACAACCGGTTGCATTGGAGATATACATTCTGTCGCCGCAAACCTGGGTGATCAGGCGGGCATACGAAGTTTCTGCACAACCTGCGCAGGAACCGGAGAACTCAAGCAGCGGCTGCTTGAACTGGGAGCCCTTGACCGTCTTGGTATCTTCCATGTCGGCCTTCGGAGCAACCTTGTTAACCATATAGTCGAATACTTCAACCTGAGCAGCTTCCTCATGCTGCGGAACCATGGTCAGCGCATTGGTCGGGCAGACGCCGATGCAGACAGCACAGCCCA
This sequence comes from uncultured Butyricicoccus sp., assembly GCA_944384655.1. Lineage (GTDB taxonomy): Bacteria > Bacillota > Clostridia > Oscillospirales > Butyricicoccaceae > Butyricicoccus_A. Next base: position 42,382 of record CALWUF010000048.1, on the reverse strand, counting down.
TGCAATCGAGCGGGGAAACAGCCATTGTGAAGGTATAAACGTCCTTGCCCTTGCCAGCCTTGATCGGAGCGGTCTTGGTAGCAGCCGGAGCAGCAGCAGCTTCTTCAGCAGTCAGAGCGAACGGACGGATGGTAGCATGCGGGCAGACATATGCGCACTGGTTACACTGTACGCACTTTCCTGCATCCCAGGACGGAACGGTTACAGCTACGCCGCGCTTCTCGTAAGCGGAAGCGCCATGCTGATAGGTGCCGTCAACATATTCGTTGAATGCAGATACCGGCAGGGAATCGCCATCCATACGACCAATTGGATCGAGCAGATCGGTAACCATCTTGACGGTTGCCGGACGACCTGCGGGTGTTTCAGCCGGAGCAGCATCCGGAGCATCAGCCCAGTCAGCCGGTACGTCGATCTTGACGTAAGCGGTCGCGCCAAGTTCAATCGCCTTGTGGTTCATGTCTACGACATCCTGACCCTTCTTCAGGTAGGAATGCGTTGCAGCGTCCTTCATGAGCTGGATTGCAGTCTCTTCCGGCATTACCTTAGCCAGAGAGAAGAATGCGGACTGCAGGATCGTGTTGGTACGCTTGCCCATGCCGATCTGGATTGCCAGATCAATGGCATTGATGGTGTACAACTGAATGTTGTTCTTCGCGATGTAACGCTTTGCTTCAGCCGGCATATACTCATTGAGTTCTTCCGGCGTCCACTGGCAGTTGATCAGGAATACGCCGCCCGGCTTTACGTCATTGACCATCTTATAGCCCTTGACAACGTAGGACGGGTTATGGCATGCGACGAAGTCGGCCTTGTTGATGTAGTAAGGCGATTTGATCGGCTTTGCACCGAAGCGCAGGTGAGATACCGTTACGCCGCCGGTCTTCTTGGAGTCGTACTGGAAATACGCCTGAACATAGTTGTCGGTGTTGTCGCCGATGATCTTGATGGAGTTTTTGTTCGCACCAACGGTACCATCGCCGCCGAGACCCCAGAATTTGCACTCGATGGTGCCTTCTGCTGCGGTGTTCGGAGACGGCTTCTCGTCGAGGGACAGATACGTAACGTCATCGGAGATGCCGATGGTGAACTGCTTTTTCGGCTCATCCTTCGCCAGATCTTCATATACTGCGAATACGCTGGACGGAGGCGTGTCCTTGGAGCCAAGACCATAGCGACCGCCGGTGATGGTAGCAGAGATGCCGGCATTTGCCAGGGAAGTGACAACGTCCTGATAGAGCGGCTCGCCCAGGGAACCCGGTTCCTTGGTGCGGTCGAGGACTGCGATCTTCTTGGCGGTTGCCGGAATCGCTTCGACCAGCTTGTCTGCGCGGAACGGACGGAACAGGCGAACCTTGACCAGACCGACCTTTTCACCCTGTGCGGTGAGGTAATCGATCACTTCTTCTGCGACGTCACAGATGGAACCCATTGCAATAATGATGCGTTCAGCATCCGGTGCGCCGTAGTAATTGAACAGCTTGTAGTCAGTGCCAAGCTTTTCATTGACCTTATCCATGTACTTTTCGACAATTTCCGGAACTGCCTCATAGTACTTGTTGCAAGCCTCACGATGCTGGAAGAAAATATCGCCATTTTCGTGGGAACCGCGCATAACCGGACGCTCCGGATTGAGTGCGCGCTTGCGGAATGCGGCAACCGCATCCATATCGACCATATCAGCCAGATCATCGTAATCCCATACGGCGATCTTCTGAATCTCATGGGAGGTGCGGAAGCCGTCAAAGAAGTTGATGAATGGAACACGGCTCTCGATGGTTGCGCAATGCGCGACAGCGGAGAGATCCATAACTTCCTGCGGATTGGTTTCACACAGCATTGCAAAACCGGTCTGACGACATGCCATGACGTCGGAGTGATCGCCGAAGATGTTCAGCGCATGGGTTGCAACGGTACGTGCGGAAACATGGAAAACGCAGGGCAGCAGCTCGCCGGCGATCTTGTACATGTTGGGGATCATCAGCAGCAGACCCTGGGATGCGGTATAAGTGGTAGTCAGTGCACCGGCTGCCAGAGAGCCGTGTACAGTACCGGAGGCACCGGCCTCAGATTCCATCTCGACAACATTTACAGTCGTGCCAAAGATGTTTTTTCTGCCGGCAGCAGCCCACTGGTCAACGTTATCGGCCATCGGGCTGGACGGGGTGATCGGGTAAATACCAGCTACTTCAGTAAACGCATAGGATACATGAGCAGCGGCGGTATTGCCGTCCATGGATTTCATTTTTCTTGCCATGATTCAATAGTTCCTCCTATATATTTTTTTTGCGAAACCGAGATGCGATCTTTGCCCGAAACCGCAGACGGTTGCTTTCGCTTCGTGACAATCAGGAGTGGGCTGACTGTGGCGAAACAGAAGGGGTTAAGAGAGGGGCGTTGCCGTTTGCAACCCCCTTTAACCTTCATTATTCTAACAAAAAAAAAATCGGCTGTAAACAGAAAACCAGAAGAATTTACGCAAAAGACACAAAAAAACTTGGAAAAACTCAGAAAATATCATTCATTGTGCCTTGTTGGTAATATTATGATAAATTTTAACCAATTGCAGGAAATTGGTGTGGCGGATGATTGCCATTACAGTATAAATGCAGTAAAATGGATACAAATTGCATCACAAAACAGAGGGAGAAAGGGAGCGGCAGCAATGATTGAAACGGCATTTTCTGCGGGAATTTATGGCATAGAAGGATATCTGGTTACAGTGGAATGCGGCGTTGCAAATGGGTTGCCTTCATTTGATATTGTCGGTCTGCCAGGCGCTGCTGTTCGCGAGGCAAAGGAACGTGTCATAACGGCGGCGCGCAGCATGGGGTTTACGATCCCGCCCTGCCGCAAGACAGTCAACCTTGCGCCGGCTGACCGCAAAAAAGAAGGAGCCATTTATGATCTTCCGGTGTTCCTCGGATTGATGGCGGCGCTGGGACAGATTGAATCGCTTCCGGAAGATTGTGTGTTTATCGGAGAGATGAGCCTGAGCGGGGCGTTGCGTCCGGTGCGGGGAGCTCTTTCGATGGCAATGGCAGCGCGCGATTGTGGCAAGACCTGTCTGTTTGTACCGGAGCAAAACGCCGAAGAAGCGTCGCTGGCCGGTGAGCTGACCATCTATGCGGTGAACCATACACAGGAGATTCTTGACCATTTGTCCGGCAGAAAACATATGGAACCCTATATCAGACAGCCGGAAAAACGCACAGATCGTTTGGGAAATCCCGATTTTTGCGATGTCATGGGGCAGGAAAATGTCAAGCGTGCGATGGAGATCGCGGCGGCGGGCGGACACAATATGCTGTTGTGCGGCACCCCTGGCTCAGGCAAGAGCATGATGGCAAAGCGTATTGGCACCATTCTGCCGCCGATGACGCCGGAAGAAAAATTGGATGTCGTGCGTATTTATTCGGTCATCGGCGAGGGGGCGGCGGCAGCGCGCAGCGACCTGCGCCCGATCCGGTCGCCGCATCACACGACGAGCGCGGCAGGCATTGCAGGCGGCGGCATAGGCGTCCCGGTTCCGGGAGAATTGAGCCTGGCGCATAACGGCGTGTTATTTTTGGATGAATTGCCGGAATTCCGAAAAGATGCGCTGGAAGTTTTGCGCCAGCCGTTGGAAGACGGGAGCGTCTCCATTGTGCGCATGGCGGGGCGTGTGACGTATCCGGCAAAATTTATGTTGATTTGCGCGATGAACCCGTGTAAATGCGGGTGGTATGGTCATCCGTCCGGGCGCTGCCGTTGTACACCGAATGAAGTGCGCGAATATCGCAAAAAAATATCAGGTCCGTTGCTCGACCGCATTGACATTCAGATGGATGTCAGACCGGTTCCGTTGAAAGAGCTTTCGGAGCGTCAGCCAGCGGAGCGTTCCGCGGATATCCGTGCCCGTGTGATCGCTGCGCGGGAACGTCAATTGCAGCGATATCAGGGCACGGGTGTCACCTGTAATGCGAATATGCGTCCGGCACAATTGGCTGAGTTTTGCAGGCTGGATGAAACCGGGCAGAAGCTGATGGATGCGGCATTTGAACGATTGGGTATGACAGCGCGCAGTTATGACCGCGTGCTGCGGCTGGCGCGCACCATTGCTGACCTCGCCGGGGAAGCGCACATTTCATCCGCCCACATCGCAGAGGCGATCCAGTACCGGTTCCGGTAAATGGGGTGCGGCGAAAAAGGGACAAAGGTCCGAAAAGCAATACATATTGTATTGAAAAGGTAAAATTTTACTTTGTGCAAAACCTTGTGCAAATGTGGATAACAAAAAGCGCCGCACCTTTGCGCAAGGTGCGGCGCTGCCACGATATGACATGGGGTTATCACGATCTATCATAATAAAAACGGCGGAATTTTTTTGTCCTGTGCCGCTGTTTTGGGTAGAAAAAAACCACGCCTATCTGCGTGGGAATCTCAAATGTTCTTACAAGTCAGGATTACTTTTCGGAAACATGATGATCGTCGCCGTAGATGAGGTCGTCAATATCGGGCTTTTCGGGCTGCGGCTGGTAGTCGCGGATTTTTAAAATGTTCTCCATGGATTAACACTCCTTTCATTGTTTGTTTTGTACATTATACATCGATACAATGCAAATGTAAAGGGGGGATTTCGTGAAAAGTAGATAGGGATTATGTCGGGAAAAGAGGAAAGATGCCGGGGATTTGAATATATGACCAAAGGTTTTCAGGGCGCAAAAAACCCCACCCGGCCGATGTCGCCAGATTAGTAACCTGCACGAACTTTGCAGGTGGGTCCCCTATCCCGAATCGCTGCGCTTCCAACTTCCGCAGGGCGGGAGGCCTGCACTTGAAGCGGGAACAATACTTCGGGGTCCCGTAAACTAACTGTGGGTTAAAAAAAGGCGACTGTCGAACCGCGCAGGGCGCGTTGACAAAAATATCAGAAAAAACGGTCAATCATCGTCGAATTCCGGCGCTTCATACGTGTCTTCCAGACGATCCATAAAGAGGTTATAGATACGTAAATTTTCATCGTCGTCATCGACGGTTGCCAGAAGCTCTTCGCCGTTCTCCTCGACGATTTTCAGGATAACGACCTCGGCCTCCTCTTCGAGACTCAATTCAGCGGGGATGAAGGCCATATACATGATACCGCCGTCCTCCAGGGTGTCAATGTGCTCAAATTCTTTTTCGTTGCCATCCTCATCGGTGAGGACGACAAAATTATTTTTGTATTCGTCGCTCATAGCGTAGCCTCCATTGGCGAACCGGCGGTTTTGGTTATCTTGTATCATAATCATAGCGTATTTTGCCGCGCTTTTCAACAGGTAAGTGCAAAAAACACAGGAAAAAAGATCCAGCCGGTATGGTGATATTCAATAATCTTCCTGGCAGGATAGCACGCGGCAGACCGGTTTGTCAAGTGAAAAGAGGGTGAAAAGGATAAAAGATAAAAATTTTCGTATAATCCGAACTTTTCTGTTGACAGTTTGCCCGGAGTTTGCTATACTATACGGGCAAAAGAAAGAAGGGCTTCACCGTCCTCACCTCGCGCTTTGGTTGAGAGGTTCAGATGGTTTTTGCTTTCCCTTTGCGTGGAAAGCGACGTCGGACGGTGCCTTTCCGTCCGTTTTTTATTGTTTTTACCGTTTGGAGGTGCTTAACAATTAGCAGTATGGAACACCAGATCAACGAGGAGATCCGCGACAGGGAAGTTCGATTGATTGATGCGGATGGCAACCAGGTTGGCGTCGTACCGATCGCCAGGGCGCAGGAAGCCGCAGCATTGAAAAATCTTGACCTTGTGAAGATCGCTCCACAGGCCGTTCCGCCCGTTTGCCGTATCATGGATTACGGTAAGTTCCGTTTTGAACAGGCGAAGCGTGAAAAGGAAGCGAAGAAAAATCAGCATGTTGTGGAGATCAAGGAAATCCGCCTGAGCCCCGGCATCGACGTGAATGATTTCAACGTAAAGGCCAACCATGCCAAGCGTTTCCTCAAAGATGGCAATAAAGTCAAAGTTTCCGTCCGCTTCCGCGGTCGTGAGGTGACCCATTCTTCCATCGGTCTGGATCTGCTGCATCGGTTCGCCGAAAACTGTTCAGAAATCGGCAGTATGGAAAAAGCCCCCAAGCTGGAGGGTCGCCAGATGATTATGTTCCTGGCTCCCAAAAAGGATAATCCGAAGAAGGACGCCAAAAAGGGCGGGCGCAAGGGGAGATCCGGCAAGCCGCAGCAGGCTCCTGAAACGGAACAGTCCGATTCATAAATCATTCAGATTCGTGCCCCACGGTTGGGTGCGGTAATACCAGAGAGGAGAACCCAATATGCCTAAGATTAAGACTCACAGCGGCGCATCCAAGCGCTTTAAGATGACAAAAACCGGCAAGATCAAGCGCGCACATGTTGGTCGCCGTCATATCCTGAACAAGAAGTCCACCAAGCGTCTGAGACACCTTAGAAAGGAAGGCTTCGCTGATTCTACCAATGTAGCACAGGTAAAGCGCCTGCTGCCGTACAGCTGATTTTCAGGATTATAAACACTTACGATTTGAATTTGGAGGCATTGTTTTAATATGGCAAGAGTAAAGGGCGCAATGATGACGCGCAAGAGAAGAAAAAAGATTCTGAAGCTTTCCAAGGGCTATTTTGGTGCAAAGTCCAAGCTGTTCCGCACGGCGAACGAAGCCGTTATGAAGTCCCTGCGTTACGCATACATCGGACGTAAGCACAAGAAGCGCGATTTCCGCAGACTGTGGATCACCCGTATCTCCGCTGCTGCGCAGGCAAACGGCATCAACTACAGCCGCTTCATGAACGGTCTGAAGAAGGCTGGCATCGACATCAACCGCAAGATGCTTGCTGACCTGGCGGTCAACGATCAGGCTGCTTTCGCAGGTCTGGTTGAGAAGGCAAAGGCTGCCCTGTAATTTCACAATTACACAAAAGCAATCCCCGTTCCGGTTGGAGCGGGGATTTTTTCATTGCTGCTTGAGTGCGTCCAGAATACCGGACTGTTGCAGCCATTTGCCGTGAATGGTCAGATAACCGGATACTTTGGGGTGAAAACTGGATTTTTTCACTTTGTCTGCAATGTTCTGATAGGACGAAAATGGCAGCCGGACTTGTTCCGTCTGACCCGCTTGTAAAAAAATATCATCTCCTTCGACCGCGTCAAACCGCAGGGAGAGTACAGAACGTTCCGGATGCTGACGTTTTACCTGTGTCATTACGACGGTGCGATACAGCTCGAATGCCATGTCATCCAACCCGGCATCCAGAATGCGGACGCGCTCGACGAATGAAAGCAATGTGCGTTCCAATCGCATCTGATAGCCAGGCAATAACGGCGTTACAGCGGGCTGATTGCGGTCAGCTTGTAAGGAAACAGCGAACTTTTTTTGACGGTCTTGATATAAACAATTGTAAGCGATCATCATGCGTTTGCCGCAGTGTGGACAGATGTGATGAAACAGATCGCCGCTCATGACATGTTTTCGTATGGCAGGATCATCGTTTGGACTGATCGTCGTCCATTTTATTATGGTAAACATCCGCCGGCAGGCGGGGCATGTAAAAGATATGGTATGACGGCTGGACATGGCTGTTCACTCCCCTCGCCAATGCAAACCATCGAGTCGTATGATTACTTGTATTGTAACACATTTTTTGAGAAAAGACATGGAAATCCGGGCAAGTGAGCGGATTTTTCTCAAAAAATATGGTATAATGCAGTCATTGGTGTTACGTTTGGGAGGTAAATCGTGAATACGTTGACATTGGTGCATAAATATCTCAGACAGTTTATCCGTCCCGGCGATTGTATCATTGACGCGACAGCCGGCAATGGACGGGATACACAATTTTTATGTGAGCTGACCGGAGAGGCAGGCAGAGTCCTTGCCTTTGATATTCAGCCGCAGGCCGTAGAGAACACGAAAAAACGATTGACGGAACACGGTTGGGATGGCGTCGGCACAGTTATATTGGACAGCCATGCGAATATGGCGCAATATGCCCGACCGGGCAGTGTAGATTGCATCGTTTTTAATCTGGGCTGGCTGCCGGGCGGCGACCACAGCATTTTTACGCATGCGGACAGCACGATTGCTGCCATTCAGGCGGGATTGGAGCTGCTGCGCGATGGCGGCTTGATGTGTGTCAGCATTTATTCTGGCGGCGCGAGCGGATATGAAGAACGGGATGCACTGCTTGAATATGTAAAAACCATTGATTCAAAACAGTATACTGTGCTTACCGTACAATTTTCCAACCGCACGGGCGACCCGCCCATCCCCGTGTTTATCACAAAATCGATATGAGGTGATTCGCATGGATCAAGTGAAGCATCTGACAATGGATGAATATTGCCGGCTATTTGAACATGTCACGTTGGCAGAATATGACAAGTTATTTCTCAATGCTGATTTGCGGCGCGATCTGGGGCTGTCCAACGACCAGACGCGGCGGCTTGCTGTCGAATACCTGTGTGCGGCGCTGTATCTGCTGGACGACTTGATGCCGGACAGCCATTTGCCGGAAGCTGTGCACAGCGCTGTGGCGCCGCAGGTGCGCGCGCATGTATTTCGCGGTATCCTGCCCCATACGGCGGCAGAAGGTGAGGAAGCGCCCTATATTTTATATTCGCTCAAGCGTGCGGCTTCGTTTGCGCAGTTTTATGCGCGGGGCGACGAGACACTGCGGCAGTTGGTGGAAAACTGCCTTGATCAGGCACAGCTGACCGATCCGGTGGCACGCATGCCGCAGGCATTGTATTTGATGAACTTGCTGACCGGGATTCTTCAATTGTATTGTGACCTCGTGTCGAGTGTGAAACTGCAAAGTCTGGAGCCGGTGCATTTGTACATGATCCTGCCAAAAGCCGGGGAAACCGATTAAATAAGCCGAACCGGCATATGCGATTTTGACATGTGCCGGTTCTGTCTATTCTGTACAAAATAAATATTAGCACATACTAACAAACGCGTGGATATCACGAAAATCGTGTGCGGGCGCAAAGAGTTTGAAAAAATGGTTGACAATATGGGCAATTCCTTGTATCATATGAAATGGTTAGCGAGTGCTAATTGATAAAGCGTTCGGCAATCTGTTAGGACGTACTAACAAATGGGTTGTATAAGGGAGGCGGAGTCATGATGCCATTGACACTCGCGTCTGTCGGTGAAGAGAATATCATTAAAAAGATAGGCGGAAGACCAGATGTCAAAAAACACCTGGAAAATCTGGGCTTTGTCGTGGGCGGAAGAGTGACAGTCATCGCAATGATCGGTGGCAACGTCATTGTGAATGTAAAAGAAGCGCGTGTTGCGATTAGCAAGGAAATGGCACAGAAGATCATGATCTGACTGTTTTGCGCGGAGAAAGGAGCATACGATGAACACATTGAAGCAGGTGAAAGTAGGCGATACCGTCACCGTCGTCAAGCTGCACGGTGAGGGCGCGGTCAAACGCCGCATTATGGATATGGGTATTACGAAGGGCGTCGAGGTACACGTTCGCAAGGTTGCACCGCTCGGCGATCCGGTTGAAGTCACTGTCCGTGGTTATGAATTATCCATCCGCAAAGCAGATGCGGAAATGATTGAAGTAAAATAATAGATCGTTTTTTAGCGGTCTTTATTTTTTTAGTAAACAATTAGCTTTCGCTAATATGTTGCGGAAAGGAATGAGTTTATGCAATTGAGAATCGCCTTAGCCGGCAACCCAAACAGCGGTAAGACGACGTTGTTCAATGCGTTGACCGGCTCAAATCAGTACGTCGGCAACTGGCCAGGCGTAACGGTTGAGAAAAAAGAGGGTAAATTAAAGAAACATAAAGACGTCACCATCACAGACCTTCCGGGTATTTATTCGCTGTCTCCATATACATTGGAAGAAGTTGTTGCGAGAAATTACCTGATCGGTGACCGTCCGGATGCGATCCTGAACATTGTAGACGGCACCAACCTGGAGCGCAATCTCTATTTGACTACACAGCTCACAGAACTGGGCATTCCGGTTGTGATTGCAGTCAATATGATCGATGTTGTGCAGAAAAATGGAGATAAGATTAACATTGCAGAATTGTCCCGCCAAATGGGCTGCAAGGTTGTTGAAATTTCCGCACTCAAGGGTACGGGCGTTATGGAGGCGGCGGAAGCTGCCATTGATGCGGCAAAGAACGGGAAGACCGTTCCAATGCATACGTTCTCCGGTGCAGTCGAACATGCCATTGCGCATATTGAAGAAGCCGCCGTGCATCAGATGCCGGAGGAGCAGCAGCGCTGGTATGCGATCAAGATTTTTGAGCGTGACGATAAAGTGCTGGAACAGATGAACATCGCACCGGATGTTCTGGAACATATCGAGGCGGATATCAAAGCGGCTGAGGACGAATGTGATGACGACGCGGAAAGCATCATCACCAATGAAAGATACATTTACATTGCTTCCCTGATGAAGGGCTGCTACAAAAAGGCAAAAGTCGGGCAGTTGTCCACTTCGGATAAAATTGACCGCGTTGTGACCAACCGTATTTTAGCACTGCCGATTTTTGTCGTAATCATGTGGGCGGTTTATAAAATTTCCATCGGCACCATCGGTGACTGGACAGTTGTCTTTATGAATGACATACTGTTTGGCGAATGGATTGTACCGGGTGTAACATCCGGACTGGAAGCCATCGGCTGCGCGGAATGGCTCACGGGGCTGATTGCAGACGGCATTGTCGGCGGCGTAGGCGCGGTGCTGGGATTTGTCCCGCAGATGCTCATTCTGTTCCTGATGCTGTCCATGCTGGAAGATTGCGGTTATATGTCGCGCGTTGCCTTCATCATGGACCGTATTTTCCGCAAATTTGGTCTGTCCGGCAAGAGCTTCATCCCGATGTTGATTGCATCCGGCTGCGGCGTTCCCGGCGTTATGGCGTCCCGTACCATTGAGCAGGACCGCGATCGCAAGATGACGATTATGACCACTTGCTTTATTCCGTGCGGCGCAAAAATGCCGATTGTCGGTCTGATCTCCGGCGCGGTCTTTGGTGGCAGCGCATGGGTTGCAACTTCGGCGTACTTTATCGGTGTTGCAGCGATTATCGTCTCGGGCATTATTCTCAAAAAGACAAAGGCATTCGCAGGCGATCCGGCTCCGTTTGTCATGGAACTTCCGGCATATCATGCGCCGGTAGCGTCTAATGTTCTGCGTGCGACCTGGGAGCGTGGCTGGAGCTTTATCAAACGCGCCGGTACGGTCATCGTTGCAGCGAGCATTATCATCTGGGTACTCAACAGCCTGACCTTTGAGGGCGGTTTCCATTATATTGGCGACGGCGATGAGATGTCTATTTTGAATGTAATCGGCGAAGGTCTTGCGGTTCTGTTTGTGCCGTTGGGCTTTGGCGAATGGCAGGCCGCTGTTGCAACGATCCTCGGTCTGGTCGCAAAAGAAGAAGTTGTCGGCGTATTCGGTTCTCTGTCCTCCATGGCGGATGCCGATCTGGCGATGGAATTGGTCGAAGAGGGCAATTCTGTAGCGCTCACTGTCATTGGACAGGAATTCTTCGGCGGCAGCGGATTGGCCGCATATTCGTTTATGATTTTCAATCTGCTGTGCGCACCGTGCTTTGCGGCGATGGGTGCAATCAAGCGCGAAATGAACAACGCCAAGTGGACATGGGCGGCGATCGGCTATATGTGCGGATTTGCCTATGCGGTTTCCCTGGTTGTCTATCGGTTGGGTCTGCTGTTTACCGGCGGCGGGTTCTCCATCTGGACCGCGGTAGCGATCGTTCTCCTGATCGGTATGTTGTATCTGTTGTTCCGCAAGAACAAGTACAATGACGATGTGCTGACCATGCATACTGCGGTATCGCATAATTGATTAGAGAAGGTTTGTTTCCATGAATCTTGCGACCTTGATTGTTGCCGCAATTGTTGTGGCGGTATTTTTGGCAATCGTTATTTCCGGAATACGGAAGAGAAAACATGGCGGCAGTTCCTGTTCCTGCGGCGGCTCCTGCGGTTCCTGCGGCGCCTGCGGCATGACGGATGACTGCCACTCCAAAACCAATCACGTGCATAAGTAAAATAAAATAACTGTAATGATTTCAAAAAAAGAAACGGTATGGGAAATTTTCCTGTACCGTTTCTTTTTTATGGGAATATCACGAGACACATCTCGGCGTATCAGACAAAAAATACAAAAAATCCTTGCTAAAATTGGGCAAAAATGATACAATAATCAACGGGATGTGTGATAATGCGGCGCGAGAGAACCGCGCGCCGGATGGCTGAGCTGTTCAGCCGTGCGCGGCGGTGTATGTGCGCGTTGGAGCGTATCCTCATCGCGGCGGCATGCTTCCAGGCGGTAAATACGAAACCCTTCGTTGGAGAATTTTTCCTCATATTCCGTCATGATGTTGTCCAAATCGCTGTTGTGCAAATCCAGACAGATGTTTTGTATCAGCCAACCATATCCACACATTTCTTCCAATGTGAATTCAAACAGGTGTTGATTGTCGGTCTTAAAATGGACCTGACCATATTTTGACAACACACAGTCGTACAATGCGAGGAAATTGGAATGGGTCAGGCGGCGTTTGCGCTGACGGTTCGGCGGCCATGGATCGGAAAAATTTAAGTAGATGCGATCGATTTCTCCGTCTGCGAAAATTTCCGTCAGACCGGATGCGTCAAAATCGAGAAAACGCAGGTTGGGCAGTTCTGATGCCATGGCTTTTTCCGTCGCCATGACCAGCGCGCCTGGTTCGCGTTCAATGGCCAGATAATTCACGTCAGGATTGCAGCGGGCGGTTTCAAGAATGAAACGACCTTTGCCACAGCCGATTTCCAGATGCAGCGGGTTTTCATTGCCAAAGATATGGCGCCACTTGCCCTTATGGGCTTCCGGGTCGGACACCAGGACGGCGGCGCAGTTTGCCAGCCGGGTATCCAGATTTTTCTTTTTGCGCATGCGCATGGGGATGCTCTCCTCTTTTGTTCAGAAATTTTGAGTTTTCTATTGAAAAATAACGGTGTATCTGTCATGATTATAGCGGAAATGCCGTGTAAATGCAATTCGTTTGCAAATAAATAATTAGGATTGGGTGTTACAATGTTTCAGCGTTCCAGCGGCATATTGCTGCATATTTCTTCTTTGCCATCTCCATATGGCATCGGCACAATGGGTAAAGATGCGTATCAATTCGTCGATTTCCTGCGCGATGCCGGACAGACGTATTGGCAGGTTCTCCCACTTGGACAGACCGGGTTCGGAGACAGTCCATATCAGTGCTTTTCTGCGGCAGCGGGCAATCCATATTTCATCGACCTCGATATGTTGGCAGATATGGGGCTGTTGGATGAGCAGGATCTGCGCGATGCAGATGTAGAGACTACGCCAGATGCCGTTGATTTTTCCGCGTTGGCAGAAACACGGTTTGTTGTCCTGCGCCGTGCATTTGACCGTGCAACCCCGGAGCTGCTGGGCAAGATGGCGGCATTCCGTTGGGATAACCGCGATTGGGTTGAGGATTATGCGATGTTCATGTCGCTGAAAAAATATTTCGATCACAAAGCTCTGTGGGATTGGGACGATGAGACGATCAAGCACCGTGAACCGGAAGCCATGCGGAAGTATTCGTTTGAGCTGAAGCATGAAATTGATTTTTATGTATTTATGCAGTACCTGTTCTTTGATCAGTGGATGAAGCTGCGCGCCTATGCCAACGAAAAGGGCATTCAGATTATTGGAGATATTCCGATTTATGTTTCCCCGGATAGCTGTGACGTGTGGGCACATGCGGAGATGTTCAAAGTATCTGACAGCTTGAAGCCCAATGGCGTTGCAGGCGTTCCGCCGGACTATTATTCCGATATCGGTCAGTTATGGGGCAATCCTACGTATAACTGGAAAGTGATTGAAGAGGATGGATTCAAGTGGTGGATTTGGCGTGTGCGCCGCAATCTGGCGTTGTTTGACGTCACCCGTATTGACCATTTCCGCGGCTTTCAGGCCTATTGGGAAGTACCGGACGGTGAGGAAACCGCAATCAATGGCAAATGGATCAAAGGTCCGCGCATGAAGCTGTTCAAGGCAATTCGTGCTGCGCTTGGCGATGTGCCGATTATTGCGGAAGATCTCGGAGATATTGACGACGATGTGCGCAAATTCTTGAAAAAGAGCGGGTATCCAGGCATGCGTGTGATGATCTTTGGCATGCGTGCAGATGAAAATAATGATCATATTCCATTTAACTGGCCTAAAAATTGTGTCGGTTATACTTCGACTCATGATTCGGAGACGATTTGCCAGCAGATCAATGACAAGTGCACAGAAGCAGACCGAAAATTTGCTCATGAATATCTGCGCACCTCTGACCGCGAACCCCTCGGCTGGAGTGCAATTCGCACGGCATTTGCATCCTCCGCGGATATTGCGATGACAACCATGCAGGATGTATTGTCACTCGGCGCGGATGCGCGTATGAATACACCGTCCACATTGGGAGGAAACTGGAGCTGGCGTGTGCGCCGTGAAGCGATCAATCCAGATGTATCCGGTTTCCTGCGCCGTGCAGCGTTCGGCGGAAAGAGGCTCAATCCTCGGACTTAAAACCAAAAGAAGGAACTTATTTTGAAAACAACCATTATCTTTGATTTGGATGGCACATTGCTCAATACGCTGAGCGACCTGCGTGGCGCGGCGAATTATGCACTGCATTTGCGCGACCTGCCTCCGCGAACAATGGAGGAGATTCGGCGTTTTGTCGGCAACGGTGTGCGCAATCTGATGCGCCGCTGCTTACCAGCCGGTTCATCGGAGGATGAAATCGATGCCGCATTGGCAGACTTCAAAAAATATTATGCGGAGCATTTATATGACACGACGACTCCGTATGATGGGATTGAAGAACTGCTGACGGTTTTACGCAAGCGTGGCGTCAAAGTTGGTGTGCTGTCCAATAAATTGGATTCTGCGACACAACAGTTAATTCGTCATTTTTTTCGCGGCAAAGTTGATGTTGCATTTGGCGAGCACAGCGGAATACCTCGCAAACCGGATCCAACCTCCTGCCGTATGGTTATGGAGCAGTTGGGTGCAAAGGCAGAAGATGTATTGTATGTCGGTGATTCCGGCGTGGATATGAATACAGCGCGCAATGCAGGGATTACTGCAGTCGGTGTGACCTGGGGATTCCGCAGCCGGGATGAATTGATTGACAATGGTGCGGATCTGTTGGCTGATTTGCCGGTACAGATTCTGATGATGTTGTGAGGAGGTACTCCGCATGCAAATAGCGCAGATCAAAGCGGCATTTGAACAACGAGGTTTTTGTGTATCATATTTCGACACAGGATCGCAGGCTGTGGCATACTTGAGCAGACAGACTGCGGGAAAGACAGTTTCTTTTGGCGGTTCCAAGACGTTGGAGGCGATTGACGCATATGACGTATTGGGACAGACAGCCCAGGTTCATTGGCACTGGAAAGGTGATGGCTATATGCAAGCACCGGATGTTTATATTACATCTGCCAATGCGGTTTCACAAACGGGAGAGCTGGTCAATATTGATGGCGCAGGCAATCGTGTTTCTGCAACGCTGTATGGACCGAAAGAAGTATATTTTGTATGCGGTATGAACAAACTGACACCGGACTTGCCGTCCGCCATCGAGCGCGCACAAAATGTTGCCGCGCCTAAAAATGCTGTGCGTTTGTTTCACGCGCAGCCGGATAGAGCGACAGCTTGTGCTGCCGCTGGTGGCGACAAATGTTATCACTGCCATGCGCCGCACAGTATCTGCCGGGCAATTGTCATCCATCAGGGACCCATGCTGTCGCAAGAGCACTGTGAATTGGTTTTGATCGGTGAAACGCTTGGTTATTGACAAAATTTTTTGATTACGTCTGGTCGGTGCGACTTCAGAGTGGGGAAGTTGCGCCGGCCTTTTTTCGGTTGTTCGAGGGATGACAACGTTTTTGAGAAAAACGAAAAAAACTGTTGACAACTGGCAGTTGATTGGATATAATAAATATCGTCGTCAGGACAGAACAAAACATATGCGGATGTAGCTCATCTGGTAGAGCGCCACCTTGCCAAGGTGGAGGTAGCGAGTTCGAGCCTCGTCATCCGCTCCAATGAAGCAATCGGGAATCTCCCGGTTGCTTTTTTTCGTATGTAGAAACAACGGTGCGGATCGAACGCGCTACTCGCACAAAGTGCGCATGCGGTTGTATTTCCCTGAAAAAAGACACTGAGCCGAACAGAGTGAAACTGTTCGGCTCAGATGAAGATTTTGCGGTAGAAAAGGTGAATAAAAAAAGAGGTAAAAAGAAGAGATAAGTGGAAAAACAAGAGTTAAGAGAGAGTAGAGAGTATATATAGAGACTGCTTTTCAGCAGGTGCTTTTAGGCTGCCCGCTGCGGAGCTGAAAGACAATGGCAGCGGGACAGTGGACTTTCACATTGCCTTCCTGTGCTTTTCTATGAGTATATTCTATCGGAAAATTATGAAGGAATTTCCGTATATGGGTAAAGAAACTGTGACAATCTTGTGAATAATTTGTAACAGACGGAGGAATGAAGGGACAGGTACATTGCTTTTGTATAACATGTACAGGCACGGTGAGAAAATACGGTTTGTATTTGCTTGTGTGAAGTGGTAAAATGTAAGAATCTGAGAATACGAACATGGAACATGGAGGACATCATGGATCAGAAAGAAAGAGCATTACAAGCCCACCGCGATTGGCAGGGCAAGATTGAAGTGGTTTCCCGCTGCAAAGTGGAAAATGCAGATGATCTGTCGATTGCATATACCCCTGGCGTTGCACAGCCGTGTCTGGAAATTCAAAAGGATGTTGAGTTGAGTTATGTCTATACCCGCCGTCATAATCTCGTAGCGGTCATTACCGATGGCACAGCAGTCCTTGGTTTGGGCGATATCGGTCCAGAGGCCGGGATGCCGGTTATGGAAGGCAAATGTGCATTGTTTAAGGAGTTTGGTGATGTGGATGCATTTCCTCTGTGCATCCGCAGCAAAGATGTTGATGAATTTGTCAATACGGTTGCACTGCTGGCAGGTTCATTCGGCGGCATCAATCTGGAAGATATTTCTGCGCCGCGTTGCTTTGAAATTGAGCGAAAACTCAAGCAGCGTTGTGACATTCCGGTATTTCATGACGATCAGCATGGCACAGCCATTTGCTGTGCAGCGGCAATGATTAACGCCTGCCGTCTGACTGGTCGCAAGCTGTCTGAATTGAAGATGGTGGTCAATGGTGCAGGTTCTGCGGCAATCGCTGTGACCAAACTGTTGCTCCATATGGGTTTGAAAGACGTTATCATGTGTGACAAGTTCGGCGCCATTTATGAAGGCTGTGACCAGCTCAATTCGGAACAGATATTGATGAGTAAGCTGACCAATCCGGAAAACAAACGCGGTACGTTGGCGGATGTGCTTCCAGGTGCAGACGTCTTCTTTGGTCTGTCTGCACCGAATATGCTCACAGCAGATATGGTTCGTACAATGGCAAAAAATCCGATGGTCTTTGCGATGGCAAATCCGGTTCCGGAAATTATGCCGGATGAGGCAAAACGCGGAGGCGCAGCAGTGGTCGGTACAGGGCGGTCTGATTATCCGAATCAGATCAATAATGTTTTGGCATTTCCGGGCGTATTCCGCGGTGCATTGGATGTCCGGGCATCTGATATCAATGAAGAAATGAAGATCGCAGCGGCATATGCCATTGCAAACCTGATTTCTGATGAAGAACTGAGCGCAGAGTATATTATGCCGAAAGCATTTGATCCACGTGTAAAAGATGCCGTTGCAGCAGCGGTTGCAAAGGCGGCGCGCGAGAGTGGCGTTGCCAGAATTTAAACGATATAAAACAGAGTCGCCCGAATTTCATTTCGGGCGGCTCTGTTTTACTCAAAAGAAAACATGGTATATGTTTCGAGATGGCAGAAAATTTGGACAGGCTCTTACATCAGAGGAATAAGCAGAGACAACAAGGACGCACCGATGGATTTGATCCATGGATAGGATCGAATCCATTGTTCATCGATTTCCTCTGATTGATCAATGGTTTCCAAAATATCCGAATAGACTTTATGCACAACGGATCCATCATAAAATACTGCACCACATTCAAAATGCAGATAAAAACTGCGGAAATCCATGTTAATGGTACCGACAACGGCAATATCATTGTCAGCAACGATCATTTTGGCATGGATAAAGCCGGGTGTATATTCATAAATACGCACACCTGCATGGATCAGTTGAGCATAATAAGACCGTGTAATCAGATAGACAGATTTTTTATCTGGAATACCTGGTGTGACGATTCGCACATCAATACCGGATTCGGCTGCATTGCACAGTGCTGTAATCATCTCATTGTCGAGCGCCAGATAGGGACTGGTGATATAGACGCTGCGTGTGGCATTGTTGATGATGTTCAGGAATACCGTTTCACTGACATTATAATCATCCAGAGGAGAGTCGGCAAATGCCTGTACATAACCATCGCTGGGGGCAGTGACGGTGGGGAGATAATCACTCAGATTGTCGGTTGTTGAACCGACTGAAAAATCCCAAAGTTGTAAAAACAGCGCCGTCAGGTTGGCAACCCCGTTTCCAGCCAGCTTTACACCGGTATCTTTCCAATGGCCAAACCGTTGTTTTTCATTGATATATTCGTCGGCAAGGTTAATTCCTCCGGTATATCCGACATTTCCGTCGATGACACAGATTTTACGGTGATCGCGGTAATTAAAATAGGTGTTGAGCATGGGGACAAAACGGTTGAACCGTATTGCGCGGATGCCCATGCGTTCCAACGTCTCATCATAATCGTGTGGCAGTTTGGAAATACAGCCGACATCGTCATACATCACGCGGACATCTACGCCTTCTGCTGCTTTTTCATATAAAATATCCAGAATGGCATCCCACATATGCCCGCGGTCAATGATGAAAAATTCCATAAAAATGAAATGTTTCGCCTGTTTCAGATCCGTCAACATACATTCAAACATGGATTCACCGACCGGGAAATATTCCGCAGAGGTATTCTTCCAGGCAGGCATTGCCACGACGTTGTGCAGATATTGACAGTTACGCCGGTGACGCGGCGAATGGGTACACAATTCCTGTGTGGCGGACGGATGGGATGATTCAATGCGCGTCACATCAATGGGGCGTATTTTAATCAGGCGTGCGCGGTTAAATGGTGTATTACCCCAGAATAGATAGAACAGGGAACCGATTGGTGAAAGTACAAGAATGATGATAATCCATGATATTTTATAGGCGGGATTATCCGGCTTGCGGATCAACCAGATGATAACCAAGAAGCTGACAATGCGGAGGGCGTTGTATAAATATTTGATACGACCCTGTAGAAACATAAATGAGGCGATCATCAGGGCAAGCTGGAGGACAATCAGCAATGCGCTGATCGTCAATCGGTTGAACAGGAAACTGAATACCGAGCGCCTGACCTTTTGACCGGCCTTTTTTGCTTTTTTTGGAAAATTGTGATGTTGCATGAAATGGGAAGCCTCCAAAAGACAGTCTTTTTTCATGATACGACAGCCTATATACCGTCCTCATGATACCTATTTTTGGACGAAAAGTCAATCATGTGTGTGTTTTTAACACATTTTATGCACATGTGGGGAAGACACGTGTCCGTGTAAAATAACAATTTGCAGCACTTTCATGAAATTCCTGCAAAATCAGATCAGAACTGCGTGATACTGCATAACAAAAATAAACACTTTTCAAACGAAAAGTCGGGATAAATACTCAAAAAGTAGTAGGATTCAGGTTTTGCAGGAAATTGTGCAAAAATAATATAAATGGCATTATTTGTTGCAATAGTGCGAAAATCCTGTGAAAAATGTCAAACTTACCACAAAATTTCCGACAAATTTACGAAAAAAAACAAATCTGAGGGGAAAAAGAAGGGCAGTTTAGAAAAATTTATGGATTTTGCAATTTTTGTATTTTCAAATTGCCATTCTTGTGGTATTATTTTTACCGAAGATGTGAATCAACCATTTTGTATGGAGGAAAATGAAATATGGCAATCACCAACACCTATCTGAAGGGTATCTATGACACCGTTGTAAAGCGCAATGCCGGCGAACCGGAGTTCCAGCAGGCAGTTTATGAAGTTCTGGAGTCTCTCCAGCCGGTTGCAGAGCGTCGTCCGGACCTCGTTGAGGCAGGCGTATTTGAGCGCATTGTAGAGCCGGAGCGCGGCATCCAGTTCCGTGTTGCATGGGTTGACGACAACGGCAAGGTTCAGGTGAACCGCGGCTTCCGTTATCAGTTCAATTCTGCAATCGGTCCGTATAAGGGCGGCATCCGTTTGCATCCGTCTGTCTGCGCGTCCATCATCAAGTTCTTGGGCTTTGAGCAGATCTTTAAGAACAGCCTGACCGGTCTGCCGATTGGCGGCGGTAAGGGCGGCTCTGACTTCGATCCGAAGGGCAAGTCCGATGGCGAAGTTATGCGTTTCTGCCAGGCTTTCATGACCGAGCTGTGCCGCCACATTGGTGCTGATACCGACGTACCGGCTGGTGATATCGGAACTGGCGCACGTGAAATCGGCTATATGTTTGGTCAGTACAAGCGTATCCGCAACGAGTATGTCGGCGTGCTGACTGGCAAGGGTCTGCAGTGGGGCGGTTCCCTCGCTCGTACTGAGGCCACTGGCTATGGTCTGTGCTACCTCGTTGACGCAATGCTGAAGGATCATGGCACTTCCTTCGAGGGCAAGAAGGTTGTTATTTCCGGCTCCGGCAACGTCGCAATCTATGCAACGCAGAAGGCCACGCAGTTGGGTGCAACGGTTATTGCACTGTCCGACTCTAACGGCTATATCGTAGATGAAAACGGCATCAATCTTCCGGTTGTCCAGGAGATCAAGGAAGTTCGCCGTGGCCGTATTAAGGAATATGTTGATGCTGTACCGACCGCGAAGTATTATGAGGGCAAGGGCATCTGGACTGTTCCGTGCGACATCGCTCTGCCGTGCGCAACGCAGAACGAGATCAATGAAGAGGATGCAAAGACTCTGGTATCCAATGGCTGCATTGCTGTCGGTGAAGGTGCGAACATGCCGTCCACGCCGGAAGCTATCGCTGTATTCCAGGGCAACAATGTTCTGTTTGCTCCGGCAAAGGCTGCAAATGCAGGCGGTGTAGCGACCTCCGCACTCGAGATGAGCCAGAACTCCCAGCGCCTGTCCTGGACCTTTGAAGAGGTTGACAGCAAACTGCATCAGATCATGGTTGATATCTACCACAACATTGCCGCTGCTGCCAAGGAATATGGCTGCGAGGGCAATCTGGTTGCAGGCGCCAACATTGCAGGCTTCCTGAAGGTTGCTGAGGCGATGAAAGCTCAGGGCGTTATGTAAGAACCCTTTTTGATAGAATATAAATACACCAATCCCCTGTGGATGACCCGCAGGGGATTTTCTATTGGCAAACGGACGGAAAACGGCGAACAAATGTGAAAAATGGAAACAAACCATTGCGAAAATGTGAAAATCCACGTATAATAAATATAATTAGTTGTGGTCAACAATGTTTATTATTTATGGAGGAAAAGCATATGAAGTTTACATTTGCACATAATAACATAAATGTAAAAGATCTGGGTGCATCCATTGCATTCTATGAAAAAGCGCTTGGCTTGCGGGAAACACGCCGTATCCACGGACCCGAAGGCTCTTTCATAATCGCCTATCTCGGAGACGGCGTCACGCCGCACCTTCTTGAGTTGACTTGGCTGCGGGATCATCCGCAGGCATATAATTTGGGAGAGAATGAAATCCATCTCGCTCTGCGTGCGGACGATTTTGAAGAAGCGCACGAAAAACATCAGGAAATGGGCTGCATTTGCTTTGAAAATGCAGCTATGGGCATCTATTTTATCGTCGATCCGGATGGGTATTGGGTCGAGATTGTTCCGGCAGAATGATGTGGAAGGAGGATACCATGGGTTACGTTATTGTCACGGATTCTGTTCTGGACATTGAGGAATCCTATCTGATCCAGAACAATATCTGTACGGTTCCGCTCAGTTTTACACTGGAGGGCTGTGACACCGTAGAAGACGATTTCGGCAGAACCGTTCCTTTTTCATCCTTTTATCAGCAATTGCGCGAAGGGAAACATGTCACAACCTCACAGGCTACAGTGGGTGCATTTGCCAATGTTTTTGAAGGGATTTTGCAGTCCAGCCGCGACGTTGTATATATTGGCTTTTCTTCCGCGCTCAGCGGCAGTTTTCAATCCGGTTGTATGGCACGGGATGAATTGAAAGATCGATACCCCAATCAGGTCTATTGTGTAGATACGTTTGCTGCCTCCGGCGGACAGACTTTGATTGTCCGTGAAGCGGCGAAGCGGCGGGCAGAGGGAATGACTGCGGAACAACTTGTCGAATGGATAGAGGAATTTCGCGCTCATGTCGTCCATTGGTTTACGGTGGATGACCTGATGTATCTGCATCGCGGCGGTCGCGTGTCCAAGTCATCTGCTGTCATGGGTTCCTTGGTTGGGATTAAGCCAATTTTGTATGTGTCGGATGATGGACGTTTGATTCCGGATAAAAAGGTGCGCGGGCGTCGGCGTTCGCTCGATATGCTCTGCAAACAGCTCAACGCACATATTCAGGAAATTGGAAAGTATCCGGTCACCATTAGCCACGGGGATTGTCAGGAAGATGCTGAATATCTCAAAGCGTATATTCTGAACCACACAGCCGTGCAGGATGTAGAAATTCATATGTTGGATACGGTTATCGGCGCACATGCTGGACCGGGAACGGTCGCGCTGTTTTTCTATGGAGACAAACGCGGCAACTGAGACAGTATACACACGAAAACAGCCGCCTTTTGCGGCTGTTTTTTGTTCCTGGTATAAGGGTTACAGGATGGATCGAAAAAAACCAACGCTTGACGCATGGCAGCGGCACAGTGTATCATAACAATCAGAAATATAGACGGAGGATGGACGGATGAATGTATATGATTTTGACCAGACCATCTATCGTGGAGACAGTACGGTGGATTTCTATTTTTACTGCCTGCGCCATAAGCCGCTGATGCTGCGCAGTATACCGGGTACAATTGGCGGCTTTGCGCTATATGGCGCAAGGCTGTGGGATAAGACACAGGCAAAGCAGCAAATGTATCGTTTTCTGAATGCCATCGGCGATACCGAGCAGATGGTAAAACAATTCTGGCGCAGTCATATTAGAAATATTAAGCCGTGGTACATAGAAAAAACCCGGCAAGAGGACGATGTGATCATCTCTGCATCGCCGGAATTTTTGCTCAAGCCTGCTTGTGAGCTGTTGGGCATTCGATATCTCATGGCATCGCGTGTAGATCCGGATTCGGGGAAATATACGGGCGTCAATTGTTGGGGAGAAGAGAAAGTGCGCCGTTTCCGTGAAGTGTTCGGCGATAGACAGATTGAGACCTTTTATTCCGATTCGTTGTCAGATACGCCGCTTGCCCGCGAAGCGAAGACTGCATGGATTGTGCGCGGAGATGAATTGATTCCATGGGCGGAATGGGAAACATGTAAGAAAAAATAACAGTTGAATAAAAAATGTCCCCCGGGATCCCGGCGGGACATTTTGCGTTTGGACGGACATTACTGTTTGCAGTCGCGCAGCAACAGGCGTTTGATGTCCCACAGCCTGCGCGACAAATCCACATAATAGGTATGTGGGTTTTCAAAGCGTTGCACTTCGTCCCAAAGTAGATTGACCTGTTCGGTACAATATGCCTGAATGTCGTGGATAGAGGGGAGATCATAGACGCGCTTGCCGTTTTTGAAAATCGGAACATGCAGTTCTTTCACTGTAAAATTGGTGAGTGTTTTGGTCTTCCACGTCGCATTCGGATCAAAAATCGTATGTGGTGTGTCCGGATCGATGACCTCATCATAGACACAGAGTTCATCTGCAAGAGCTTTGCCGCTTTCGTTGTCAAAAAAACGGTACACTTTTTTAAAATGTGGATTGGTGATTTTCGAGGTATTTTCACTCACTTTGATTTTAGGAATCACAGTCCCATCCGGCGCTTCAACCGCTACCAGTTTGTATACGCCGCCGAAGACCGGCGCACTGCGCGCCGTGATCAGACGTTCACCGACGCCAAAGGTATCAATGCAGGCGCCTTGCATGAGAAGATCACAGATCAGATGTTCATCCAGCGCATTGGACGCGGTGATTTTGCAACAGGACAAACCTGCTTCATCCAATAATTTGCGCGCCTGGCGCGACAGATAGGCGATATCACCGGAATCCAACCGGATGGCGAAATTGGTGATCCCCTTGGGCACCAATACATCTTTAAATGCACGGATGGCATTCGGTACGCCGCTTTTCAGTGTGTTATAGGTATCTACCAACAGCGTCGTGTTGTTTGGATACAGTTCACAATACGTCTTAAATGCCTCATATTCGCTGTCGAACATCTGTACCCATGAATGCGCCATGGTGCCGCCGGCGGGCACACCATACAATTCATCTGTCAACGTGCATGCCGTCCCGGCACAGCCGCCGATGTATGCCGCGCGTGCGCCGATGACAGCGCCATCAATACCCTGAGCGCGGCGGGAGCCGAATTCCAACACCACACGTCCCTGTGCGGCACGTACAATGCGCTTGGCTTTGGTGGCAATCAGAGACTGATGATTGATGGCAAGTAAGACAAATGTTTCAATCAGTTGGGCTTCAATGGCCGGGGCGCGTACGGTCAGAATGGGTTCATTTGGAAACACGGGCGTACCCTCTGGTACGGCGTAAATATCGCCGGTAAATTTGAACTCACGCAGGTAATCGAGGAATTTTTCGTCAAAAATGTGTTTTGAGCGCAAATAATCGATGTCTTCTTCGTCGAAATGAAGCTGTTCGATATAGTGCACCACCTGTTCCAGTCCCGCCGCAATCGCAAAGCCGCCGCCGTCTGGTACAGTGCGGAAAAATACGTCGAAATAGGTATTCCTCGTGTAAAAACCGTTGAGGAAATATCCATTGCTCATGGTCAGTTCATAAAAGTCACAGAGCATGGAAAGGTTTTCTCGTTGCATATCAGTCACTTCCTATTCCCAATGGGAGTTTATGTATCCAGTATACCCTATTTTGCAGATACAATCAATTTATTGGCATACATATGCAATGGATTGGGAGGAAAAGCTACAGATAGGAGTTAAATGATACGAGAAGGGATTGACAACACGGATTGAGTTTGGTATTCTTATGGTGGTTAGCGTAGACTAACTATAGAGAGGGCTGTCAAAGCAGCCCTAGTTTTTGGAATTCGAGTTAGCTTCAACTAATTATGGGAGTGGAGTATATGAACAAAACGCTGGAAGAGATGTTGGTCGAACAGTGTGCGCCGACACTCGCAGGGGTAAAACCTGCAAATCTGTTCCGTTGTGCGGATAATGCAGAACTATACCACTCAGTACAGGAGTGGAATAACCATTTGCGTGCGAGTGGTATCCGCATCCGCGTAGTCAAACGCTGCCGCCGCACGCAGGCGTGTCTGATTTATGTCTGCCGTTGGGATTGGATCAGCCGCACATTGGCGCAAGCAGATACGATGGAATTCCTGAAGAAAAACGGCTATGACCTCTCGAAAGGGACAGAAGGTATATTATGTCAGTTGTCGCGCCGTTTGTGTGTACAGGAAGATTTTCCGCATGAAATCGGTGTATTTTTGGGCTATCCTCTGCGCGATGTGATTGGATTTATTGAAAACCGAGGACAGAATTATTCCTGCTGTGGGTATTGGAAATGTTACGGAGATGCGGATCGCGCACAGCGGACATTTGATGCATATAAGCGCTGTACAGCGGTTTATAAACGCATGTATCGCCGCGGCGTGCCGCTGATAAAATTGATTGTCGCCGCATAACATTGTTTCGTTGAGCACAAAGCCCCGGACTTTACCGGGGCTTTGACTTATTTCACGGTGTTGTGTAGGGCGCCAATGCCTTCGATTTCACAGACAATGGCATCGCCTGGTTTGAGAAACTGTGGGGGCTGCATACCCATGCCCACGCCAGAGGGTGTACCGGTGGCAATGATTGTCCCAGCGCATAACGTCATACCGCGGGACAACTCGGATATAATGTCTGCAATGCCATGGATCAGATGCGAGGTATTGCTGTCCTGGCGCAGTTCGCCATTGACCGTGCAGCGGATGTACAGTGCGGGTGGGAAGGGAACCTCATCTGCTGTCAGGATACATGGACCGCACGGTGTAAAGCCATCGAGACTTTTGCCGAAGTACCATTGTTTGTGTGCGGTTTGCAGATTGCGTGCGGATACATCGTTGACAATTGTATAGCCGAAAATATAGTCTGCCACGTCCTCCGGCTGTACACAGAAAGCGTCTTTGCCCAGGATCACACCCAACTCACATTCGTAATCCAGGCTGTCAACCAGACCGGGATACGATGGGATGCAATCGCCGTCGCCGGAGGCAGTGTGCACGCGTTTGCTGAAATAAATCGCTTTTGGGCGTTCACCGCCAAATGCTTCATCATTGAAACGGCTGGCTTCTGCTGCATGTGCGGTGTAATTGATACCCAGACACAGCACATCCTGCTTCGGATGTGGGATGGGAGCGCACAGTGTCACCGGCTCTTCCAGCGGCTGTTTTCCTGACGCATCGAGTTTCATGCGCAGAAAGGCTGTGCTGTCGGCAATCAGTGCATTCATATCGGCATAAGCCAAGCCGAATTGTGCCAGATCATATAATTTATTGTGCAATTCAACAGCAAGTCGTTCTATGCCATCCACGGTTTTATACGTATACAGCTTCATGGGATACCTTCCTTTCAATAAAATGATATCAGATACATGGAAATATAGAAAACAAGACCATGCAGATAATCCGGATTATGACAGCGCCCCACTTATCCAAAAGTGGGGCGTCCCTTTTAAAAAAATCGGAGCGGACAATATGAAGTCCGCTCCAACGTGGTGCGGATAACAGGACTTGAACCTGCACGGTTGCCCGCTGGAACCTAAATCCAGTGCGTCTGCCAATTCCGCCATATCCGCGTAAAACAGTATATTGTTATGGTAGCATATACAGTAAATTGTTGTCAAGGTTACAAGGTGAAAATTTGTTCGGTCTGTGGTGTTCAAACCGCGCAAAGTGTGATACAATAAAGAAAATTGTCAGGACAGACGTGAAAAACAACGGTGGGCGGGGTTCGGCGGCAACGTCGGATGCAGCCCACATCTTATGGGTAGGATTTATGAAAGCAGTCAAACGATGTATTGCTGTTGTACTGTGTGCGGCATTTCTGTCAGGCTGTTCGCTGATTTCCGGCGGGGATGACCTGTTGCAAACACCTCGACCGTCAGAAAATTTTATGTTGCTGCAAAAACAGTTGGAACAGATCATGGGCGACACCATGACCTATGTGTCGCCGCAGAGCGGTGAATACCGCAACACTGTCACGTTCGAGGATATCGACGGCGACAGCGAAAAAGAAGCCATTGCCTTTCTGCGCGAAGGTTCAGGCGGAAAAATCTATGTATATGCCTTTGAACTGGAGGATAACGAATATCATACCATTGGAAGCATAGAAGCTCCCGGTTCTGCGTTGGGTTCCATGTCCTTTCTTACCATCCATGAGACGGATGAGAGCACAGGCGGGAAACAGGAGAAAAAGCTCATTGTATTGACTTGGACGCTGTCAGGCGACCTCAAGCAGGGCATGACGGTATGCGCCGTACAGGACGACAAACTCACCGAGGTGCTCGATGCGACATATACCAGTTATACCATGAGCGATCTGGACAGTGACGATTCGGAAGAACTGTTCACCGTCACGTATGACGACGCGGGGCGCAAGACCGCACAAGTCTATGATTATGTTGACAACAAAATGATCCTGCTTTCACAGACGGATGCGACACAGGATGTACAGACGGTTGCCAATATCACAGAAGGTAAATTGGATGAGGATGGGCATCAGGCGATCTTTGTGGACAACAAATTTGAAAATGACAATGGCATGCAGACAGATATCTATGTGTTGGATAAAACCAGGCTGCGCAATGTAGCATTGTCCGCCAACGCCTCTACGTATCGTTCCATTTCGCTTTATTATTGTTCGGATATCGACAGCGACGGTATCATTGAGGTGCCGCAGTTGCAGCCGATGCCCGGCTATGAGGACAGCGATGCAACACAGACTCTGTGGATGGTCGATTGGTATCGCTACGGTATGGACGGCGCAACGCAGCGCATGTTGACAACCTATGACAGCCTTTCAGAAGGTTGGACGTTCCGTTTTCCGAAAGGGTGGCGCGGGGAAGTCACAGCGACAACCATGAGTGAAGCAGGCGTGAGCCAGACGACATTTATGCAGCGCGGTCGTTTGAACGATCCCCTGTTGACCATCTATGTATTTACCGGTGAAGATCGCAAGGACGCTGCCGAGGCGGGCGGACTGATTGATCTCGGCTCTACCGCAGATACGTGTTTCGCCGCCAAGTTGGGTGAAAGCCGAAGCAGCTATCAGATATCAGAAGCTGAAGTTGTGGAAGCGTTCAGCGTTGTAGAAAGCGAATGGAGATAACCAACGATAGTATAGATAGGAACGAAGGAGATCGGATATCATTATGATGACACGTAAAGTATTGGTTTTAGAAGACGAAGAAAATATTCGCAGTTTTGTCGTGATTAACCTCAAACGCGCAGGTTATGAGGTCATTCAGGCGGGCAGCGGTGAAGAAGCGTTGGAGAAATTTCATAATAATACAGACGTTGCAGTCTGCATTCTTGATGTTATGCTTCCCGGCATCGACGGGTATGACGTCTGCCGCACACTGCGTGCGGAAGGCTATGAGGGCGGCATCATTATGTTGACCGCACGCACACAGGAATCCGATAAAGTCACAGGGCTGATGACCGGGGCGGATGACTACGTGACCAAACCGTTTTCTGTTGTCGAATTGACTGCGCGCATCGACGCGTTGGTACGCCGTCTGGGTCTGCATTCGTTCTCAGCGGAAACCATACAGAGCGGTGATTTTTGTCTGGATATGCGCGCACGGGAACTGAAGAAAAAAGGACGCCGTGTTGATTTGACACAGGTTGAGTTTTCTCTGATGAAAACATTTTTGGAAAACCGGGGGCGTGCCATGGATCGTGAGGAGCTGCTCAGTGCAGTTTGGGGCAAAAATTATTCCGGTGAACTCAAGATTGTTGACGTCAATATCCGCCGTCTTCGCATCAAGGTGGAAGATGATCCGGCTTCCCCGAAGCATATTACAACGGTACGCGGTTTTGGTTATATGTGGAAAGACTGACCGAGAAGGATTGATCTATGGATAGAAAGGTTACTGCGGATACCAGGGAATTGCCTGATCTTTCGCAGGAATTTAAGGGGGACAAGCAAGAGGGACCCCGTGAATTTCGCGTACAGCATGCCCGTGGCGGGCTCAAAGGGCGCTGGACGATGAATTCAATGACAATCATCACAGCAGCGCTTGCCATTGCCTCGATTTTTATCACCATGATAGGGGCAAGCTATTATTATAACAACATGCGGCAGAATCTTGTCACGCGCGCGACGCAGTCAGCGGCATTTTTAAACCGTTTTCTCAATTCCAGTTATGAGCAGTTCCTGTCTGCCGGACAGTCATTTGTCACTGGTTTTGAAGACAAGGACAAATTGGAAATTCAGATTGTTTCCTATAGCGGATATATTTTGTCATCGTCTTCGTCGTTCACGCAGACGGGCAGCGCACCGGGTACAGAGGACGTGGCGCAGTGTCTGGAGAACAACACCACAACGGTCTGGATGGGGAAAGATACGACGTCGGGGGAACGTGTGATGTCCGCTTCTTCTCCGTTGTATGATTCCAAGCAAAACCTGATCGGCTGTGTGCGCTGCATCTCATCGATGGCGCTTGTGCAGCGGCAGATTGTCTATATTGTGCTGGCCTGTCTGTTGGTTGGATTGTTTTTTGCACTGACCGTTGAGCTTTCCAACCGGTATTTTATCAAATCAATTGTCGAACCGGTCATGAAGATCAACATCATCGCCAAAGAGATCGCTGCGGGACGGTATGGTATGCGCCTGCACAAGGTCTATGACGATGAGATTGGCGATTTATGCGATACGATCAACCATATGTCTGAGGAAATCAGCCGTGCGGAACGCATGAAAAATGATTTCATCTCTTCCGTCTCACACGAGCTGCGCACGCCGCTCACTGCCATTGGCGGTTGGAGCGATACGTTGATTGCGGGCGGTGCGACCGATCCGGAAGAGGTTATCATGGGTTTGCGCATCATCCAGAAGGAGAGCAATCGTCTGACACAGATGGTCGAGGAGCTGTTGGATTTTACACGGTTGGAATCCGGTCGCATGAAACTCAATGTCGAACTGTTTGACGTCGGTGCAGAGCTGTATGAAGCGGTTTATATGTACGAAAATATGCTGGAAAAAGAAGATATCCAGTTAATATATGACATTCCCGATCAGATGTGCCCGGTCAGCGGCGACCGTCACCGCCTCAAACAGGTATTTTTAAACGTGATCGATAATGCCGCGAAATACGGAAAGAGTGGCGGTAAAATCCAAATCGAACTGTCACGTGACAGCTATACTGTGCGCATCCAGGTGCGCGACTGGGGCGTTGGCATCAAAGAGGATGAGTTGCCATTTGTCAAGGAAAAATTCTACAAGGGCAGTTCCAAACAGCGCGGCAATGGCATCGGTCTGGCCGTTACGGACGAAATTGTGCGCATGCATGGCGGTACATTGAATATCGCCAGCACCTATGGCGAGGGGACGATCGTTACCATTTCTTTGCCGTTGGCAAATACAGACACCAAACGCGTCGAGCCGACTGCAACCATCGTCACGGAGATCAGCAAGGAGTAAGCAGTTGAATACCAAATATTCACAAAAAATTGTGCATAAAACAACCATCGGCGGGCAGTCGATTCTCGAAGGCATTATGATGAAAGGTCCGCGCAAAAGCTGCATCGTTGTGCGCAAGCCAGACGGCACGCTTGCCATCAAAGATGAAACAACAACGCCATTGCGCGAAAAATTTGCACCGGCAGGTTGGCCGGTTATCCGTGGATTTGTCATGATGGTACAGTCGCTTGCCGACGGATTTCGAGCCATTGAATATTCTTCACGGTTTTTAGACGATGAGGAAGAGGAAGAGTCGTCTGGATTTGAAAAATGGATGATTGACAAGATCGGTGAGGGTGCGGTGGAAAGTGCGCTGTACGGCATTTCTATCGTGCTGGGTATTGTGTTGGCGATCGGTCTGTTTATCCTGTTGCCTGCTTTTGCTGTGGGTTTTCTGCCGGACAGCCTGCCGCATTTGATGGTCAATTTGTTGGAGGGTGTGCTGCGCATCGCGATTTTTATCGGCTATATGTGGCTGATGTCGCTGATTCCCGATATGAAGCGCACATTTCGCTATCACGGCGCGGAACATAAGACCATCTATTGTTATGAAAAAGGGTTGCCCTTGACGGTGGACAATGTACGCGTACAACCGCGCGAACATCCGCGTTGTGGGACGAGTTTTCTGTTTGTCGTGATGATCATCAGTATTTTGGTGTTTTCATTGGTGACGTCAGAGAGCCGTGTGATACAGCTCGTGCTGCGGCTTGTGTTGCTGCCGGTGGTCATCGGTTTGAGTTATGAGATCAATCGGTTTGCTGGACGGCATGACGGCGTGTTTTCCCGTGCACTGCGTTGGCCTGGCATGATGCTCCAGCACATCACTGTTCTGGAGCCGGATGACAGCATGATTGAGGTCGCCATTGTGTCGCTGGAGCATGTCATTCCGGACAATCGCCAGGAGGATACGTGGTGAACGCATGGGATTGTTTTCGGCAACTGCGTCAGCAGTTGACTGGGATGGGTGTGGAACAGGCAGATCTCGAAGCACGGGAACTGACGGCGTATGCCGTCGGGCTGAATGCACAGGATACATTTGGGTGGAACAATCGCTGGCTGTCCAAAGAGGAACAGCATATGGCACAACAGTTGCTGGTACGGCGAAAGCAAGGGGAACCGCTCGCCTATGTGCTCGGTGAGTGGGATTTTTATGGCAATCGGTTTTCTGTGACGCCGGATGTGCTCATTCCCCGCAGTGACACCGAATGGCTGTGTGATGCGGCAGTACAGGAGGCACGGCGGTTGCCATCGCCTCGCGTGTTGGATTTGTGCTGCGGCAGCGGATGCATCGGCATTTCACTCGCATTGGCGGTACCGCAGGCGCAGGTCATTGCTGCCGACTGTTCACAAGCGGCGCTTGCCGTGACGCGCGACAATGCGGCACTGCATGGGCTGGATGCGCCGCGATTCCAGTCCGTACAGGCGGATGCGCTTGTACCCGGAAGCATCGATGGAGTATTTGATCTCGTTGTGACCAATCCGCCGTATATCACAGCGCAGGAAATGGGTGAGCTGGAATACAGTGTGGATGCATATGAGCCGCATCTTGCGCTGTTTGGCGGCGAAGATGGGTTGGATTTTTACCGTGCAATGGCGTACAGACCGGCATTTTGTTTAAAACCCGGCGGAGTCTTTTTTGCAGAATGCGGCTGGAAGCAGGGGAGACAGGTTGCGGAAATTTTTCAGACAGCGGGCTGGGTAGACGTCCGCCTGCAACGGGATCTGGCAGGCGTGCCGCGTATCGTCTGTGCGGTTTTGCCAAAAACTTGAGAAAAGATCACAGGTATTGACATTGATTCAGGTTTACCATAGATATATAGGAGGATAGTAAAACAATATGGCAAAGAAAAAACAGCTTCCAACTGTAGTGGTAGCGACCGATAAAAAAAAGGCGTTGGATCAGGCGCTCGCACAGATTGAAAAACAACACGGTGCAAATGCTGTCATGTATCTCGGACAGGAGAGTGAACCGCTGGATAAGGATGTTGTTTCAACCGGCTCCATTGGATTGGATATGGCATTGGGCATCGGCGGTTTGCCGCGTGGCAGAATCATTGAGATCTATGGACCGGAATCTTCCGGTAAAACCACATTGGCGTTACATGCGATTGCATCGGCGCAGGCGAAGGGCGGTATAGCGGCATTTATCGACGCGGAACATGCACTCGATCCGGTATATGCGGCGGCGCTTGGCGTCGATGTCGACAGCCTGCTGGTTTCGCAGCCGGACAGTGGCGATCAGGGTTTGGAAATTGCGGAACAGCTCGTGCGCTCCGGCGCATTGGATATCATTGTCATCGACTCGGTTGCCGCACTGGTACCGCGCGCTGAAATTGAGGGTGAGATGGGCGATTCATTTGTCGGTTTGCATGCGCGTCTGATGAGCCAGGCATTGCGCAAGTTGGCCGGCGTCATTGCCAAGTCCAAGTGCGTTGCCATTTTCATCAACCAGTTGCGTGAGAAAGTGGGCGTTATTTATGGCTCGCCTGAAGTCACAACAGGTGGTCGTGCGCTCAAGTTCTATGCATCGGTGCGCATTGATGTGCGCCGCGTGGAGCACATCAAGGATGGGGAAACCTTGATCGGCAGCCATACACGTGCAAAAATCGTCAAGAATAAGATGGCGCCTCCGTTCCGTGAGGCACAGTTTGACATCATGTATGGCGAAGGTATTTCGCGTACAGGTGAGCTGATCGATCTGGGCGTGGAATATGGTCTGATTAAAAAGGGCGGCGCATGGTTTACCATCGGCGAACAGCGCTTCCAGGGACGCGACAATGCGAAAAAATACCTGTCCGAAAATCAGGAAATTGCTGAAAAACTGGAGGCAGAGATTCGTCAGGCGATTCAGGAGAGCCGCAAAAAGGCGCAGGAAGAACGTGACGCGCGAAATGAACTGCGCCGCAAACAGCTGCGCAGTGAGAATGCATTTGAGACAGCGGAAGAACGTGCGCCGATATCGGAAGAGGAAAAGCCGGCGCAGCGCCGTTCAGCGGCAGTATCCATTGATGCAGATGACTTCGGTGAGGACGATATCTGATGGACGGACGGCAAGTCTGTGAAGAAGCACAGTACCGGATGGCGGCGGAGTGTGCCGCAAAATACCTGGCACGCCGTCCGCTTTCGGCGGCAATGCTGAAGAAAAAACTGTTGGAAAAACAGTTTTGTGAGCAGGCTGCAGCGTATGCGGTGGAACGCATGCGTGTACTTGGTGCGGTGGATGATGTCGCAGTTGCCGAGGTGGTTTTGCGTTCCTATGCGCGCAAGGGCTGTGGTGAGCTGCGCATCTCGCAGGAACTGCGTGTGCGCGGCGTATCGGATGATGTGATTGCGCAGGTACTGCATGCGTTTGAGCCGGATATGGACGCCATGCTCAAGCTGTTGGAAAAGCGGCTGCATGGTGATGTATCTGACCGGCGTGAATGTGAAAAGGCGATGGCGGCATTACAACGGCGGGGATTTACATTTTCCCAGATCCGCGCGACCATGCAGGTATATCGTGCCGGAGTGAATGAGGATAAATAAGCGCGGCAAAAGCTGCGTGTTGAGGAGGAATCGTACACGTATGTCAATTCGATTGGGATTGATTTCACTGGGCTGTGCCAAAAATCTTGTGGACAGCGAACATATGCTGGCACAACTCGCAGAAGCTGGCATTGTGCTTGTTGATGACGTGGCAGATGCGGAGGTTGCGGTCATCAATACTTGTGGGTTTATCGAGTCTGCCAAACAGGAGGCCATTCAGACCATTCTGGAAACAGCGGAGCTGAAAAAAAGTGGACAGCTCAAGGCGTTGATTGTCACAGGCTGTCTGGTTCAACGCTATCCAGAGGAGATCATCAAGGAAATGCCGGAGATCGACGCGGTGCTCGGCACAGGCAGTTATACCAATATTGTCGATGCAGTGCAGGAGGTCATGGAGAAACCGGACGCGGTGTATTGTAATTTTGGGCAGATTGATGAAGCGGAGATGGAAGGCGGACGCATCCTGCTTACGCCGGGATATTCCGCGTATTTGAAAATTGCAGAGGGCTGTAACAATCATTGTGCATACTGCGTCATCCCCCAATTGCGCGGGAAATTCCGTTCCCGGCCGATGGAAAATATTTTAGAGGAAGCGCATGCAATGGCGGCGTCCGGTGTGCGTGAAATCATTGTTGTAGCACAGGATATCACACGCTATGGCACAGATCTGTATGGCGAACGCTGCCTGACTGATCTGCTGCATGAGCTGTGCGCGATGGATTTTACATGGGTGCGTCTGCATTATCTGTATCCGGATGAAATTACGGATGATATGATTGAAACAATCGCGACAGAGCCGAAAATTGTCAAATATCTGGATATTCCGATTCAGCATGTCAACGACCGCATCCTGAAGGCGATGCACCGCCGCGGTGACCGTGCATTTTTGCGCAAGCTGTTTGATACATTGCGTTCGCGCATTCCCGGTCTTGTGCTGCGCACAAGTTTGATTGTCGGGCTGCCGGGTGAAACGCAAGAGGAGTTTGAAGAGCTGTGTGAATTTATGCGTGAGATGAACATCGAACGCGCAGGTGTATTCTGTTATTCGCCTGAAGAAGGCAGTGAAGCCGCGCAAATGCCGGATCAGATTGATGAGCAAACCAAAAATGAGCGCCGGATGATCATTGAGGAATTGCAATCCGATGTGCTTGACCGGTTCGCCGCCCGCATGAAAGGTCAACTCATCGATGTGCTTTGCGAGGGATGGGACGGTGAAACGGGTCTGTATTATGGAAGAAGCTATGCCGATTCACCGGATATCGACGGACGCGTTCTGTTTGACAGCGCATTTTCTGTTGAAGAAGGACAGTTTGTCCCTGTGCGCATCACGGGCGCACAAGGTGCAGATTTGACCGGAAATACAGAAACAATGGAATGACGCGATTGACACCCGATTGGTGACAACGTATAATAAACGGTGCGGAATGTGTATTCTGCACAATCCATATTGTAAGGAAGGGGATATCCATGACACTTGCCAATAAAATTACATTGGCGCGTATTGCGCTGATTCCCGTTTTTCTCGTACTTGCGGTGATCGGCGGATCAACATTCGACGTTCTCGCGCTGATTTTGTTCATTGTATGCAGCGCCACTGATTTTCTCGACGGTTATGTCGCACGCAAATACAATCAGGTGACGGATTTCGGCAAATTTGTCGATCCATTGGCGGATAAACTGTTGGTATGCGCCGCTATGATGATCTTTGTTGACCGCGGTCTGATGTATGGCTGGATGGTATTTATCATCCTTGCACGTGAATTTATCATCACGTCTCTGCGCACGGTTGCCATGGGCAAAAATCGTGTCCTCGCTGCGGCATGGTCGGGGAAGGTGAAGACCTGTGTCCAGATCGCCGGCGTCGTTGTCATTTTCCTGTGCAGCATTGTGAGCGACGGCAATCCGACAGGTATGGCAAACACATTGGCTGTCATTGCGGGTTGGGTTATGACGTTGATGACATTGTATTCCGGCTATGATTACATACATCGCAATTGGGATATCGTAGCAGAAGGCGCAACGCGTTCCAAATAAATCAAATCTGTCTGTATGCCAGACAAAGAGGAGTTTTTATGAAGCTGTATAATTCCATGACACGCAAAAAGGAAGAGTTTGTTCCGATTGAGCCGGGAAAAGTGAAAATGTATTCCTGTGGTCCGACGGTCTATAATTTCTTCCATATCGGCAATGCGCGTCCATTTATTATTTTTGATACTCTGCGCCGTTACTTCGAGTACCGCGGATATGACGTACAGTTCGTTCAGAATTTTACTGATATTGATGATAAAGTCATCAATAAGGCCAATGCCGAGGGTGTGACCTATGACGTCATTGCAGATCGCTATATCAAAGAATATTTCACCGATGCAAAGGGACTGGGTATCCGTCCGGCGACGGTGCACCCGCGTGCGACCGAAACCATGGACGCCATTATTGACATCGTTAAAAAACTGGTGGACAATGGTCATGCGTATGCTGCGCCGAACGGCGACGTATATTTCCGCACAAAAAGCTTTGCGGAATACGGCAAGCTGTCCCATCAGCCGCTCGATGAGTTGCAGGCAGGCGCACGCATCAGTGTCGGGGAATTGAAAGAAGATCCGATGGATTTTGCCGTGTGGAAGGCTGCCAAGCCGGGTGAACCGAGTTGGGAATCGCCATGGGGGCAGGGCAGACCGGGCTGGCATATCGAATGTTCCGCCATGGTCAATAAATATCTGGGCAAGACGATTGACATTCATTCCGGCGGCAAGGATTTGATTTTCCCGCATCATGAAAATGAAATCGCACAGTCTGAATGTGCCAATGGCTGTACGTTTGCCAATTACTGGCTGCACAACGGCTTCCTGACCATTGACAACGAGAAGATGTCAAAATCCAAGGGCAATTTCTTTATGGTCCGCGAGGCGGCTGAGGTCTATGGGTATGAGACCATTCGTATGTTCATGTTGTCTGCGCAGTATCGCAGCCCGTTGAATTATTCGGAAGAATCGCTGATGATGGCGAAGCAGTCGTTGGCGCGTCTGTATACGGCGGCAGAGAATCTCCAGTTCCTGCTCGACCATCAGACGGGCGACGTCATGACAGAGACCGAACAGGCAAAAGCTGCATCGTTTGATCAGTACCGCCAGAAGTTTATCGATGCGATGGATGACGATTTGAATACGGCGGATGCACTGGCGGCAGTTTTTGAGCTTGTGCGTGAGATCAACACAGCGGTGAAAGACCCGAATTGTACCCATGCATTTGTTCAGACCTGTTTTGACCGTATGATGGAGCTGTGCGGCGTGCTCGGGCTGGTGGATCATCTGGAAAAGAAGACGATTGACAGCGAGATTGAAGATTTGATAGCACAGCGTACCGCTGCCAAAAAAGCAAAGAATTTTGCGGAGGCGGATCGCATCCGCGATTACCTGCTCAATGAAAAGGGCATCATCATCAAGGATACCCGTCAGGGTACGCAGTGGAGCTATAAAGAATCATAAAATCATATGTTACAGCGCCATCTTTTGGGATGGCGCTGTTCGCATATAACGGACAATTGTATAACCGGATTGGTTAACGATTCAAAAATAAGCGTGCCAATGAGATAACATACATATGTATCACATATACGCGGGAAAAATGACCATGAAGCACGGACGTTTTGATAAAAATTTCGACAGTTAGGCTGTTTACATTGGAACAGCGGGCGAGTATAATGTAATTTAATTACAATAAACGTCAGTATTGAAGATTAGGAAAAGGAGTCGAAAAACGATGGCACAATACTTTTCTGAACCATCCCGTACCTTTAGTGAATACCTGTTGGTACCGGGCTATTCCTCAAAAGAATGTATTCCCACCAATGTCAGCTTAAAGACGCCGATTGTTAAATTCCGCAAGGGTGAAGAAGAGTGTCCGATTTCTCTCAACATCCCGATGGTATCCGCAATCATGCAGGCGGTATCCAATGATACCATGGCGATTGCACTGGCCAAAGAAGGCGGTATGTCGTTTATCTATGGCTCCCAGAGCATTGAATCCGAAGCAGCGATGGTTGCAAAGGTCAAGAGTTATAAGGCCGGTTTTGTTGTAAGTGACTCCAACATCAAGCCGGATCAGACGTTGGCCGATGTTCTCGCACTCAAAGAAAAGACCGGTCATTCCACCATGGCAGTCACGGACAACGGTATGCCGAACGGCAAACTGCTTGGCATTGTCACTGGACGCGATTACCGCATCAGCCGTATGGAGCGTTCGATCCGTGTCAGCGAGTTCATGACGCCGTTTGAAAAGCTGATTACTGCGCCGAAGGAAACGTCCCTCAAGGAAGCAAACAACATCATCTGGGATCACAAATTGAATTCCCTGCCGATTATCGATGAGAATCAGAATCTTGTCTACATGGTATTCCGCAAGGACTATGATTCTCATAAGGAAAATGCACTCGAATTGCTGGATGCCCACAAGCGGTATATGGTCGGTGCAGGTATCAACACCCGCGATTATGCAGAGCGTGTTCCGGCATTGATTGAAGCGGGTGCAGATGTGTTGTGTATCGACTCTTCCGAAGGCTTTACGGAATGGCAGAAGATCACGATCGACTGGATCCGTGAGAATTATGGTGATTCTGTCAAAGTCGGTATGGGCAATGTCGTAGATCGTGAAGGTTTCCTGTTCCTTGCCAAGTGCGGTGCAGATTTCATCAAGGTCGGCATCGGCGGCGGTTCGATCTGCATCACCCGTGAGCAGAAGGGCATTGGCCGTGGACAGGCTACCGCACTGATTGAAGTCGCTGCGGCCCGTGACGAGTACTATGAACAGACTGGCATTTATATTCCGATCTGCTCGGATGGCGGTCTGGTTTATGATTATCATATGACGCTGGCGTTGGCAATGGGTGCAGATTTCCTGATGCTTGGGCGGTATTTCTCCCGTTTCGATGAGTCCCCGACAAACCGTGTTGTCATTGGCGGCTCTTATATGAAGGAATATTGGGGCGAAGGTTCTGCACGTGCGAGAAACTGGCAGCGATATGATATGGGCGGCGATAAGAAGTTGTCGTTCGAGGAAGGCGTTGATTCCTATGTTCCGTATGCCGGTTCACTGAAGGAAAATGTCGGCATGACACTGGCGAAAGTCCGCTCTACCATGTGCAACTGTGGTGCATTGACGATTCCGGAATTGCAGGAAAAAGCAAAGATTACGCTGGTATCTGCAACATCTATTGTCGAGGGCGGCGCACATGATGTTGTGCTCAAGGATTCTTCAGCAAATGTGGTGAAGTAAACCGGAAATTTCATACCATCGATCCGGCAGATGTGCGCATCTGCCGGATTTGTTGTTGTTATGAAAGAAGTTTGCGCTGCTTGACAATTGATACATACCAATCTATAATTAGGATGAAACATAATTTCTTACATTACTAAGATGAAGCATGGAGAAAAGATACTATGGCAAACCATCCGTATAAGATTTATTTGAGCGAGGATGAAATCCCAAAACAGTGGTATAATGTCCGCGCAGATATGAAGACTGACCATCGACCCATTTTGCATCCGGGTACACTCCAGCCGGTTACCGTGGACGATATGTCCCCCATTTTTTGCAAAAAACTGGCAGAGCAGGAATTGAATGCAACGGATCGATTTATTGATATCCCGGAACCTGTGCGGGAGCGGTATCGTATGTATCGCCCATCCCCGTTGATGCGCGCATATTATCTGGAAGAAGCGCTGGATACCCCGGCAAAGATCTATTATAAATATGAAGGTGGGAATACGAGCGGCAGCCATAAGCTCAATTCCTCGATTGCACAGGCATATTATGCCAAAGAGCAGGGGCTGAAAGGCGTTACTACCGAAACTGGCGCAGGTCAGTGGGGAACGGCACTGTCCATGGCATGCCAATACTTTGGGCTTGACTGCAAAGTATTTATGGTAAAGTGTTCGTATGAGCAGAAACCCTATCGTAAAGAAGTCATCCATACGTATGATGCGGATATCATCCCGTCTCCATCGGATACGACGGAGGTCGGCAGAAAGATTCTTGCGCGCTTCCCGGGAAGTACGGGTTCGCTCGGCACGGCAATTTCTGAGGCAGTCGAATATGCAACCACACATGATGGCTATCGGTATGTCCTCGGCAGCGTACTCAATCAGGTTTTGATCCATCAGAGTATCATCGGTATTGAGGCAAAGGCTGCAATGGAAAAAGTGGACGCCTATCCGGATATCGTCATTGGCTGCGCAGGCGGCGGTTCCAATCTCGGCGGTAT
Organism: uncultured Butyricicoccus sp.; assembly: GCA_944384655.1. GTDB lineage: Bacteria > Bacillota > Clostridia > Oscillospirales > Butyricicoccaceae > Butyricicoccus_A. The sequence goes on along the minus strand of CALWUF010000048.1, from coordinate 1,627 downwards.
TATGGCGCCGTTTATGGGTGACAAGCTGACGGGTAAGGCAAACCCGTATTTCATTGCTGTTGAACCGGCTTCATGCCCGTCCATGACACGCGGTAAGTTTGCGTATGATTTCTGCGATACGGGAATGGTCACGCCATTGGCAAAGATGTATACGCTTGGTTGTGGATTTATCCCTTCGGCAAACCATGCAGGCGGTCTGCGCTATCATGGTATGAGCCCGATTCTTTCCCAGCTGTATCATGACGGTTTCCTGGATGAGGCGCGTGCAGTTGAGCAGACGGCTGTGTTTGAAGCGGCTGAAATGTTCGCAAAGATTGAAGGTATTTTGCCTGCACCGGAATCTTCTCACGCCATTCGCGTGGCAATTGATGAGGCAATTCGTTGCCGTGAGTCGGGAGAAGCAAAGACCATTTTGTTCAACTTAACCGGCACCGGTTATTTTGATCTCGCCGCATATAAGGCATACAATGAAAACACGATGACGGATACCATTCCGACCGATGAAGATCTGGCGCGGGGGTTTGCAACCATCCCGAAACTGCCGGGCATTCAGGAATAAATAGTGAATTTGTGTACGATTTGTAAAAAATAGAGTGCGTCCTGTTTTCCGATATGGAAAACAGGACGTTTTCATTGCAATTTATGAACAGGGATGATATGATGTACAAAGGGAAGGGAGTGAGTTTTTTTGTTTGAGCAGCAGGTTACCGAATATTTGAAACCCTATAGCCACGATGAAGATGTTTTGGAAACAATGTCAGCCCTTGTTGCGGAGCGTATTACGCAGGAACCATGTAGGCCTGTTCCCAGCATTGTGGCGCATGTGCTGATGGATTGTACTTGGGCGGATGAAATAACCTGTATTGGGTATGCCAATCTGCTGGCAGCGAACATGAATCCACAAAAACGTGGATTCGTACACCCCGCGTTTGTTGCCATTGTCGGACAACTGGACAGCCTGGATCTGGCATTTCTGCGAACACTGCGTGATCGCGTGACCATGGGCGTTGCCAATTGCTATCTATGTAAAACCAAGAAAGAAAGTGGATTTTCCTGCCGTCAGGTTGAAATCAGATCGAGTGCGGTCAAGGTGATCAGCCGCATGACAGAATTTCTGCCCGAGGACGGCGATTATGCACGGGTTCAGGCGGCTATCGATAACCTCATCCGGTTACAGTTGATTGAAGTACATATGCGCTCGGAACGAGAGGAACTGGCTCAGATTCAGAGTGATGTATATGAGAATATTTATATGCTGTTTGAACAGGTCATCAACAATACCGTTGATGAATTCCGTGAACGGTTCCCGAAATATCACGGCGGACAGATCCGTCTGAGTACGGGAAATATCATAATGACGGCGCTGGGAAGCCGGTTTATTCGCGTCTGTCTGGAATAAGATTCGTTCGTTTATGACTGTGTCGCCCCGGCTGTAATGATACCGCCGGGGCGACGTTTCTATCATTGAGGAATCATATTTAGAAGTGGGGATTTGTCAGCCACGGAAATCAATTTTGAGAAAGCACCCGAATGGTCATATTGCAATCGAGCAGGCAGTCAAACATGAGTTTTGACAACGCACGTTTAGAGCCCGTTTTAGATTTGTATTGCTTCATCAAGTCTAAAG